>CBDUKG010000036.1:0-24081 GCA_965367745.1 uncultured Flavobacteriaceae bacterium | reverse complement strand
TAGGTTCCTCTTTTTTATCATCACCTTTTTTATCTTTTGAATCTTTCTTTTCAGCCTTTTTATCATCTTCTTTAAATAATTTAGAAACTTCTTCTAATTTAAAAGGAGCTTCAAACTTATCCAATGCCATTTGGTAAATTTTAGAATTTGTAGTGCCAAATGGATAATTTGGTTGTAATTTATCTGAAGAAAAATATACATATTTCCCATCTGGAGACCAAATTGGTTCAGATTCAGAAACTTTTGTATTTGTTAAATTCTCTATTTTTTTTGAAGCCAGGTTATAAGTAAAAACATCTGTTTCAAAATCTCTGTAAGCATTGTAAATTATATACTTATCGTCTGGAGAAAAATATGGGTTTGAATTGTTGAAAGCCCAAAGTTCGTCACTTACAATAATTTCATTTTTAAAAGTAGTTAAATCGAGTAAGCAAATATCGTTTCTGCCGCTTAAATAAACACCTTTTGACACATCGCTATTAAATGTAATTTGACGGTTGTTTTTAGTAACCTTAGTTAATTGTTTTTCTTTTGAAGTTCCATCTGCATCAATTATAAACCAATTGTAATAGCCTTTATAAGATTGTGAATACAATAAGGTTTTATTGTTTTTTAACCATTTTACTTCTTGCACCGCTTCATTTGGATTCGTTTTAATTTCTTTTACAAACTTACCTTCAATATCAGAAATAAATAACTTCCCTCTGGAAACAAATGCCATTTTTTTCTCATCTGAAGAAACATCAAAATTGCTTATTTTTCCTTTTACAGTATAAGATTGTGCCTTTTCTAAAGTATTATTTTTAATAATATTAATTGTAGGTTTTGAAGTTTTTCCTGAAGCAACATCGTATACATGAATTTGATAATCTCTTCTAAAAACTATTTTTTTTCCGTTGGCACTTACTTTTGGCCACATAATAGAAGTTTCAAATGTAGTTAATTGCTTTTTTTCTCCGTTTTGAATCGTATATAAATTATATTCTCCATTTGCCTCATCAGATTTAAAATATAGGTTTCCACTTTTATCAAAAGTTACCGCAAAATCTTTTCCTCGATATGTTGTATGTTTTTTAAATTCTTTTGTTTTTGTATTGTATGATTTTATATCTGGATTGTAATCGCCTTTGTAGCGTTTTCTATGTGCAAATCGTCCACTTTCCCAGGATTCGTTAAAATAAATTTCATCGTTTAACGGATTTTCAATTACATTATGAATCGTATTAAAATAGTGATCGAAAACTCTTTCAGGTGTTCCTCCATCAATATTTACACTATAGGTTGTAATATTATTGTAACGGCCGGAAGTAAAGTAGATCTTAGAATTATCCCAACTCCAAGAACTAACCACGTCATTACTGTCGTGAAATGTTAACTGTGTAATTGTTCCACCTTTTATGGGCATTAAATAAACATCACTATTTCCATACTGATTGCTAGAAAAAGCTACCCATTTACCATCTGGAGATATACTTGGGTTTGTTTCGTTGCCTTGCATGGCAGTCAATCTTTGTGCATTTCCTCCTTCTGTAGTGACTTTCCATAAATCACTGTCGTAACTAAATATTATGAAATCAGCATCAGGAGCTAAAGTTGGATGTTGTGTAAAATAGGTTTCAGCTGATTGAGAATAACTAAATAATGTAACACATAATAGGAGTAAGCTTAAACTTGCTTTTAAAAATTGCATAATAAATTTAGAGTTAATATTGGTTTATAATTGATTTTTTATAATAGACTTTAAAGTTACTATAAATTATAAAAGGAGAAATCTTATAAATTTGTTAAAATTATGGCGCTTTAAAATGTTAAGCAATGGATTTTTTTAAATCAATTTTATAAAAAAAACTCCGCTAAACATTGAGTTGCTTAACGGAGTTAAAGTGTTCTTACAAAAAACAGTATTAAAAACTGGTTTTTGCGATATTTAATATTCTTATTTTTTTACAGGAATATTTTCTAAAATTGTTAGTAAAAATTTCCAAAATTTTTGACTAGATTTTATATTTGCTCTTTCATCAGGTGAGTGAGCTCCATGAATTGTAGGTCCAAAAGAAATCATATCCATTTCAGGATAATTAGTTCCTAAAATACCACACTCTAAACCAGCGTGACAAGCGACAACATCCGCTTTACTATTAAATAGTTTTTCGTAAGTTTCAGTTAAAACATTTAGAATTTGTGAATCTACATTTGGTTTCCAACCAGGATATGAACCAGATAAAGAAACATCGTAACCAGCTAACTCAAATGTTGCTGTAATAGCATTGGCTAAATCAGTTTTAGAAGTTTCTACAGATGATCTTGTTAAACAAAGTATTTTGATAAACTCATTTTTTACAATAACACGTGCAATATTGTTAGAAGTCTCAACCAAACCTTCCATATCGTTGCTCATTCTATAAACACCATTATGCGCAGCGTAAATTGTTTTTAATAATGTAGTTTGACTAATTGCTGTCATCACTTTATTAGGCATTGTGACTTTTTCAGCAATTATTTCTAAATTTGGATCAATAGTTTTTAGTTCTTTTTTAATTTGTTTAGTAATCTTTTTTAAGGATTTTAAGAAAATGTCCTTTTGAGAATTGTAAACAGAAATTATAGCAAAACTTTCTCTTGGAATTGCGTTACGTAAACTACCACCATTAATTTCAGAGATACGAATATAGTCTTGAACTGCATATAAAACACGGTTCATTATTTTATTAGCATTTCCTAAACCTCTATGAATATCCATACCAGAATGACCTCCATTTAATCCGGTAACAGCTAATGTGTAACCCATACTATTTGTTGGTGTATGTACTTCATTATAAGAGTTTTCTATTGTAATATCAATTCCACCAGCACAACCAATATCAATTTCATCATCTTCCTCAGTATCTAAATTTAATAGAATTTCACCATCTAAATATCCAGCTTGTAAACCCATAGCACCTGTCATACCTGTTTCTTCATCGATAGTGAACAATGCTTCAACTGCAGGGTGTTTTATTTCTTTCGAGGCTAAAACTGCCATTATTGCTGCAACACCTAAACCATTATCTGCACCTAAAGTAGTTCCTTCAGCTTTTACCCAATCACCTTCTATCTTCATTTTAATTCCTTCGGTATCGAAATCAAAAACTGTATCAGAATTTTTTTGATGTACCATATCTAAATGCGATTGCATTACAATGGTTTTACGATTTTCCATTCCTTTTGAGGCTGGCTTTTTTATAATAACGTTGCCAACAGGATCAACAATAGTTTCAAGGTTTAAATTATTTCCAAAATCAACCATAAATTGTATAACGCGTTCTTCTTTCTTTGAACCTCTTGGAACCGCATTTAAATCTGCAAAATTATTCCAAAGTTCTTTAGGTTCTAGTGTTCTAATATCAGTACTCATAATCAATATTTATTAGGTTTTATTTAATAATTTCTATAATTGTTTCGTTTAATGGTTTGCGAACTTTTTTCATTTCGCTCATAATATCATCATCTGCTCTAAAGCCTACTGGAAGCAATAAAACTGATTTTAAATTATGTTCTTTTAAATTTAAAAGGGCATCTATCTTTTCAGGAATAAAACCTTCTAATGGGCAAGCATCTATTTTTTCTAATGCACAAACAGTCATTAAATTACCTAAAATAATATATGTTTGATAAATTGCAGAAAGTTGTTTTTCTTCAATAGATTTATTTTTATACATATCAAGTAACTGTTTTCTAAAATCAGCAATAACAGTTTCATCAATATTTCTTACTTTTTTCTCTAAGTCGAAATATGCGTTAATGTCTTTTGAAGTTGTATCGTCTTCAATACACAAAACTAGTAAATGGGAAGCATCTGCAACTTGACGTTGATAATAAGAATGTTCAACAAATTTTTCTTGTAAATCTTTATCACATATAACAATCATTTTTACAGGTTGAAGCCCAAATGAAGTTGGCGTTAAATTAAATGCAGTTTTTAAAGTATTAATTTGTTGATTTGATAATTTTTTAGATGGATTAAACTTCTTTGTTGCGTATCTCCATTCTAAACTATTAATAATATTCATTTTTAATAATTTTAGTGGTACAAATTTACTTTAAAAAACTTAAAAAATAAGTAAGATTGGTATCCTATTTTCATAAGTTAAAGTTAATTTTTACTTTTATAAAGTAAATTATTGCTATGAACGAAAACTTATTACATTTTTTATGGAAGCTTAAATTGTTTTCTGTAAAAAATTTAAAATCTACTAATGGAGAGATAATTCATATTATTTCTAATGGAATTCATAATTTAAATACAGGGCCAGATTTTTTAAATGCAAAAATTGAAATTGAAAATCAGGTTTGGGCAGGTAATGTTGAAATTCATATAAATTCTTCGGATTGGTACAAACACAATCACGAAACTGACAAAAATTATGATGCTGTAATTTTACATGTTGTTTGGGAACATGACGTAGAGATTTTTAGAAAAAACAATGCTAAAATTGTAACATTAGAATTAAAAAATTATATTTCAAAAGAGGTTTTAAATAATTACAACCAGCTTTTTAGTAAAAATAAAAAGTGGATAAATTGTGAAAATGAAATGCAATTTATAGATTCTTTTATTTTTGAAAATTGGTTGGAACGACTATATTTTGAACGTTTAGAACAAAAATCATCTATAATTCAAGAAATATTGACTACTAACAATAATAATTGGGAAGCTACCTTATTTATATTGTTGGCCAAGAGTTTTGGTTTGAAAGTTAACGGAGATGCTTTTTTAAATTTTGCAAACTCTTTTGATTTTTCAATTGTGAGAAAAGTTTCAAATAATGTGGAACAGTTAGAAGCTTTGTTTTTGGGTCAAGCAGGATTACTTTCAAATAAAAAGGAATCCATTTATTTTGAAAGATTAAAGAAGGAATATAAATATTTAAAGGTTAAGTTTAATTTAACACCTATTTTAGGTGGTCAAGTACAATTTTTTAGATTGCGCCCAAATAACTTTCCAACATTAAGGTTGTCTCAATTGGCATATTTATATAATAAATATCAAAACTTGTTTTCAAAAATAATTGAAATTGATTCGCTAGAATTATTTTACAGCTTATTTGAAGTTTCAACATTACCTTTTTGGGAAACCCATTTTACTTTTGAAAAAGAATCCAAAAAAAGCACTAAAAAGCTCACTAAGTCATTTATCGATTTAGTTTTAATAAATACCATAATTCCTTTAAAATTTGTGTATTTAAAAAGTTTAGGAAAAAGCGATTATAGTTCTTTATTTACTGTTCTTGAACAAATTAAGCCAGAAAAGAATAGCATTATTTCTAGGTATAACGATTTGAAAATTAAAAGCTCAAATGCTTTTAAAACTCAGGCATTATTGCAACTAAAAAGCGAATATTGTAGCAAGCAATTATGTTTGCAATGTGCAATTGGAAAAACTATATTAAATAAGAGTTAATTTTTTGGATACCAATCTCTCAATCGAACATCTATTGCTTTGTTTTTTGAATTCACTAATTTTTTAAATTCAGCAACATCACTAAAACCTTCGCTTCCTCTAAAATGATAGGGATACACTATTGCAGGTTTAAATTGTAAAACGGCACTCGCTGCTTGATTAATGTCCATTGTAAAAGGTAAATTCATACAAACGAAAGCTACATCAATATTTTGAAGCCTTCTCATTTCTTCAATATCTTCTGTATCTCCAGAAATATAAATACGTTTGTTTTCAATAGTTAAAATATAACCATTACCTCTTCCTTTTGGATGTTTTGAATCTGCAACTTCAGGTAAATTGTACATAGGAGTTGCTTGTATATAATAATCCATTCTATGCACACCTTGTCCGTTTTGTAAAACTACTATTTGCGAAGCATATTTTTCGGGTAATTTATCAGCAACTGCTTGTGGAACAATAAAAATAGAGTTTGAAGTATTGATACTGTCTAAAGTTTTCTGATCTAAATGATCGCCATGAATATCTGTTATTAAAATAATATCTGGAGATTTTTGATTTTTATACAAATTTGAACCTCCATAAGGATCTACAAAAATAGTTTTGGAATTATGCGTTAAAATAAGGCTTCCGTGTAAAACAGGTTGAATTATTAAAGTTCCTTTTGAAGTTTTAAATTCATCAAAAGCCGGTTGTTGTGCAAAAACATTTCCACTTATAAATATTATAATTGCAATAAAAGAACTACTAATTTTCATAAAATTAATTTAAAATGATGGTTATAAATATACTATTTAAATTAATAATTACTAAAATTATGCCAAATGCTAATTTTGTTTAAAAGAAAAATTAATTGTTAAAATAATCTTTTACCCAAGCAACTATTTGATTTTCTGTAAGTAAATCCGAATTATGAACCCCTAATAGTTTTCCTGAAAATTGCATATTATTTCTAATTTCTTTTTCTAAAATTTTTTTCATTTTAGCTGGACCAAAGAGTACAAGAGCATCACAATTTTCAATTTCTTTAAATAATTCTTTAATAAAATGATTTACTTGCTCGTTTTTTTTATTTAACCTATTCTTTTCATAAGTAATGTACTGCCCTCCAAATCTTCCAAATTTTTTAGATTCGCCAGGAACACGAACTCTAGTCTCAATTTCTGATTCAATTTTTTTAATGAAATGATCACCATTTTTAGATAGTCTTATAACAATTGCCTGTCTTGTGTCTATCCAAATTCCAATGTTTTTTTTCATAATTTACGTTTTTAAGTAATTAAACAAATGGGGTAGAAGTGGTTGTTGAATTCTATAATAAAGTTACAAAATAATTAAATTCTTTGCTATAAAATTGCATAAAAAAAAGCTACAACAAAAAGTTGTAGCTTTTAATAGTAATTAAATTGATTGAATTACTGTTTTTTTAGAAACAATATTTATTTTCTGCAATAACCTTTGCAGCTACTATTTTCCTTAGTGCTATTGGGTTTGGATTGTTTACATATTTTGTAAAACGTTTTAATCCCATAAGCATCATACGTTGTTCATCTCCTTCAGAAAAGTAAAGAATTGCTTCTTTCCCCATACTTGCAGATCTTTCAACAGCGTTAAATAAGTTGAGTTTTGCCATCGCAATTTGGCATTCAGCAGCTTTTTCGGAAGTTAATTTAGCGATTTTTTCAGCTTTTAAAATTGCAGATTCAGCCATATAAACTTCTATCATTACTTCTGCGGCTGCTAAAATTAATTGTTGATGGCTTTCTAGTTCCATTCCATAAGTTTGAACTGCTTTTCCAGCAACCATTAAAAATGCATTTTTCAACTTTGCAATCATGGCTTTTTCTTCAGACAATAATTCTGAAAAATCTGGAACATCAAAAGAAGGAATTCCCATTAGGCTATTTCCTACTTCTGTAGCCGGAGTTATTACATCAATTTCACCTTTCATTGCTTTTTTCAGCAACATTCCAACTGTTAAAAGTCTATTTATTTCGTTGGTTCCTTCATAAATTCTTGTAATTCTAGCATCTCTCCAGGCACTTTCCATTGGCGTATCCTTTGAGAATCCCATACCACCAAATATTTGAATACCTTCATCTGATACATATTGAGAAACCTCTGAAGCATAAACTTTAATAATAGCACATTCTATTGCATATTCTTGGAAAGCAGCTAGTTCAGCATCCTGATGTGATTTCCCTGCAGCCAAACCATCATCAATCATATTTTGAATATCTTTTGCAGCTCTATAACAAGCAGCATCAATAGTAAAAGTTTTAGCGCTCATTTCAGCATATTTTTTCTGAATAGCACCAAAATTAGAAATAGCAGTTTTAAATTGTTTACGTTCGTTACCGTATTTAACAGATTCTGTAATTATTCTTCTACTTGCATCTAAACAAGCAGCTCCTAATTTAATTCGACCAACATTTAAAGAGTTTAAAGCTATTTTAAAACCTTTACCTCTTTCAGAAAGCATATTTTCAACAGGAATTAATGTATCACTAAAAAACACCTGACGTGTTGAAGATGAGGTAATTCCTAATTTATTTTCTTCCTCACCTAAAGAAACTCCATTTGGATTTTCTTTATCAAATTCTAAAATGAAAGCAGTAATATTTTTATCATCTTCAATGCGAGCAAACACAATAAAAATCTCAGCAAAACCTGCGTTTGAAATCCACATTTTTTGACCGTTAATTTTATAATGTTTTCCATCAGCAGTTAATTCTGCAGTTGTTTTACCCGAATTAGCATCACTACCAGCACCTGGTTCGGTTAAGCAATACGCACCAAATTTTTCTCCAGAAGTTAACACTGGTAAATATTTATTTTTTTGAGCTTCTGTTCCATATAAGAAGATTGGCATAGTTCCAATACCTGTATGTGCGCCAAAAGCAGTTCCTAAAGAACCAGTTGCGGAAGAAATATAGTCCGTAACCAACATAGTTGAAACAAATCCCATTCCTATTCCTCCATATTTTTCAGGAATTGATACACCTAAAAACCCCATTTCTCCAGCTTTACGCATTATTTCCTCTGTAAATGCGTAATCTTTGTTTTCAAAACGTTCTCTATGAGGCCAAACTTCGCGTTCAATAAACTCTTGAACTGCGTCTTTCATCATAGTTTGTTCTTCGTTAAATTCTTCTGATACAAAAATATCTTCTGATTTAATTTCTTTGATTAGGAATTCTCCTCCTTTTATAGTTGCCATTTTTTAGATAGATTTTATTTTAATAATTCATAAACACCAGCAGCACCTTGTCCTGTACCAACACACATAGTTACAACACCATATTTATTTTTACGTCGTCTCATTTCATTAAACAATTGGACAGATAATTTTGCTCCAGTACAACCAAGTGGGTGACCTAAAGCAATAGCTCCACCATTTACATTTACTATATCTTGGTTTATATTAAGTTCTCTCATAACCGCTAATGATTGCGATGCGAATGCTTCGTTTAACTCAATTAAATCTATATCATTTAAAGTTAAATTAGCTTGTTTCAATGCTTTTGGAATTGCCTTTACAGGACCAATTCCCATTATTCTAGGTTCTACACCAACCGCAGCAAAAGAAACCATACGAGCAATTGGCTCAATATTTAATTCTTTTACCATTTCTTCACTCATTACTAATAAAAAAGCTGCTCCATCACTCATTTGAGAAGAATTACCAGCAGTTACACTTCCACCCGCAGCAAACACAGGACGCAATTTTGCCAATGCTTCTTTTGAAGTTCCTTTTCTTGGACCTTCGTCAGAAGAAACTGTATAATTTTTAGTTTGCTTTTTACCATTTTCATCTAAAAAAATGTTTTCAACAGTAATTGGAACAATATCATCATTAAAAGTTCCATTTGCTTGGGCTTCCAAAGCTTTCATATGAGATTTAAACGAAAACTCATCTTGATCTTCTCTAGAAACTTTAAATTGTTTTGCAACCGCTTCAGCAGTCAATCCCATTCCCCAATAATAATCTTCGTGACCTTCTTTAGCCGATTTGTAATTTGGAACAGGGCGATAACCTCCCATAGGGATATAACTCATACTTTCAACACCACCTGCAATTATACAATCTGCCATTCCAGATTGGATTTTTGCTACGGCAATACTCACGGTTTCAATACCAGATGCACAATAACGGTTAACGGTCATTCCTGGAACATCGTCAATTTTTAATCCCATTAAAGAGATTAAACGTCCCATGTTTAAGCCTTGTTCGGCTTCAGGCATTGCGTTTCCAACAATAACATCATCAATTCTATGCTTGTCTAATTGTGGAACATCTTTTAATAAATGTTCAATAGTTTCTGCAGCAAGTTCATCAGGTCTTTTAAACCTGAAAACTCCACGTGGCGCTTTTCCAACTGCTGTTCTATATCCTTGTACTATATATGCTGTTTTCATTTTTTTAGTTTCTTAATGGTTTACCTGTTTTTAACATATGCTCAATACGTTCCAATGTTTTACGTTCAGTCATTAAACTCATAAAGGCTTCACGTTCTAGGTCTAATAAGTATTGTTCAGAAACATAAGTTGATTCTGATAAATCTCCACCAGCCATTACGTAACCTAATTTATTGGCAATTTTTTTATCGTGTTCAGAAGCATAATGTCCTTTTTCTAAACTATCAGTTCCAACTAAAAACATACCTAATGCTTGTTGTCCGTAAACCAACACTTCTTTTGGGACAGGTTGTGTATAACCGTCTTGAAGCATTTGAATGGCGTGACGTTTTGCTGTTGCAATTTGTCTGTCTTTATTAACAATTACAATATCTTTATGTTCTTTTAAGAAACCTAAATCATATGCTTCGTGAGCAGAAGTTGCTACTTTAGCCATAGCTACATTTATAAAGTAATCGCGTAATTTATTTAGCTTTACATCATCTTTTAGAACACCCTCAGAAGCTCTTAAGGCCATTTCTTTTGAGCCGGCACCACCAGGAATAATTCCTACACCAAATTCAACCAAACCAATATAAGTTTCTGCAGCAGCGATTACTCTATCTGCGTGCATACTTAATTCACATCCACCACCAAAAGTGTATCCGTGTGGAGTAATTAGTGTTGGACAAGATGAATAACGCAATCTCATTACGGTATCTTGGAAATATTTAACAGAGAAATTTAATTCGTCGTATTCTTGTTCAATAGCCATCATAAATACCATAGCTAAATTGGCGCCAACAGTAAAGTTAGCAGCCTGATTCCCTAATATAACTGCATCATATTCAGTTTCTGCTAAATCTATACCTTTATTAATGGCTTGTAAAACTTCACCACCCAAAGTGTTCATTTTAGATTGGAATTCTACGTTTAAAACACCATCACCTAAATGTTGTATAGATGCTCCAGAATTTGACCAAATAGTTTTGGCTTCTCTAATATTATCAAGAATAATAAAACTGTCTTGACCAGGAATTTTTTCTTGTTTTTTTGAAGGAATATCATAATAATATTTTGCACCTTCTTTTACAGCATAGAATGATTTATTTCCACTAGCAACCATTTCAGTTATCCAATTGGCAACAGGAATGTTTTCGGCTTGCATTAGTTCAATTCCTTTTTCAACACCAATAGCATCCCATATTTGGAAAGGTCCGTGTTCCCAACCAAAACCAGCTTTCATTGCGTCGTCTAAACGATACAATTCATCTGAAATTTCAGGAATTCTATTTTGAACATAGCCAAACATAGCAGCGAAATTCTTTCTGTAAAACTCACCAGCTTTATCTTTTCCTTTTACTAAAACTTTAAAACGATCAATTACTTTATCAATAGTCTTTGTTAATTCTAAAGTTGCAAATTTTGCTCTTTTACTTGGACGATATTCTAAAGTATCTAAATCTAATGCTTGAATGGATTTTTTCCCACCTTCAACAACTTTTTTATAAAAACCTTGTCCTGTTTTACTACCCAACCATTTATTTTCCATCATTTTGTCAATGAAGGTTGGAAGTTTAAATAGTTCGTGCGCTTCATCATCAGGGCAATTTTGGTAAATACCATTGGCTACGTGAACCAAGGTATCTAACCCAACAACATCTACTGTTCTAAAAGTTGCAGATTTTGGTCGCCCAATAACTGGTCCTGTTAATTTATCAACTTCTTCAACAGTTAAACCTAACTCTTTTACTTGATGGAATAAACTCATAATTCCAAAAATACCAACTCTATTTCCTATAAATGCAGGAGTATCTTTTGCTAAAACCGAGGTTTTTCCTAAGAATTTTTCACCGTACATCATTAAAAAGTCAGTAACATCCTGAGAACAATTTGGACCAGGAACTACTTCAAATAATTTTAAATAACGCGGTGGATTAAAAAAGTGAGTGACTGCAAAATGTTTTTGAAAATCTTCACTTCTTCCTTCATTCATTTGTTGAATAGGAATTCCGGAAGTATTTGAAGTAATTAAAGTACCAGGTTTACGGTATTTCTCAATTTTTTCAAAAACTATTTTTTTAATATCTAAACGCTCAATAACAACTTCCATTACCCAATCTACATCTTTAATTCTATGTAAATCATCATCTAAATTTCCAGTAGAAATTCTACTCGCAAATTTTTGATTGTAAATAGGTGAGGGCTTCGATTTTAAGGAAGCTTTTAAACTATCATTCACCAATCGGTTTCTAACAGCTTTGTTTTCAAGTGTTAATCCTTTTGCTTTTTCTGCATCGTTTAATTCACGAGGAACAATATCGAGCAACAAAACTTCAACACCAATGTTTGCAAAATGACAAGCAATTCCAGATCCCATAATACCGGAACCTATAACTGCTACTTTTCTAATTGGTCTTTTCATTTTTATAATTTTTTATTTAGTATGTACATTTTCAAAAATTGCTTTTTTTGCAATTAAATTATTAATGGTTTCAGTAACTTCAAAAAAGCACTTTATTTTCTCTTCAGAAATATTCTCTCGAACCGTTTCGTTAAATTGAATCACATATTCTTTAGAAATGTTTCTTTTTTCCAACCCAAAATCTGTAAGTTTTATTAGTACACCACGACCATCCTGCGGGTTTTTTTCTCTATAGATTGCGCCTTTTTCTTCCATATTTTTTAATATACGTGATAAGCTAGTAGGTTCCATACCCATTAAAGGTCCTAAAGAAGTTGAAGGTGTTCCATTTTCCTTATCAATATTCAACAATACAAATGCCATAGCCATTGTACTATCAAATTTTACGGCTTGTTCATTATACATTTTGGCCACTGCTTGCCAAGTCGCCCTTAATGTGTGATCTATGGTTTGTTCTTTTTGCATTTCCCAAATATATAAAAAAATACTATGCACGCATAATAAATTTAATAAAAATAGTTTTGAAAAAATATTTGTTTGGTTATTATAAAAAAAATGAATATGTTTAAGGAACTAATTGTTAACCCAAAATTATGGCTACAAAAGAACTTATTGGAAAAGTTATTATCCAAGAAAATATTGATACTGTTGATGAAAACAAAATACCAAAAACATTTGTAATTAATGTTCCTGATCCGTTTGAATCTTATTACAGCAGGTTTACGGATATTAATAAACCAATTTCTATAATTTTTGTAACAAAAGCTCAAAATTCTTTTGAAAAAATATTAAGAGCAACAAGTAGAATAAATGAAAAGCATGATTTGAAATTAGATGGAGCTAAATGTGAAGTTGCAATTAATTCCAGAAAATTGCACGGTGTAAGAATTAAAGGTATTAATAGATATACTGAAATTGGCGCAATTCAACAATATTACCAAGATGCGGGTTTCGAATTTGCTAGAAGTGAAAAATTTCATGATGTTGATGCTTTAATTAGAATTAATAGATTTTTTAATCTAGATGAATTAGAAAAAGGGATTTATCAATCTCATGAAGAGAAAGATGTTTTTTACTTAGAGATTCCTGATTTTATGACTTGGGAAGAATTCAGAACCTATACTTTTGAAATAAAAAATAATATGTCTGATAAAAATTACGATATAGCAAAAGGTATTTTTTATACCAATGGCGGAATTACTGAAATGCTTCGTGTTGTAAAACCAAAAGCTACAATTGAATATTTAAAACTTATTCAACAAAAATATATTGATAAAATTTAATAATTTTATTAAAAGTTTAACCCAACTTTATTAAAATAAATCTACTTTCGTTTTTTAAAATCAATAACAGAAAGAATGAAACATATTTTAACGGTTGAAAATGTAAGTAAAAACTATGGAAATTTTACTGCATTAAACAACGTTTCTATTTCAGTTCCTAAAGGAAGTGTATTTGGATTATTAGGTCCTAACGGAGCTGGAAAAACCTCACTTATTAGAATTATTAATCAAATAACGTTGCAAGATAAGGGAAGTATTTATTTAGATGGTGAATTACTTAAGCCAGAACATGTGCACCAAATTGGATATTTACCTGAAGAAAGAGGTTTATATAAAAGCATGAAAGTTGGTGAGCAAGCTTTATATTTAGCCCAACTTAAAGGTTTGTCTAAATCAGATGCTAAAAAGAAATTAAAATATTGGTTTGAAAAGTTTGACATTGGTGATTGGTGGGACAAAAAAATTCAAGAGCTTTCTAAAGGTATGGCGCAAAAAGTGCAATTTATTGTAACTGTAATGCACACTCCAAAATTATTGATTTTTGATGAACCTTTTAGTGGTTTTGATCCTATAAATGCCAATTTAATAAAAGATGAAATCTTAAAATTAAGAGATGAAGGAGCAAGTATTATTTTTTCAACGCATAGAATGGAGTCTGTTGAAGAATTATGCGATTATATTGCTTTAATTGATAAGTCTAAGAAAATTTTAGACGGAAAGTTAAACGATATTAAAGAAGAATTTAAAACAAATCAATTTGAAATTGGCCTGTCTTGTGAAAATAAAGATTTTCTTTTAAATGAAATAAATTCAAAATTTACAACTGCAAATTCAGATAAAATTTCATTCAATGAAGATTTACGTTTAATAGTTGATTTAAATAGTACAGAATCTTCAAAAGATTTAATTAAATTTCTTAATAACAAAGCACAAATCACACATTTCACTGAAATTATTCCAAGTGCTAACGATATATTTTTAAAAGCTGTAGCAAACAATGGATAAATTAAAATTAATAATAAAAAGAGAGTTTTTAGCAAAAGTTAAAAACAAATCGTTTATAGTAATGACAATTTTAAGTCCACTTTTAATGGTTGGGCTTTTTCTATTAATTGTTTTTTTAAACCAGCAAAATAGCGAAGAGGTTAGAACAGTTGCTTTTGTAGATGAATCTAATTTACTGGCACCAATATTTACAGACACAAATTCAATAAAATATTTAGATTTATCTGCATTAGGTATAGATGAAGCACGAAAACAAACCGAAGAAAATTATTATGGAATTTTATACATTCCTAAAAATGATAGTTTAAAAAATCTTTCAAAAGGAATCCAATTTTATTCTGAAGGCACTCCAAGTTTAAGCCTTTTAAGTAGTATAGAAAATATATTAGAAAACAAGATTAGAAACCTTAAAATAGAACAACTTAATTTTGATTTAGATAAAATAAAAGCTACAGAAACCAGTGTATCAATAGCAACTGAAAATTTTGCAGGTGAAAAATCTTCAAAAATAGGAAGTGTTTTAAGAATGATTGCTGGTGGTGGATTTGGGTACTTAATTTTTATGTTTATTATAATTTATGGCACATCGGTAATGCGAAGTGTTATTGAAGAAAAAACAAGTAGAATAATTGAAGTGATAATTTCTTCTGTAAAACCATTTCAATTAATGTTAGGTAAAATATTAGGAAATGCTTTTGCAGGTATTTTACAGTTTATAATTTGGGCAATTTCAGCAGGATTATTATTAACTGTTATAACGTACGTATTTGGAATTGAGACTACAAGTTCTGGAACAGCAATGGGACAAATTAACCCTGAAATGATAGAGCAAATGCAAGCATCTTCAGCAAGTGAATTACAAGTTGCATTGCAGGAAATTAAAAACTTGCCAATTTTAACTATGTTTTTTTCATTTATTATTTATTTTATTGGTGGTTATTTAATTTACAGTTCAATTTATGCAGCTATTGGAGCTGCTGTTGATAGTGAAACAGATACGCAGCAATTTATGATGCCTGTAATGCTTCCGTTAATTATTGCAATTTATGTTGGGTTTTCAGTTATAGAAAATCCACATGGTCCAATTGCTTTGGCCTTTTCATTGTTTCCTTTAACATCACCAATTGTAATGTTAATGCGAATACCATTTGGTGTGCCTTGGTGGCAAATAATAACTTCAATGTTACTTTTAATAGCTACTTTTATATTAATAGTTTGGTTTGCCGCAAAAATTTATAGAGTTGGTATTTTAATGTATGGTAAAAAACCTACTTATAAAGAATTGTATAAATGGTTAAAATATTAGAAATTTCAACTAAATTTTAAATTCTTTTTATGAATAAATTAATGGAATTTTTGAATTATGAATTTACTTTTAGTAAAGACATTCACATAACTCTTAAGGCAATTTTACTAGTTATTGTTGCTTTGCTACTCACATCATTAATTCTAAAATTATTAAGGAAATTAATAACAAAAAAGTTACCAGATGATGATAAAGTAAAATTTATATCATTGTTTTCATATAGTAAATGGTTTATTTATGTTGTTATTTTTTTAATGACATTGCATAATATTGGCGTTAATGTAACTACTCTTTTTGCAGCATCGGCAGCATTATTGGTTGGTGTTGGTTTGGCGTTACAAACTTTATTTCAAGATATTATTTCTGGTGTTTTTATTTTAGTAGATCAATCAGTTCATGTAGGTGATATTATTGAGTTAGATGGTAAAGTTGGCAGAGTTGAGGAAATTAAGTTAAGAACAACTAGAGCTGTTACTATAGATAATAAGGTGCTAATTATTCCAAATCATTTATACCTTACAAATAGTTTATATAATTGGACAGAAAATGGAACAGAAACAAGAGAACATATACTTGTAGGTGTTGCCTATGGAAGCGATATAGAATTAGTTAAGAAAGTATTATTAGAAGCTGCAAGTTCACATCCAGATGTTATTTCAGTCCCAAAA
This sequence comes from uncultured Flavobacteriaceae bacterium, assembly GCA_965367745.1. Lineage (GTDB taxonomy): Bacteria > Bacteroidota > Bacteroidia > Flavobacteriales > Flavobacteriaceae > Lutibacter. Next base: position 7,556 of record CBDUKG010000036.1, on the reverse strand, counting down.
CCTAAGGTTTTATTTATTGATTTTGGGGATAGTTCATTAGATTTTAAATTAGTGTTTACACTTAATAATAGTTTTGAAGCTGCTTCACCTAAAAGTGATATTCGTTTTAAAATTGATGCACTTTTTAGAGAACACAATATTTCAATTCCATTTCCGCAAAGAGATGTACATTTTTATAAGACAAAAAATTAAATAGTTTAAAGTCTAAAAGTTTGAAGGTCTAAAACCTAAATACTAAGAATAAGATAATAAAGGTTGGCTTACTTTTTGAAGTAAAACATAATTATAATTTCAAAATTCATTAAAATAATAATATAAATGTCGAAAATATTAATAATTGAAGACGAAGCTGCAATTCGCAGAGTATTAAAAAAAATTATTTCAGAAGAGAATGAAGCATATCAAGTCGAAGAAGCTGAAGATGGTTTGATAGGAATTGAAATGATTTCAAAATCTGATTACGATCTTGTGCTTTGTGATATAAAAATGCCAAAAATGGATGGTGTTGAAGTATTAGAAAAAGCAAAAAAAATAAAACCAGAAATTCCGATTGTTATGATTTCTGGTCACGGAGATTTAGACACAGCCGTAAATACAATGCGTTTGGGAGCTTTTGATTATATATCTAAGCCACCAGATTTAAACCGTTTATTAAATACTGTTCGAAATGCACTCGATAGAAAAGAGCTGATTGTTGAAAATAAATTATTAAAGAAAAAAGTGAGTAAAAAATATGAGATGATTGGCAATAGTCAAGCTATATCTCATATAAAAAATATGATTGAAAAAGTTGCTCCAACAGATGCCCGAGTTTTAATTACTGGACCAAATGGAACAGGTAAAGAATTAGTAGCGCACTGGCTTCACGAAAAAAGCGATAGAACCAAAGCTCCGATGATAGAGGTAAACTGTGCTGCAATTCCTTCAGAATTAATAGAAAGCGAATTATTTGGACATGTAAAGGGGTCGTTTACCGGTGCAAACAAAGACAGAGCTGGTAAATTTGAAGCGGCAAATGGTGGAACAATTTTTTTAGATGAAATTGGAGATATGAGTTTGTCTGCTCAAGCTAAAGTTTTAAGGGCATTACAAGAGAATAAAATATCTAGAGTTGGAAGTGATAAGGATATTAAAGTAAATGTAAGAGTTATTGCCGCAACTAATAAAAATTTAACAAAAGAAATTTCAGAAGGAAAATTTAGAGAAGATTTATACCACAGATTGGCAGTTATTTTAATTGAAGTGCCTTCGTTAAACGAAAGAAGAGATGATATTCCTTTACTTATTAACTTTTTTGCAGAGCAAGTTGCAAATGAACAAGGTACGGCTGTAAAATCTTTTTCAGATAAAGCGATAAAGTTATTACAAGAATATAGCTGGACAGGAAATATTAGAGAACTTAGAAATGTTGTAGAACGACTTATTATTTTGGGTGAAAAAGAAGTGTCAGAAAATGATGTAAAACTATTTGCCAGCAAATAGTTAATCCTTATAATAGAACTTTAAAATCATAAATAAATCTTATGCTAATATAAATAATTAGCATAAGATTTTTATTTTTTTCTCTATTTTGACAGTATATTTGTAGTGTTAAAAAAGAATATTAATAATTTTAAAATAATAAAAAAATGGCAACAGCTGTAGGTAAAAAATTTCCAGATTTAAATGTAGATGCAATGAATGATATGGGCGATACATTTAAAATAAATGTATTAGAAGAAGCAGTAAACAATAATAAAAAAGTACTTTTATTTTGGTATCCAAAAGATTTTACATTTGTTTGTCCTACTGAATTACACGCTTTTCAAGCTGCATTAGCAGAATTTGAAAAAAGAAACACAATTGTTATAGGCGCTTCTTGTGACACACCAGAAGTACACTTTGCTTGGTTAAATACGCCAAAAGATAATGGTGGTATTGAAGGTGTAACATACCCAATCTTAGCAGATAGTAATCGTAATTTATCTAGTATGTTAGGTATTTTAGATATTACAAATGAAACGTACGATGAAGCTACAGGAACTGTACAAGTTGAAGGTGATAATGTTTCATATAGAGCTACTTACTTAATTGATGAAGATGGTTTGGTACAACATGAAAGTATTAATAACATGCCTTTAGGAAGAAATGTTAACGAATATCTTCGTATTGTTGATGCGTTAACCCACGTGCAGGAAAAAGGAGAAGTTTGTCCAGCAAACTGGGAAGAAGGTAAAGATGCAATGGCACCTAATGCAAAAGGAACTGCTGATTATTTAGCTTCACACTAAAAAAATAAATTATGTTTCAAGAATTAACAGAAGATAATCTAGAGCAAATTGTAGCTGATAATAAAACTGTTGTTGTGCAATATGCTGCAACTTGGTGTGGTAATTGTAGAATTATGAAACCAAAGTTTAAAAAACTAGCTACCGAAAATCCAGATGCTGTTTTTGTAATTGCTGATGCAGAAAAATTTCCAAATACGCGTAAATTAGCAACTGTAGATAATTTACCAACGTTTGCAACTTTTAAAGCAGGAGCTTTTGTAAATCAGGTACAAACAAATAAATTTGAAATTTTAAAAGATTTAGTAAATGAAGTTACCAGTAATTAAACACCTAACTAATTTTATCGAAGAAAACGATCAAGATTATGTTATTGAGACCATAGAAACTTTGGAGGCTTTAACAGAAGTGCCTTCGTTAAAAGATGAAGAGTTAGATGTTATTGGTGAAATTATTTCTAATCTATATGGCGCTATTGAAGTTGATAAAATGGTGAAAGATGGTATGCCAAAAAAAGAGGCTTTAAACACATTTATGAAACGTGTTTTAGGATCAATTGATTCTTAATATAATTTACTACTACTAAAATAATTATAAGAAGTCCCGAGTTTTGCTCGGGATTTTTTTGTTAGAATATGATTATCACATCATTTGAGCTAGGTTGTATCTAATATTCAAGAGTTCCTGAATATCCTTTATAGGTTTAAAACATCCTTTTAATTTTAATTTTTCAGATTTACTTAAATTATTTAATTCAATAAACCTTCCGGAATCGTTATGCTTTAGGCCTTGTTCAGTTCTGTAACGTAACAATATTTTAAAAGCATCTATGCAAGAAAAGTACAAATCTTTATTTTGAGGTTCTAATTTCGCTAATTTCTCGAATCGTTCAATAGTATTGTTTTTATTTTTTACATTGTGTGACAGCGTAAGTAAGCGAGCAGCATCTATTAATGGCATTAAAGCACGACTTTTTAAATCGAATTGATCTTTATGTGCTCCGTCGCTTTCAACTAAAAATTGTCTAAAAAAACCAAGCGGAGGTGGATTAATTAAAGCGTTTCTTCCTAAAAAGTTTAAAAATATTTCATAAGATTTTATGGATTTAAAAATACTTTTAGACATTTTACTAACTAAATTTATATCTCCGTACACTAAATTATAATCAAAAAAGATAGTACACATCATAATAGATTTTTCAGAAGGTTTTGTAATCCAATTATTAAATTGATTTTTCCATTCGGATAACGATAAACACCATTTTGGGTTACTTGCCATCATATTAGCTGGGCAATTTTCAAAACCAACGGTATGTAACTTGTCTGTAATTTTTTTTGAAAGTTGTAAAAAATAATCTTTTGTTTTTTTTTGATTATCAGAGGAAACATCTTCAAAAACTAACGCATTATCCTGGTCTGTAATTAATAATTGCTCTTTTCTTCCTTGACTTCCTAAAGCCAGCCAACCAAATTTTACTGGTGGTTGAGAGTCCATTTCATCTAGAGAAAGTTCAATTGCTTTAATAGTAATAGCATCGGTAATTTCAGAAATAATTTTTGAAGTAAATATAATAGGAATGTTTTGCTCAATATAGCTTTTAAGTAAAGCAGCGGCTTTTTCTCTTATATATTTTAATGAAGCTACGTTTTTAGCTCTTTTTAACTCTTTAATTAGTACCGATGGATTGTTTCCGTGTAGTACTACGATGTCGTGTTCAGATAAAATACCGATAAGTTCAGAATTTGGTGTGCCATCTTTGGTAATACATAAATGGGTGATTTTGTGTTTTATCATTGCAATTTGAGCTTCAGCAATAGTAATTTTTTCTGGAAAAGTAATTACAGGAGACGACATAATTGCTCCAACTTTTTCTTCAATAGATCTTAAACCAGTTGCAATTTTTAATCGAAGATCTTTATCTGTAATTATTCCAGCAGGTTTTTGGTCTTCAACAATTAAAATAGAGCCAACTCTTTTAGAACTCATGATATTTGCAGCTTGTTTTATTGTTGCAGTTGGTAAACAAGTTACAGGATTTTTACTGTATTGTGCTGTTTGAATTTCAGAAAAGGTGTTGGTTTTTTCTAAAGAATCTACATTTGCAAATAAATTTGAGTTTGCAGTAACTGCATAAGGTGTTTTAATGTTTGATGAAAAACTTGCAATTATATATTTATGAGCCTTGGTATTGGTTTTAATAATTTCTTGTAAAATTTCTACAGGTATTGCATATAAAATTGATTCTTCATTAGCTTTGGCACTCATTAAATAATGATCGTTTTGTATAATTGGCCGTAAACCAAATAAATCGCCTTCATCGCAAATATCTACCAAAATTTGATCTTCTCCCATTGTTCTATAAAGACCAATTGCTCCATCTTTTACAACATAAAAACAATTGTGTGGTTGCGCTTCTTGTTTAAAAATAAACGTGTTTTCTTCTAAATAAGTTACTTTTATATTTGAAGCAATTTTAAATAATTGATCTTTTTCTAAAACATCAAAAGGAGGGAAGTCTTTTAAAAAGTCGAAAATACGTTCTGCAATGGTATTCTTCATAGTAGTTACTTAAATAAAGTGTATTTTTTTATTGCATTAAAAATAAATTTATAATAGTTATTTCCGTGAGGAACAAAATTATCTTTATTAGAATTTACAGTCTTAATGAAAGATTGAAGTTCTATGGATTTTATTTCTGAAACTTCTTCAGTTTGAATTTTTAGTGATTTTATGTCAAAATCTATTTTACACATATATATATGGTGCAGTTCACTATCTATAAAATTCGTATTATGTTGAATCCTTTTTTTTGAAGTACCTATATAATGTAAGTTATGTTGTTTTATAGACAATCCAATTTCTTCTTGAACTTCCCTTATTGCTGAAATAATAGGTTTTTCACCTGCTGATATATGTCCTGCAACAGAAACATCCCATAAGTTTGGAAATGTATCTTTGTTTGAAGCCCTTTTTTGAATAAGAACCTCTTTATTGTTATTAAAAATCCAAATATGAGCACTTGCATGAAAAAGTCCTTTTTTATGCGCTTCGGACTTTAAACAAATTGTTCCGTTTGGTTCACCAACTTCATTTAATATATCGATATATTCATCCATAATAATAAAGCTGTTTAAAACCTTAGTTTTAAACAGCCAATAATAACTTATTTAAAATAACTGAATCCTTTTTTTGGATCAATTTTTAATAACGATTCGTAAATTAAACGTATTACATTTTCAACATCATCTTTATGCACCATTTCAACAGTTGTATGCATATAACGCAATGCTAAACTTATTAATGCAGAAGGAACTCCTCCATTACTATAAGCAAATGCATCCGTATCTGTTCCAGTTGCTCTTGATGAAGCTAATCTTTGAAATGGAATTTTATTCGATTCTGCAACTTCAATAATTAACTCTCTTAAATTGTTTTGTACTGCCGGAGCATAACTAATAACAGGTCCGTCACCAGATTTTGTTTCTCCTTCTTTCATTTTATTTATCATTGGAGTAGTGGTGTCATGACAAACATCAGTAATAATTGCAACATCAGGTTTAATTGTATGTGTAATCATTTCGGCACCTCTCAATCCAATTTCTTCTTGTACAGAATTGGTAATGTACAATCCAAAAGGTAGCTCAATATTGTTTTCCTTAAGTAAACGCGCTACTTCAGCAATCATAAATCCACCCATTCTATTATCCAAAGCCCTACACACAAAATTATTTTTATTTAAAATAAAAAATTCATCTGGATAGGTAATAACACAACCAACATGAACCCCTAGTTTTTCAACTTCTTCTTTAGTTTTACATCCAACATCAATAAAAATATTGTCTAATTTTGGAGTTTCTTCTTTTCCAGCTACACGTGTGTGTATTGCGGGCCATCCAAAAACACCTTTAACGATACCTTTTTTAGTATGAATGTTTACAATTTTTGATGGAGCAATTTGATGATCACTTCCTCCATTTCTTATTACATAAATTAATCCTTCGGGTGTTATATAGTTTACATACCACGAAATTTCATCTGCATGACCTTCAATAACAACTCTAAATTTAGCATCCGGGTTTATAACGCCAACAGCAGTTCCATAGTTATCGGTTATAAAGGTATCCACATAAGGCTTTATATAATCCATCCAAATTTTCTGACCTTCACTCTCGTATCCAGTAGGAGATGCATTGTTTAAATACTTTTCTAAAAAAGTAATAGATTTTTTGTTTAAAATATTTTTACGCATAATTAATTTAAATTTTTAGATAACGAAGATACTAAAATGTTATTTATGCAAATAATTATAACAATCATTTTAAGATTTAGATACTAAAAAGTAAAAATGAAAGTTGTAATTTTGGAATTATTTTTGATAGTATGGTTTGTAATTATGATAAAAGTGATTAAAAATTTTATTTTATTATTTCTAGTGTTAAGTAACACTTTTCTTTTTGCTCAAGAACAAAAGGTTGTTGACTCTATTCCTTTAACTGAACAATATATTATTTTTGAAGGGGATACGTTATTAATAGAATTAGATGAAGTTTTATTATTAAAGAAATTAAAATTTAAAACAAGCTACGATAGAAGGTACTATTATTGGTTTAGAAAAAAAACACTAAAAGCATATCCATTTGCCAAATTAGCTTCAGAACGTCTAGAAGTTTTAAATGAAAGAGTAGATAATATTAAATCAAAAAGAAAGAAAAGAATCTACACAAAGCGAATTCAAAAGTACTTAGAGGGAGAGTTTACAGATCAATTAAAAAAGTTAACACGTACAGAAGGGCGAATTTTAATAAAATTAATTCACAGACAAACTGGAAATACAGCATTTAATTTAGTTAAAGATTTAAGAAGCGGTTGGAAAGCATTTTGGTACAATTCAACAGCAAACCTTTTTAAATTATCTTTAAAAGAAGAATATGACCCTATTAATATTGAAGAAGATTACCTAATTGAAGACATTTTGCAAAGAGCTTTTGTTGATGGTACATTAACACAACAGCCGTCAAAACTTAATTTTAATTATATTGAATTGAGTTCAAAAGATGTTATTCTACCAAAACCTCCGGTAAAAAAGAATTAAATTCCTTAATATTTTAATTGTTTCAATCAAAAAAACATGTTATATTCGTAGCCCGCGTTTTTTTAATGGTCATTTCCATTATTTTTTTATAGTACTAAAAGGCTTAAAAAGAGCTTACTAAAATTAAATTTAAAAAAGTGTAAAAAAACATTAAAAAAAGGTTGCGAGGATTTAAAAAGGTGTTACATTTGCAACCG
>CBDUKG010000035.1:0-24273 GCA_965367745.1 uncultured Flavobacteriaceae bacterium | reverse complement strand
GTGCCTTTGTCGATTTGTTAATAATGGAGATGAACAAAGTTATTGTTGGTCAAAAGCACATGATAGAACGATTGCTAATTGGTTTATTGGGAAATGGCCATATTTTATTAGAAGGTGTTCCAGGTTTGGCAAAAACCTTAGCAATTAATACATTGGCAAAAGCTGTTCAAGGAGATTTTAGTAGAATTCAATTTACACCAGATTTATTACCTGCAGATGTTGTCGGAACAATGATTTATAGTGTAAAAGACAATGATTTTACCATTAAAAAAGGACCAATTTTCGCAAACTTTGTGTTAGCAGATGAAATAAACCGTGCGCCCGCCAAAGTGCAATCGGCATTGTTAGAAGCTATGCAGGAGCGTCAAATTACTATTGGAGATACTACATTTAAATTAGACGAGCCATTTTTGGTAATGGCAACTCAAAACCCAGTAGAACAGGAAGGGACATATCCTTTACCAGAAGCACAAGTCGATAGATTTATGCTAAAAACAGTAATTGATTATCCTAAAATGGATGAAGAGCAATTAATTATGCGTGCAAATTTGAAAGGTAGTTTTGGTGCAGTTAATGCCGTGGCTTCTATAGAGCAAATTAATAGAGCGAGAAATGCTGTTAAAGAGGTTTATATGGATGAAAAAATAGAAAAATATATACTAGATATTGTTTTTGCAACACGCTATCCAGAAAAATATAATTTACCAGATTTACAAGGTTTAATAAGTTTTGGAGCTTCACCACGTGGAAGCATCAACTTAGCAATGGCAGCAAAATGTTATGCATTTATTAGAAGAAGAGGTTATGTAATTCCTGAAGATGTTCGCGCTGTTGTACACGATGTTTTACGTCATAGAATTGGAATAACCTATGAAGCAGAAGCGGAAAATATAACTTCAGAAGATATAATCAATCAAATTGTAAATATAGTAGAAGTACCTTAAAAAGCCCTTGGCCAATAGCCTAAAAAAATGGATACTAAAGAATTACTAAAAAAAGTTCGAAAAATAGAGATTAAGACACGCCGCTTGTCTAATCATATATTTTCTGGCGAATATCACAGTTCGTTCAAAGGACGTGGTATGACTTTTTCTGAAGTACGTCAATACCAGTACGGAGACGATGTTAGAGCCATAGATTGGAATGTTACTGCACGTTATAACGAGCCTTACGTAAAGGTTTTTGAAGAAGAACGCGAACTAACAATGATGTTGATGGTTGATATTAGTGGTTCAGAATTTTTTGGTACAACACAACAATTTAAAAAAGATACACTTACCGAAATAGCTGCAACATTGGCTTTTTCAGCAATTCAAAATAACGATAAAGTTGGTTTATTACTGTTTTCTGATCAAATGGAATTATATATTCCTCCCAAAAAGGGAAAGAGTCATGTACTTCGAATTATTAGAGAACTAATTGAATTTAAACCAAAAAGCACTAAAACTGACATCAATGAAGCGTTGAAATTTTTATCGAGTGTAATGAAAAAGAAAGCCATTGTTTTTGTGCTTTCAGATTTTATGGATACACATTATGAACGCACATTAAAAATTGTTGGTAGAAAACACGATGTAACAGGTATTAGAATATACGATCAACACGATGTTTCTATGCCAAACCTTGGAATGGTTCCAATGTTAGATGCCGAAACAGGAAAAACAATGTTAGTTAATACAGCTTCAAAAAGTGTGAGAAAAGGCTACGAGCAGTATTATAACAAATCGGTAGAATATTTTGAAAAAACATTTACGCATAGTGGCGCAGGAACTATAAGTTCTCGAATTGACGAAAGTTATGTAAAAAAATTATTAGGTTATTTTAAACATAAAGGTGCAAGATAGAAGTGAATTATAAAATGAAGAAACAACTAGTTTATATATTATTTTTTATTGGTTTTATTGGATTCTCACAGGAAAAACCTGTAACAATTTCAGTAGATACTACAACCATTAGAATTGGTGAGCAGATACAGTATAAAATTTCCGTAAACGAAACCAATAATGTAATTTTTCCTGAATTTAAATTAGATAGTTTAGGTAAAGTAGAAGTTGTTGAAGCTTTGGCAACAGACACGTTAAAAAACAAACTAGAAAAAAAATACTTACTAACTAGTTTCGATAGTGGTCAATATGTAATTCCGCAACAAAAAGTACTTATTAATAACAAACAGTTTTTAACAGATTCGTTATTGGTAAACGTAGCAACTGTGCAAGTTGATACTACCAAACAAAAAATGCACCTTATAAAATCAATTAAAAGAGAACCTAAAACTTTTGATGATTATAAGCATTTATGGTGGTGGGCTATTCCTATTTTACTATTATTTGCATTGATTTTATATTTCATTTTTAGAAAGAAAATAGAAAAAGCAATTCCAAAAGTATATGTTGCTCCAATTCAAGAAGCGATGCAACGACTTAAAGAGTTGGATGAAAAACAGTTATTACAACAAAATAAAATTAAAATTTATTATTCAGAATTAACAGATATTGTTAGAACCTATATAGAAAAAGATATTAAAATTCCAGCATTAGAGTCTACTACTAATGAGTTAATTGAAACCATAATAGATTTTAACGAATCCAGTAAATTAGGAATTTCAAAAGAAACTATTAAACAACTAAAAGAGGTATTACAAAGTGCCGATTTAGTAAAATTTGCAAAATCGAAACCAATTATTGAAGAAATAAAAAGTGACAGAAATACTATTGAAGAAATATTGAAAAATACTCAAAATGCGGTTCATGTAAATAATTTGCAAGAAGCAGATGCTACTACTGCAGTTGATGATTCTATTTTTGTAGAAACTCCTGTAAAAAAGAAATCATCTTTTAAAAAGTACCTAATTATTATTTTAGCAGCTATAGTAATAGCAATTAGTGCTTTAGGGTATTTCGGGTATAAATATGTAAAAAATAATATTTTAGGAAAAACCACTTCCGAAATGATACAAGAATCGTGGTATAAAGCATCTTATGGCAATCCAAAAATTACCTTAGAAACCCCAGAAATATTAGCAGTGCAATCTGTACAACTCCCAAACAATGGAGTGTCTACAATTGGAGATTTTTCAATTTACACGTATGGAAGTCCAATTAGTGATTTTTATATTGCAGTTTCCACAACTCATTTTATAAGTGAACTAGAACAAATGGATTTAGATGCAGGAATTGAAGGGACTCTTAATTCAATGGAAAAGCAAATAAACACTAGGTTTAAAAATATTAAAAAACAAACTATTAAAATTGATGGAATTAAAGGGAGAAAGGCATCTGTAGAATATAAAAGAATTAATGAAGCAACTCAATTGCAAGAAGATTATAAGTTAACAATGTTGTTTTTTGCCGACACAAAAGGAATGCAGCAAGTTTATGTTTCGTCCTTATGGAGTGACGATTCTGCAGAAAGTGTAGTGAATAGAATTATTAAATCAGTATCCTTAAAACAATAAGTATGTTTCAGAATTTTGAATTTTTACATCCGCAGTTTTTATGGTTATTAGTTTTAATACCAATACTTGCAATTTGGCTTTTTCTAGTTAGAAAAAAAGAGAGTGCCACATTAACAATCTCAAGTATAAAAGGTTTTGAAGTAAAGCCTTCGATATTATCAAAATTAAAACCGTTTTTACATGTTTTAAGATTGGTAGCGTTAACATTATTAATAGTTGCAATGGCACGTCCAAGAAACGTTTCTGTAAGCAAAAGAACTAAAACTAACAAAGGAATAGACATTGTTATGGCAATTGATGTTTCTGCAAGTATGTTAGCACGCGATTTAAAACCAAATAGATTAGAAGCTCTAAAAAAAGTGGCAACAGATTTTGTAAATCAACGCCCTAATGATAGAATTGGAATTGTAGTGTATGCTGGTGAAAGTTTTACACAGACACCTATTACAAGCGATAAAAGAATTGTAAGAAATACCATTTCAGATATAAAATGGGGACAGTTAGATGGCGGAACAGCAATTGGAATGGGATTGGGCTCTGCAGTCAATAGATTAAAGGAAAGTAAAGCAAAAAGTAAGGTTATAATTTTACTAACAGATGGGGTTAATAATACAGGTTTTGTTGATCCTAAAACTGCCACAGAATTAGCTGTTGGATTAGGAATTAAAGTATATACAATTGGTTTAGGAACTAACGGAACAGCCTCATTCCCTTATGCAAAAGACCCAAGAACAGGAAAATTATTATTTAGAAGTTCTCCTGTAGAAATTGATGAAGAATTATTACAATACATAGCGAAAGAAACTGAAGGGCAATATTTTAGAGCAACAGATAACACAAAATTAAAAGCTATTTATGAAGAGATAAATAAGCTAGAGAAAACAGAAATAGAGGAGTTTAAATATTATAATTATCAAGAAAAATATAGATTATTAGTGCTTTTAGCAGGACTTTTAATTTTAATTGAAGTGCTGCTAAAAAATACAGTATTTAAAAGTTTTATTTAATTGAGAACCAAAAACTATTAAACAAAAAGAAATGTATCAAATAGAAGAACCAACATATTTTATTTACTTAGCAATTATTCCAGTAGTATTTGTACTGTTTTTGTTGGTGCTTTGGTGGAAAAGGCGAACTCAAAAACATTTTGCAGATAAAAATCTTATTGAAAAGTTAAGTCCTGAAAAATCTAGTTTTAAATCATTTTTAAAAATTACAGTAATTTGTTTAGGACTTGCTTTTTTAGTGGTTTCTTTAACAAACCCAAAAATGGGAACCAAGTTGGAAACAGTTAAAAGAGAAGGTGTTGATATTGTTTTTGCCTTAGATGTTTCTAAAAGTATGTTGGCAGAAGATATTGCGCCTAGTCGTTTAGATAAAGCAAAACAAATTATTACCAGAATTATTGAAAATTTGGGAAGCGATAGAATTGGTATTATTATTTATGCAGGTAATTCGTATCCTTTACTGCCGATTACAACAGACCATGCTGCAGCAAAAATGTTTTTGCAAAATGCAAATCCAGATATGGTTTCTAGTCAGGGAACTGCAATAAATGACGCCATTGAAAGAGGAATTACTTATTTTGATAATGATGAACAAACTAACCGATTCTTATTTATAGTTTCAGATGGAGAGGATCATGAAGAAAATACAGTTTCTTTAGCTAAAGAAGCTACAAAACAGGGAATTAAAATTTATACAGTTGGAGTTGGAACAGAAAAAGGAGCGCCAATTCCTATTAGAAATAATGGTTCGGTTATTAGTTATAAAAAAGATAATAAAGGAGAAGTGGTAATTACCAAAATGGTTGAAACTGTTTTAAGAGATATTGCAGATGAAGGAAATGGGAAATATATTAACGGAAACAGAACTCAAGAAACCATAGATACTATTGAAGATATATTATTAAAAGCTGAAAAAAGCGAATTTGAAACAAAGAAATTCGCAGATTTTAAAGACCAATTTCAGTGGTTTTTAGGTATTGGGCTCTTATTTCTAATAATAGATGTATTATTGCTAGAGAAAAAAACAACATGGATTCAAAAATTAAATTTATTTAATCAAACTGAGAAGAATGAAAAATAGATTCGTACTTATATTTTTATGTTTTACAAGCTTGGTTTTTTCTCAACAGAAAAATCCCGAACAGCTGGAGCGTGAAGCACGAGAAGATGTTAGAGAAGGAAACAAGTTATACAATCAATTAAAATTTGATGAAGCAGAAGTTTCTTATAAAAAAGCACTTTCTAAAAACCCAAATTACCCAAAGGCTTCCTACAATTTAGGAAATACTATTTATCAACAAAGTAGAAATAAAGAAGCTGTTGCTCAATTTGAATTGGTTGAAAAAACAGCAACTGATAAAATGAGTAAAGCAGAAACCTATCATAATATGGGAAATGCTTTTATGAACGAAAAGCAATACGATAAAGCTGTTGCGGCTTATAAAAATGCTATGAGAAACAATTCTAAAGACGATGAAACGCGTTATAATTTGGCTTTAGCGCAAAAATTGTTAGAAGACCAACAGAATAAGGATAACAAAGATAATAAGGACAATAAAGACAAAAAGGATAACCAGGATAATAAAGACGACAAAAACAAGGATAAAGAAGGAGGAGACGACGAAAAGAAAGATGATAATAAAGATCAAAAAGATAAAGGAGAAGACAAAGAAGACGATAAGGGAGATCCAAAAAAGAATGATGAAAAAAAAGATGACGAAAAGAAACAAGATCAAAAGCCACGTCCAAATCAATTATCGCCTGAGCAAATGAAACAATTGCTAGAAGCAATGAATAATGAAGAAAATAAAACTCAGAAAAAATTAAATGCAGAGAAAGCAAAAGGCAAAAAAGTTAAACAAGAAAAAGACTGGTAATTAAAATGAAATTATTGAAGTTTTACATAGTAACTATTTTATTATTTACATCTCAAGTGTTTTTTGCTCAAATTGAGCTTACAACATCTGTAAGTAAAAACAAATTAGGTGTAAATCAAAGATTTAAAATTGTTTTTACAGTAAATAAACAAGGAGCAGATAATTTTAAAGCACCACCATTTACAAATTTTAAAGTGGTTGGCGGTCCAAGTTCATCCGTAAATCAATCTTGGATAAATGGAAAAGCAAGCTATGCACAATCTTATATTTATATACTAGAACCAAAAAAAGAAGGCGAATTTTTAATTGCACCAGCAGAAATAGAATATAACGATCAAATTATAAAATCTAATGCGGTTAAAATTACCGTTGTAGATGCTGTTGAAATTCCTAAAGATCCAAACAATCCTGAATTTATTGCGCAACAAAATATTCATTTGGTTGCAGAAGTTTCAAATTTGAATCCTTATGTTGGAGAAGGAATTTATGTTGTTTATAAACTTTTTGTTAGTGAAAATATTAGTGTTAACGATTGGCGTGTAAGTGAATCTCCACAATACAATGGCTTCTGGAACCAGGATATTGAAGTAAAAGACATCAATGTTAAAAAAGGAAAATATAATGGAGAAGATTACAGATACATTGTTTTAAAACGGGCTGTTTTAATTCCACAAAGAGACGGGAAATTAAAAATAGAACCAATAAAAATGGACTTCTCCGTTGGTATTCCAACAGGTAGAGGTGATTTTTTTGGTAATATGATAACAAAAAACATCAACTACGCAACAGCATCAGCTATTAGATCTGTAAACGTAAAACAGTTACCAGAACAAAATAAACCATTAGATTTTGCGGGCGCAGTAGGAGATTTTGACTTTGAGATTAATGCAAATAAGAATGTACTAAAAGCAAATGATGCTGCGCAATTAACAGTAAAAGTTTCAGGAAAGGGAAATTTAAAGTTATTTGAAATTCCTAAAATAGTTACACCTGCAGAATTAGAAGTGTATACTCCAGAACATAAAGAACAAGTAACAACGTCTTTAACAGGTTTACGTGGAACTATTTCAGATATTTATACGGTTGTACCTCAATATAAAGGAAAATATAAAATACCAGAAGTAGCATTTTCTTATTTTAACCCTACAGAAGAAAAATATATCACAATTACCGCTCCGGCAACTATTGTAGATGTAACCGAAGGTAAAGAACTACCATCAGTAGCCAATAACAATGCGGCTATAACATCAAAACAGAATGTGGTTGTAACGGGCAATAATTTTAGATTTATCGCCTTAGATGCAGATTTACAGCCTAAGATTAAATCTGAGTTCTTAAACTCAAATTTATTTTACCTATTGCTTTTTTTACCATTTTTAGCTATTCCAATAGCAATTATAATCGGAAAAAAACGTGCACAGCGTGCAGGTGATGTTTTTGGAAATAAAATTAGGAAAGCAGATAGATTGGCAAAAAAATATTTATCTGAAGCTAAAAAACAACTTGGTAATCAAGAAGCATTTTATATTGCACTTGAAAAAGCATTGCATAATTTTCTAAAAGCAAAACTACAAGTAGAAACTTCTGAAATTTCTAAAGAAAGAATTTCAGAAATATTAACTCAAAAGAGTGTTGATGCCGCAACTATTAAACAGTTTGTAGAGGTATTAAACGATTGCGATTTTGCACGTTATACACCAACAACAAATGTTATGATGGAGCAAGAATTTGAGAAAGCAAAAGAAGTAATAACTAATATAGATAAGCAATTATAATATGAAAAGAGTAGTTAGCATAATTGTGTTACTGTTTAGCTTAGTTGCTTATTCACAAGAAGTAAATAAACTATTTGCTGAAGGAAATACTTTTTATAAAGAAGAAAATTATAAAAGAGCAGTTGGAGTTTATTTAGCTATTGAAGAACAAGGAATGCAAAGCGACGATTTGTATTTTAACATTGCAAATTGTTATTATAAAATGAATAAAGTGGCGCCTGCAATTTATTATTATGAAAAAGCCTTAAAAGTAAATCCGGCAAATGCAGATGCAAAAGCAAATTTGGCATTTGCAAAAAGAATGACCATTGATGTTATTGAGGAGTTGCCAAAAACCTTTTTACAGCGATTTTCTGCAAATATAATTCAACAATTATCTTTTGATACTTGGGCAATTATAGCAGTAATAGCTGCATTTTTAGCTTCTTTATTGTTTTTGTTATATTATTTTTCAACTTCATCAACAAAGAAATTATTTTATTTTAACACTAGTATTTTTGCTGTTTTTGTTCTAATAGTAACCGTATTTTTTGCTTTTAATAATTTTAAAACGGTTCAAAAAAATAGGATAGCAATTATTTTTTCTCCAAAAGTTGAAATAATGAACGCACCGTCTACTAGTAGCGATGAAATTTTTGAATTACACGAAGGCACTAAAGTAATTGTTTTAGACACACTAGATAACTGGAAAAAAATTAAAATAGCCGATGGTAAAACTGGCTGGATTTATGCTGACGCCTTAAAAGAAATTTAATTACTCCACAGTTACAGACTTCGCTAAATTACGAGGCTGATCTACATTACAATTTCGCATTACTGCAATATAGTAAGATAGTAATTGTAAAGGAATTGTGGTTAATAACGGCGTAAAAGCTTCTTCAGTTTCTGGAATTTCAATAACGTGATCAGCAATTTCTTTTACAACAGTATCTCCTTTGGTAACAATCGCAATAATTTTCCCTTTTCTAGATTTAATTTCCTGAATATTGCTTACAACTTTTTCGTAATGTCCTTTTTTGGTAGCAATTACAATTACAGGCATAGAAGCATCAATTAAAGCGATAGGGCCGTGTTTCATTTCAGCTGCTGGATAGCCTTCAGCGTGAATGTAAGAGATTTCTTTTAGTTTTAAAGCACCTTCTAAGGCAACAGGAAAATTAAACCCTCTACCTAAATATAAACAGTTTGGTGCATCTTTATAAATCGCGGCTATTTTTTCAATTTCAGTATTAATTTTTAATACTTCTGTTACTTTTGAAGGTATTATTTTTAATTCTTGTAAGAAGTTATTAAACTTAGATTTAGAAAGTTCTCCTTTTAAATTACCTAATTTTAGAGCTATTAAAGAAAGCACAGTTATTTGTGTAGTAAATGCTTTTGTAGAAGCCACACCAATTTCTGGGCCTGCATGTGTGTATGCTCCAGAATTTGTTTCTCTGGCAATTGAAGAACCCACAACATTACAAATTCCAAAAACAAAAGCTCCTTTTGCTTTTGCTAATTTAATTGCAGCCAAGGTATCTGCGGTTTCTCCAGATTGAGAAATAGCAATTACAATATCGTCTTTGTTTATTATTGGATTTCTATATCTAAATTCTGATGCGTATTCAACTTCAACAGGAATTCTAGCAAATTCTTCAATAAGATATTCTCCAACCAAACCAGCATGCCAAGATGTTCCACAAGCAACAATAATAATGCGTTTTGCGTTTAAAAATTTAGTAATGTTGTTTTCAACACTACCCATTTTAATAATGCCTTTATCTGCTAAAAGTCGACCTCTGTAGGTATCTAAAATGGCACTTGGTTGTTCATGAATTTCTTTTAACATAAAGTGATCGTAACCACCTTTTTCTATTTGTTCTAAATTAAGTTTTAACTCTTGAATGTATGGTTCAACAAAAGAATCATCGTTAATTTTTCGAACTCTAATTTTTTTACCTAATTTAATAATTGCTAATTCTTCATCATCTAAATAAATGGCGTCTTTTGTATATTCAATAAATGGAGAGGCATCAGATGCTATAAAAAACTCTTTATTGTCTTCCCCAATACCAATAGCAAGAGGGCTTCCTAATTTTGCGACTATAATTTCGTCTGCTTTATTAATATCGTAAACAGCAATTGCATACGCTCCAACTGCATTTGTAAGTGCCAATTGAACTGCTTTTCCTAATTTACAGTTATTTTTTAGTTGAACTTCTTCAATTAAATTTATTAAAACTTCGGTATCGGTATCACTTTTAAATGTGTAACCTCTTTTTTTAAGTTCTTTTTTAATAGTATCATAATTTTCAATAATACCATTATGTACAATTACTAAGTTCCCTGAATTTGAAATATGTGGATGGGAATTTTCTGTATTAGGAATTCCGTGCGTTGCCCAACGTGTATGTCCTAATGCTAAATTTCCTGTAGTATCGTTTTGAGTAGCAATTTTTTTTAACTGATCTACTTTACCTTTTGTTTTAAAGAGTTTTAGCTGTCCTTTTTCTGAAGTTAAAACAATTCCAGCACTATCATAACCTCTGTATTCTAATCGCTGTAAACCATTAATAACTATTGGATATGCTTCTCTAAAACCTAAGTATCCAGTAATTCCACACATAACAATTTAAAATTTTAATTATTTAATTTAGTATAAGTTACTTCTAACTTAACCCTTTTATCTCCAGCACTTGCATTTTGATTATACAAAACAACTCCTTTTGGATTCCAACTATAGTTTTTTAATGCAACATCTGTATTACTTATTGGTGCATCAGAAGAATTATAAACTTTAATTCCAAGTTTTACTAAATCAATAGATTCATCAGATTTTAATAATTCAGAAATATAATCCGTTACTTTAAATACATATTTGTATGGTTTCTCATCACTGTCTCTTTCCAAAGTTCCCCCTACAGCTGAAATCCCCTCAGAAGTCATATCCAAAAGTTGTGCATTATCATCGTAATTATAAACAAAAAGTTGTTCAGGAACTATATTTGAAGAAGCATTTTGATCTACGTAAAGTGTTAAATTAGCATCTGTAACAAGCCAATTATTAGCTCTAAGATCTGTTAAATTTTCATTTGAAAATAATTCAACTGTTGCTATGGAACCAGCAGCTCCTTGAACATATAATCTATCATCTCCAGAGAATTTAGAATTTGTATAATCTCGTTCTAAAATATTTGATTTAATAGATCCGAAAGTAAAATTATAAACGTGTTTTGTTCTAACATTTTTTTCTCCATTAGTTCCATTACCGTTTAAATCTTGTACATCGGTTTCATCTTGAGTTTTAGAATAATAGATAACCATTTTTGCGGTTGCCATATTTAAAGACAAAAGATGTGCTTTTTCACTCATTAATTCGGAAGCTTCAATATATAAACCTCTAAAATAACGACTAAAATTATCGCTAGTTAAAAATTCTGAATTTGAAGGATTTTCAACAAAAAGTTGGTGAATTAATGTTTCATTTAAAGGAAATTTAATTGAAGGACCTAAATTATCATTTTTAATGGTATCAATATCATATACGGTTAAACCATCATTTAAATACCTTTTAATATACGTCACTGTGTCACTAGGATTTACTTTAAAATCTCCTGAAAACAATGGAATATCTCCCTTTTGAAATTCTTTATCGGAATAATAAATAGCTTGTTTTGAAGGGTCGTTTGGATCTAGTGTATTTAAAAACGTTTTTAATTCAAAAATATTTATTTGAAAGGCCGTATCTTCATTTCCAAATACAGAATCTAAAGAGAATTGAGGTTTTCCGTCTGCATAATCCTCTAATCTTGTAGCTTGATAAGGTATATGGATAAGCACTGAATCTATGCCGGTATTTTCTCCATAACCTGATTCATAAGTTTCACCAAATGTTGGTAAAACAAGTTGTGATACAATTGATGCTTTTAATTTTCCAAATTCTTCATCGGCATAAACTCCTAATAAATATTGAGGTAATATATTTGCAGGTATGCGTTCAATATTTTCACTTTCGGTAATAACTTCTGAAGTAAATTTATTAGTATTAAAGGTATCATTATCAATAAGACTTACTCCAACACTCTCAATTTCTTTTTCACATGAAATAAGTGAAAAAATCACCAAAGAAAATACTGCTAAGTATTTAAATGTACTTACAACTTTTGTTGTCATATTATAAATTACTATTTGTTAGGTTTAAACTATAGAACGTTGTTACTATAAAATTCTGTATACTTATTTTCAAATTCTTCTGGCGGAAAGTACTCTAATACAGGTTTATTACTTGTTTTTAAAAATTCTAATAACTCATTAGGAAGTTCTTCGCTACCTTTAATAAGAGCATCAGAATTCTCAATTGCATTAATTAAAATATTTGTATAGTTTGGGTTTGTGATAGTCTTGAGTTTTGATTCGTCTATACCGTCAAATTTAATTTTTTCATTAAAATTGTCGCTTAACGAACCTTCAAATCCATTATTATAGAGTGATGTTACAATTTTACTGTCTGTAAATAAAGGATCGTTTTTATAGTATTCTTTAATATACAATGGTAAAAGTGATGCCATCCAGCCATGAACATGTATAATATCTGGTGCCCAGTTTAATTTTTTAACTGTTTCAACTACACCTTTTGCAAAAAATATCGCACGCTCGTCATTATCTTTAAACAGTTCATTATCTTCGTCTGTAAACAATGCCTTACGTTTAAAATATTCGTCGTTATCTATAAAATAAACTTGCATTCTTTCCTTTGGAATAGAAGCAACTTTAATAATTAATGGCATATCCATGTCATTAATCACTAAATTCATTCCAGATAAGCGAATAACTTCGTGTAATTGATGTCTTCTTTCATTAATTAATCCATAGCGAGGCATAAAAATACGTGTTTGGCCTCCTTGTCCATGAATCATTTTCGCAACTTCAAATGAAGTTGTTGATAATTCGTTTTCAGGTAAATAAGGTACAACTTCCGATGAAACAACCAATACTCTCTTATCTTTCATAATCCAACCTTTTATTTTAAAGATTATGCAAAATTACGAAAATTTATGTAGATTTTGACTTGAAAAATGTAAGTTTGCACGCTTTTAACGTTTATTAACAAATACACTATGTTAGTTTTTGCTAAAATAAAATCGGTACAAGAAAAGATTAAGTCCTTAAAAAAAGCAACTACTATTGGTTTTGTACCAACTATGGGTGCGCTTCATAAGGGCCATTTATCTCTTATAGAAAGGGCTAAAAAAGAAAATGATATTGTTGTAGTAAGCGTTTTTGTTAACCCAACTCAGTTTGATAAGCAAGAAGATTTAATTAATTATCCTAAAACAATAGATAAAGATCTTTCTCTTTTAAGAGCCATGTTTTGCGATATGGTTTTTGCTCCTTCTGCCAACGAAATCTATGCAAATAACATTACATCTCAAGCCTTTAATTTTGATGGTTTAGAACACCAGATGGAAGGTAAATTTAGAGAAGGGCATTTTAATGGTGTTGGAACCATAGTAAAACGGTTGTTTGAAATTGTAAAACCAACAAAAGCGTATTTTGGTGAAAAAGATTTTCAGCAGCTGCAAATAATTAGGAATATGGTGAAAAACCATAAATTGCCTGTAAAAATTGTAGGCTGTGATATTTATAGAGAAGAAGATGGATTGGCAATGAGTTCTAGAAATGCGAGACTGACAGAATCGCATAGAGATGCAGCTCCGTTTATCTACAAAACGCTAAAAGAAGCTAAAATTAAGTTTGGCACAAAAAATGCTTTAGAAGTTATAGATTGGGTTGAAAACGAATTTGAAAAGCAACCTTTTTTGGAGCTAGAATATTTTGATATTGCAGATGAAGAAACTCTTCAAACAATAAAAAATAAGAATCCTAAGCAAAAATATAGAGCGTTTATAGCTGTATTTGCAGGAGAAATACGACTTATTGATAATATAAGTTTATAAATATGAATACATTAACACAAAATTATTAATTTTGCACTATGCAAATAGAAGTAGTAAAATCAAAAATTCATCGAGTAAAGGTTACAGGAGCCGATTTACAATATATTGGCAGTATCACAATTGATGAGGATTTAATGGATGCATCTAATATTATTCAAGGAGAAAAAGTTCAAATTGTGAATATTAACAATGGAGAACGTCTTGAAACGTATGCTATTCCAGGTCCTAGAAAAAGTGGAGAAATTACATTAAATGGCCCTGCCGCTAGAAAAGTAGCTAAAGGAGACATCATCATTATTATTTCTTATGGGATATTAGATTTTGAAAAAGCGAAATCCTTTAAACCAACACTAATTTTTCCAAATGAAAACGATAATTCGTTAACATAAATTTGAATAAAAAAATTAAAAAAACACTATTTTTAATACTCCCAATACTTTTGGGAGTATTTTTAATTTGGTACTCTTTATCAAAATTATCACCTTCAGATATTGAATCTATTAAAACGTCTTTTAAAACTGCTAATTATTGGTGGGTTTTAGTATCTTTAATTTTTGGGATATTAAGTCATTTATCACGCGCATACCGCTGGCAATTTTTATTAGAACCTTTAGGTTATAAACCAAGGTTTGCCAATAGTGTTATGTCGGTTTTAATAGCCTACTTATTAAATTTAGTTATCCCTAGATCTGGTGAATTTGCGCGAGCAGCGAGTGTAAAGAAGTATGAAAATATTCCTTTTGAAAAAGCTTTTGGAACTATTGTAGCAGAAAGAGTTGCAGATGTAATTATATTATTGGCTATAATCGGCTTGGCATTTTTTTATCAAACAGAGTTAATTGGAAGTTATATTTTTAAGGAAGATGCTTCTGGGAGTATTTATTCCAAAATTTTTGTTTTTATTGTATTACCAATAGTTGGGTTTTTTACCTATCGTTTTTTAAAAAAATCTAGAAATGTTTTTATTGTAAAAGTTATAACCTTTATAAATGGCTTAATTGATGGAGCTAAAAGTATTTTTACAATGAAAAAAAAATGGGAGTTTATTGCACATACAATTTTTATTTGGGCAATGTATATACTTATGTTTTATGCAGTAACTTTTGCTTTGCCAGAAACTACAAATTTATCTTTTGCTGCAATAATTGTTGGTTTTGTTGTAGGTGGTTTAAGTATGGCATTAACAAATGGAGGTTTAGGAACGTATCCACTTTTAGTTGCTGGAGCCTTGGTTTTATATAAAGTAGATCACAACCCTGCGCTAGCTTTTGGTTGGATAATGTGGACAGCCCAAACCCTAATGGTTATTTTGTTTGGAAGCTTGTCGTTAATATTAATTCCGATATATAATAAATATCAAAAAAAATAAGTATTTCTTTATATATTTACTTTTTCAATTTTAATAAAAATGGCTAAAGTAAAAACTTCTTTTTTCTGTCAGAATTGTGGCACACAATACGCAAAATGGTTAGGGCAATGCAAAGCTTGTAACGAGTGGAATACAATTGTTGAGGAAGTTATTCAAAAGGAAGAAAAAAGAAATTGGAAACAAACATCTCCAGTCAAAAAAACAAACAAAGCCTTAAAAATAAATGAAATTGTTTTAGATGAAGAGGACCGAATTTCAACACGAAACAATGAGTTAGACCGAGTTTTAGGAGGTGGTTTGGTAAAAGGCTCTATAACACTTTTAGGTGGAGAACCTGGCATTGGAAAATCTACGCTATTATTACAAATTGCATTGGCAATTCCAAAAAAAGTACTCTATGTTTCTGGCGAAGAAAGTCAGAGTCAAATTAAAATGCGTGCAGAACGACTTCAAACAAAGAATACAAATTGCCTTATTTTAACGGAAACAAATACACAGCACATTTTTAAAGCTATTGAAGAAGTGCAGCCAGAGGTTCTTGTTATAGATTCTATTCAAACATTACATACCGAATATATTGAAGCTTCTCCGGGCTCTATTTCTCAAATTAGAGAAACTACTGCTGAACTTATAAAATTCGCAAAAGAAACAGCCACACCAGTTCTATTAATTGGCCATATTACCAAAGATGGAAATATTGCAGGTCCAAAAATATTAGAACATATGGTAGATGTTGTATTGCAGTTTGAAGGAGATAGAAACCATACATATAGAATTTTGCGTGCCAATAAAAACCGTTTTGGTTCTACAGCAGAACTAGGTATTTACGAAATGCAAAACATTGGTTTAAGAGAAGTCGATAACCCTTCAGAAATTTTAATCTCACAAAAAGAAGACGATTTAAGTGGGACTGCAATTGCGGCTACTTTAGAAGGTATGCGGCCTCTAATGATTGAAGTTCAAGCTTTGGTTAGTACAGCAGTTTATGGGACGCCACAGCGATCCGCAACAGGTTACGATCTTAAAAGATTAAATATGTTATTGGCTGTTTTAGAAAAACGTGCTGGTTTTAGGTTAGGCGCAAAAGATGTTTTTCTAAATATTGCAGGTGGTATAAAGGTAGATGATCCTGCAATTGATTTGGCGGTTATAAGTGCCATTTTATCTTCAAACGAAGACGAAGCAATTCCACAAGATTTTTGTTTTGCTGCAGAAATAGGCTTAGCTGGTGAAATACGTGCAATAAATAAAGTAGAGCAACGGATTTTAGAAGCAGAAAAATTAGGATTTAATAAGATATTTATTTCAAAATTCAATAAAATAAGGTCAAAACCGTATGCAATAAAAATTGTGCAAGTTGCTAAAGTTGAAGATATATATACTAATTTATTTGCATAAAAAAAGCATCCTAAATCTTCATTTGAAGGAAAAATTAGGATGCTTTTTAGTTCGGTTTAATTAAGGAGAATTTCCTTCCGAAGTCTACATGTTATTTTTTATTCACCTTTAATATATATTTTTCTAAAGCCATAGTCATTGAAGGAGTTTCAGGCGTTGGTGCTTCAATAGTACATTTTAAACCAGCCTGTGTAGCAGCTTTTACGGTTGAATTTCCAAATACAGCAATTCGTGTATCATTTTGTTTGAAATTTGGAAAGTTTTGAAATAATGAATCTATTCCAGAAGGTGAAAAGAACACCAAAATGTCGTAAAAAACATTTTCTAAATTAGATAAATCGCTAACAACTGTTTTAAACAATGTAGCTCTAGTCCAATTAACTCCAAGTTCATTTAAAGTTTCTGGAACAATTTCTTTTAACTTATCAGATGAAGGTAGTAGAAACTTTTCATCTTTATATTTTTTTATAATACTTGATAATTCTGGGAATGTGCGTTTTCCAACATAAATTTTACGTTTTCGGTACACAACATACTTTTGTAAATAATAAGCAACAGCTTCAGATTGGCAAAAATATTTCATTGAATCTGGAACAGTAAAACGCATTTCTTCTGCCACTCTAAAAAAATGGTCAACAGCATTTCTACTAGTTAAAATAATAGCAGAATAGTTCCCTAAATCAATTTTTTGAACACGGACCTCCTTTGCAGAAACACTTTCGACATGGATAAATGGCACAAAATCAATTTTAACTTTTTGCTTATCAATTAAATCTGAATAAGGAGAATTTTCTGTCTTGGGAGCTGGCTGAGAAACCAAAATTGTTTTCACTTTCATAAACTTCAATTTTGTGCTTAAATAGTTAATTTTAAAATAATTACTAAGGGTGCGATTTCAAGGACGCAAAGGTACAAAATAAAATAAAACAAGTTATTAAATACCAGCTTTTTATTATTTATTATTAAAACAGCATACCTTATTAATACTAAAATAACAAAAACAATCAATGTAATTTTTAATAATATATTTTCAAAAATATTTGAATAGGATGTCAAGACCAAAAGAGGTAATACCCATAAGGTCAGATTATTAAGATAATTAATTTTTTCGAAGGAAACTTTTTTATGAAGTTTTTCTAAATTAAATATAACTGAAAAAATATTACCAATTAAAAAACGAATAAAGAAGTAAAACCCTACTCCAAATGCAATTTTTAGGAATAAATCTATGCCATTGGCTGCGCTATTTACATTAAAAACAGGTGTAATAAAGTAAAATAATAGAGAAAGAGTTATCAGTTGTACTACAAAAGAGAGTATTTGATAGAGATTAAAAAAGGTATTTTTTTCTTTATTAAAATAACCAACTAATTTGTTTTTTTTGAAGAAAAATATACTTGTATGTAATTGTCGATTTCCAAATAATCTTTTTTGAACAGCCAATACAACAAGAATTATTAAAAAGGCCATGGTAATCCAATCATTATCTTGACGTATTATATTTTCTGCTGTAATCATTAAGTAAGTTATTTTATGACAAAATTAGTGATTAATTGTTTTATCTTTGCTGCAAAATTGATCTATATGTCCAATACACTGGTAATAATACCAACGTTTAATGAAAAGGAAAATATTGACGCAATAATTAGAGCTGTATGTAATCAGGAAATGCAATTTGATATTTTGGTTGTAGATGATAATTCACCGGACGGAACAAGTGCTATTGTAGAAAATTTACAAAAAGAGTTTCAAAATTTATTTTTAGAAATAAGAACCGAGAAACAAGGACTAGGAACTGCTTATATTCACGGTTTTAAATGGGCTTTAGATAGAAAATACGATTATATTATTGAAATGGATGCTGATTTTTCGCACAACCCAAAAGATTTAATAAAATTGTACAATGCCTGTGCAAATGAAGGTGCAGATTTCTCCATTGGATCTAGATATTTAAATAATAAAATTAATGTTGTAAATTGGGATATTAAACGGCTTTTTTTATCTTATTTTGCTTCAAAATATGTTAAAATTATAACTCAAATTCCTATTTACGATACCACAGCAGGTTTTGTTTGTTACAAACGTAAGGTATTAGAAACTTTAGAATTAGATAAAATAAAATTTGTTGGATATGCGTTTCAAATTGAAATGAAATTTAAAGCTTGGAAAAGAAAATTTAAGCATAAAGAAGTTTCAGTTATATTTACAGATAGAAAAAGAGGTACATCAAAAATGAGTGGATCTATAATTTCCGAAGCTGTTTTTGGTGTTATTAAAATGAAAATGACTGGGATTCCTAAATAAATTTAAGAAAAAGAACACATGAGTTTAACACTTATAAAAAATGCCCAAATCGTAAACGAGGGCACTATAATGGAAGGCGATGTTTTAATAGATGGCGAATACATTATTGATATCGATACTTCAATTAGTTTAAAATCTTCCGATACGCTGGTAATAGATGCCGAAGGTAAGTATTTAATCCCAGGAGTAATAGATGATCAGGTTCATTTTAGAGAACCTGGATTAACGCAAAAAGCAACTATTGAAACTGAAAGTAGAGCGGCTATTGCAGGCGGAATCACATCTTTTATAGAAATGCCAAATACCGTACCACAAGCTACAACTCAAAAATTGCTGGAAGATAAGTTTGAAATTGCTTCAAAATCTTCCTATGCAAATTATTCATTTATGTTTGGGGGAACCAACCATAATTTAGAAGAGCTGTTAAAAACTGATCCTTCAAATGTTGCAGGGATAAAATTATTTTTAGGTTCATCTACGGGTGATATGTTGGTGGATAATGAAGAAGTTTTAGAAAAAATATTTTCTTCAACAAAAATGCTAATTGCTGTACATTGTGAAGATGAAGCGACTATAAAAAAGAATTTAGAAACATATTTAGAAGAATACGGAGAAGATATTCCAATAGAATTACACCCTAAAATTAGAAGTGAAGAAGCTTGTTATTTATCTTCTTCAAAAGCAATTGAATTAGCAAAAAAAACAGGAGCACGTTTACACGTTTTTCATCTTTCAACAGCGAAAGAAACGGCACTTTTTACAAATAAAGTACCATTAGAGAAAAAACAAATTACAGCAGAGGTTTGTGTACATCATTTAACTTTTGATGAAAGCGATTACAAATTAAAAGGAACCCTCATTAAATGGAATCCAGCTATCAAAACTGAAAATGATAAGGACGGTTTATGGAAAGCATTGTTAGAAGATAGAATTGATGTTGTTGCAACAGACCACGCGCCACATACACTAGAAGAAAAACAACAAGTATATACCAAAGCACCAAGCGGTGGCCCATTAGTGCAGCATGCGCTTCCGGCAATGTTAAAAGCCTATAGGCAAGGTAAAATTTCTATTGAAAAAATTATAGAGAAAATGTGCCATAATCCTGCAAAAATTTTCAAAATTGAAAAAAGAGGATTTATAAAAAAAGGATATTATGCTGATTTAGTTCTAGTAGATATAGCATCTCCATGGACAGTGAAAAAAGATAATATATTATACAAATGCGGTTGGTCCCCTTTTGAAGGAACTACTTTTTATTCTAAAATTACACATACTTTTGTAAATGGAAATCTTATTTACAATAATGGAAAGTTTAACGACACAATAAAAGGTAAAAGATTACTGTTTAATAGAACTCATGAATAAATACATATACATACTTTTTATAAGTTTTTTAATATTTAGTTGCACAAGCAATACAATTTTAAAAAAACCAGATAATTTGATTCCTGAAGATCAAATGGTTGATTTATTAACAGATTTAATGCTGGCTGTTAATGCTGAAACTACAAAAAACTTGGATTTAAAACGTAAAGTAAATTACCACCCATTAGTTTTTGAAAAATACAATATTGATAGTACCCAATTTAAGGAAAGTAATTTTTATTATACCTCTAGAGTAGATGATTACGATGTAATATTATTAAAAGTTGAAGAGCGTTTGAAAGCATTAAATAAAAAGTTTGAAACGTTAAAAAGAGAGGAAGATTCTATTGCTCAAGCAATAAAGAATTTAGAGAAAAAATCGATAGATTCAATTAATAAAATAAAAAGAAGGCGGGTAGAACCTTATAAAGAAAATTTGAAAAGAAAATAAATTTTTCAAAATCTATATTTGTTTACTCATCTTAATTTTATTTTATCAAATTCAGATTTTTAGTTACAAGGTTTCTTTTAACCATTTATAAAATTCTGTATGCCAAATAAAGCTATTTTGCCCATCTAATACCCAATGATTTTCTTCTGGGAAGTATAATAATTTACTTTTTATGCCTTTTAATTGTGCTGCTTGAAAAGCTTCTAAGCCTTGTCCAATTGGAATTCTAAAATCTTGTCCTCCTTGAATTATTAAAATAGGAGTATCCCATTTATCAACATAATTAACAGGATTAAATTCATTAAAAGCCTTTTGTGCCGATACATTATTTTCATCCCAATATACACCGCCTAAATCCCAGTTTACAAAAAATAACTCTTCGGTGGTGCCATACATACTTCTTAAATTAAACATACCATCATGTGCAATAAAGCTTTTAAATCTTCCTTCGTGTATTCCTGCTAAATAAAAGGCCGAATAACCTCCGTAACTAGCACCAACACAACCTAATCTATCGGTATCTACATAGCTTTCTTTAGAAATATCGTCAATAGCAGCTAAATAATCTTTCATATTTTGTCCGCCATAATCTTTACTAATTTGCTCGTTCCATGCAATACCAAAACCAGACATTCCTCTTCTGCTTGGAGCAACAATTATATAACCGTTTGCAGCCATTAATTGGTAATTCCATCTAAAAGAATACGACTGGCTTAATGGGCCTTGAGGACCACCTTTACAATATAAAATTGTTGGATATTTTTTTGAAGGATCAAAATTTGGCGGATAAATTACCCAAGTCAACATATCTTTTCCATCTGAGGTTTTTACCATTCTTTTTTCAACCTTACTTAATGTTATGGAATTGTAAGCGTCATCGTTTGCATGTGTAAGTTGTTTTAACGCACCATTTTTTAAATTATAAGTGTAAAGCTCAGTTGCATGGTTCATATCTTTACGATTTACAACTAACATATTTTTAGATTTACCTACAATTCCACTTATATCAAATTGTCCGTTTGTAAGTTGTTTCGGTTGCGTTATTTTTTTTGAAGATTTAGGAACTTCAATTTCAAAAAGTTGCACAGTTCCAAAATTAGGAGCAACAAAATAAATTTTTTCACCTTTTGTATCCCAAGTAAAACTATGAATAGTTTCATCCCAATTTTCGGTAATATTTACTTTTTCACCATCAATTAAAATAATAATATCATTTTTATCGGCTTCATAACCATCTCTTTTCATTTGTAACCACGCCAATTGATTTTTAGATGAAAAAGCAGGAT
Source organism: uncultured Flavobacteriaceae bacterium (assembly GCA_965367745.1). GTDB lineage: Bacteria > Bacteroidota > Bacteroidia > Flavobacteriales > Flavobacteriaceae > Lutibacter. Next base: position 2,045 of record CBDUKG010000035.1, on the reverse strand, counting down.
TTGTATCGTATCCTTTATTGTCTTCAGTTAAATTAGTTGTAATTTTTGAAGCTAAGTTATAACTGTAAATGTCTGTATTTGTGCTAATTGCATATTCGGTGCCACTTAATTTTTTTGTAACATAGAGTATGTTTTCGCTATCTGGACTCCAAAGATAATCTTCCGATCCTCCAAAAGGTTTTTGCGGACAGTCAAAAGGTTCGTTTGGCATAAGATCTATGGCTTCAGAGTCTTCTGAAGTGCTTTTAAAAAATACGTGACTGTAAGCACCATCTTCCCAAGTATCCCAATGGCGGTAATTTAATTCGTCATAAATCTGAACATTTGAGTTTTTAATTTCAGGATAAAAATCTTTTCCAGTTATGTTTTTAAGTTTTACATCTTCAGTAAAAATTTCATAAGTTCCATTTGGTGAAATATGCTTGTTTGGTAGCAAGTTTTTATATGTTTCTATCGCAACAGGTGTTCCGCCTTCAACAGGAATTTTATACACAGTTGTTACTTTACTATCCGTTGCAACGTTGTATTTTGAAGTGCTATAAATTACATTTTCTCCATCTTTTGAGATGCCTTTTGCTGAAACTTTATTTAATTCCAACAGCATTTTAGGGGTCATAACTTCTTGTGCAGAAACACTTACAAAAGCTATTGAAAGTAGTAAACTTATTATTATTTTTTGTATCATTTTTAAGTTTGATTTATGGTTTGCTACGCAAATTTAAGATTTAGTTTTTTAGTTGAGGTGTACTGGTTTCTTTAATTAAATACATATACACAGGATAGTGATCGCTATAGCCATTTATAAAATTATTTCCAGCAAAACTTCTATGTGGATAGCCTTTGTATTTCCCCGTTTGTGTAGTTAAATATTGTGGATTAAATACATTTGTTTTATACATTTTATAAGTAGAAAAGTCTTTTTTAGTTGTTAAAAGTGGTGAGGTAAACATAATTTGATCGAATAAATTAATATTATCTCTGTAAACCAAGGTATTTTGGCCACGTCTAAACATATCTTCCATTGGGTTGTAAATATCTCCTTCTTTAACGTTAGCTTTTTTAGATTTGGTTTTCAACACTTTTTTTAAACTTGCATTATGCGGATCATCATTTAAATCGCCCATAATTATAACCTTAGGATTTGGATCGCTTAGTTTTATTTTTTCAATAATTTGAGTGTTTAAATACGCTGCTTTTTCTCTTTTAGACCTACTTTTTGCTTCACCACCTCTTCTGGAAGGCCAATGATTTACAATAACATGAATCAGTTCATCATCTAAATATCCTGAAACTAATAATTGATCTCTTGTATAAATGCGCATACCATTTTCATCCCAAATTTTTAATTCAAAAACCTCGTGATGTGTTGGTCTAAAATAATTTGGCTTGTACAATAAAGCAACATCAATACCTCTTAAATCAGGAGAATCGTAATGAATAATTTCGTATTGTTCGTTTTTTAAATTATCTGTTTGGAGTAAATCTTCCAATACTTTTCTGTTCTCTACTTCTGCAACACCAATAATGGCTGCTAAGTTTTTTGCTTCTTTTGTTCCAATTTCAGAAAGCACTTTAGACATGTTTGTTAATTTTTTTTGATACACTTCTTCTCGCCCTTCTTTAATTCCCATAATTGGACTGGCTTCATCATTTTTAAGCGTGTCATTTACGGTATCAAACAAATTTTCTAAATTATAAAAAGCAATAGTTCTAATTTGAAAATTCTCTTGTGCAAAAAGTGTATTTGAAATTAATAAGAGAGGCAATACTAGTTGTAATATATGTTTCATGAGTTCGTATTTAATTGTTCCCAAATTGAAAAATGGACAATTCCTTTTTCTAATTTTTAGAATGCTAATTTACTAACAATTTTTAAGCCAAGATATTAAAGATATTAAAAAATAAAGTACATTGTTACAAAACTACATGAGTTCTAGCAACGGAGCTTTGATTGTTGGTTATGTGTAGCTATTTGAATATGAGATATCTCCAACTCAAAAGCACAATAATAATTTAAAAATTGTAAGTTAATTTTTATAACTTTG
>CBDUKG010000034.1:0-24786 GCA_965367745.1 uncultured Flavobacteriaceae bacterium | reverse complement strand
GATGGCATTGCCACTTGTAAATGTGTATATCCAGGTAACAAAACATTTTTATACTGTTCTGCTAACTTGATTAGCAAGTCAAATAAATCGTCAACTCCTTCATTTATTTCAACTAAAGCATCTTTTAAATATAAATGTATATCTACTAGAACCTGATCGTTTCTAGAACGTGCAGTATGAATTTTTTTACCTGTATCACCTAATTTTTCGGTTAACATAAATTCCACCTTAGAATGGACATCTTCAAAAGAATCTTCGATTATAAATTCTCCAGCTTCAATAGTTTTTAATATTGCGTTTAATTCAACTTCTAAATTTTTAATTTCTTCAGAAGATAGCAATCCAATTTTATGTAACATTTTAGCGTGTGCTAAATTTCCAATTACATCATATTTTGCTAAAATTAAATCTAATTCTCTGTCGTTTCCTACAGTGAAAATATCTATTTTTTTATCGGTTGAAAATCCTTTATCCCAAAGTTTCATAGTGTAAATGTTTAATTGTTGAACAGTCTAAACTCATAAACTATTCAACATTTTTAAATTATTTCTTCTAATATTTTAATATACAAATCTATTCCTTCTTCAATTTCTCGAACAAAAATAAACTCATCTGCAGTATGTGAACGCAAACTTTCACCTGGCCCTAATTTTAGTGATGGACATGTTAATATTGCCTGATCTGATATTGTTGGTGAACCATAAGTTGCTCTTCCTAATTTAATACCCGCTTTTACAATTTCGTGTTCTTTAGGAATTGATGAAGAATTTAAACGTTGTGATCTCGGACAAACTTCTGATTTTACATGTTCTTGAATAATTTCGAAAACCTCTTGATTTGAATAACAGTCTGTTACACGCACATCTACCACAAATTTACAACTTGAAGGAATAACATTGTGCTGACTTCCTGCTTCAATTTGAGTAACAGTCATTCTAATTTTCCCTAGCGTCTCAGACACCTTTGGAAATTCATAATTTTGAAACCAATTTATATCTTCAATAGCATTGTAAATTGCATTATCAGCATTGCCATGAGCTGCATGTCCAGCAGTTCCTTTTGCTTCACAATTTAGTACCATTAATCCCTTTTCTGAAATTGCTAAATTCATCAACGTTGGCTCTCCCACAATGGCAAAATCTATTTCTGGCAAAATAGGAATAATACTTACCAAACTATTTGGCCCTGTATTTTCTTCTTCTGCTGAAGCCACCATTACAAAATTGTATTTTAAATCTTTTCTATCGTATAAATACGTAAATGTCGCCAATAATGAGACCAAACAACCTCCGGCATCGTTACTTCCTAAACCATATAGTTTTCCGTTAATTATTTCAGGTTTTAGAGGATCTCTAGTATATCCCTTATTTGGTTTTACGGTATCGTGATGCGAGTTCAATAGAATTGTTTTTTTGGAAGGGTCAAAATATTTATTCTTTGCCCAAACATTATGAACTTCACTTTTAAATTTTATGTTATGGTCAGAAAACCATTGCATTATCAACAAAGCTGTTTCATTCTCTTCGCCAGAAAACGATTGCTTCGAAATTAATTTTTGAAGTAATTCAATAGCTTCTTTTGTCAGTTGTTGTATCATTTTTACAAACTTAATGTTGTGTATAACTTCGTTGAACTATTCACTAAGGAAGCATCCCCAATTTTCACTTTACTCACTCCTTTTTTTAATGAATTAAAACAATTATGCATTTTAGGAAGCATCCCATCGGCTATAATCCCTTTAGCTATTAATTGCTCATATTTTTTAGAATTAATTTCCCTAATTACAGAATTCTTATCTTCAATATTTTCCAAAACACCCTTCAATTCAAAAACAAAATTTAATTCAGTTTTATATAAATTACTCATTCCAATGGCAACTTCCGAAGCAATAGTATCAGCATTTGTATTTAACAGCTGTCCATTTTTATCGTGTGTAATAGCACAAAAAACAGGCGATACATTTTGTTGAAGTAACACATCAATAATTTCTGAATTAATGGCATCTACATCACCTGCAAAACCATAATCTACATCTTTTACAATGCGTTTGTGCGCTAATATACAGTTGGCGTCAGCTCCAGATAAACCCATAGCATTACATCCTAAATGCTGTAATTTAGCCGTAATTTTTTTATTCAATAAACCTGCATACACCATAGTTACGACCTCAACCGTTGCTTCGTCTGTTACGCGTCTACCATTTATCATTTTTGGTTCCAAACCCATAGCCGCAGAAACTTCTGAAGCTTTTCTTCCCCCTCCATGCACCAATATTTTTGGTCCTTCCAAAGCGGCAAAATCTTTTAAAAAAGAATGCAACGCCTCTTCGTTGTTAATAACGTTTCCTCCAATTTTAATTATTTGTACTATTTGTTTGCTCATTTATTCTGAATTTAAAACGTCATTCTAAACTAAAGATTCTCCAATATTTTTTTCAATACTATCTGTGCGGAATATGTTCTATTATTTGCTTGTTCTATTACAATTGAATTTTCAGAATCTAATACTTCATCTGTAACTACAACATTCCTTCTAACTGGTAAACAATGCATAAACTTAGCATTGTTTGTAAGTTTCATTTTATCTGCTGTTAACATCCATTCTGGGTCACTTATCATTACTTCTCCATATTCTTTAAAAGAACTCCAGTTTTTTACATACACAAAATCTGCATTTTCTAATGCCTTTTCTTGGTTGTTTTCAATTTTAGAATTTTTAGTTATATCAGAGTCCAATTCATATCCTTGTGGATGTGTAATTACAAAATCCGCATCTTGTAACTGCATCATTTCTACAAACGAATTTGCAACTGCATGTGGCAAAGCTTTTGGATGTGGTGCCCAAGAAAGTACTACTTTTGGTTTGTGTGGAACTTTATTTTCTTCCATAGTAATTGCATCAGCCAACGCTTGTAATGGATGTCCTATAGCACTTTCCATATTTACTACTGGAATTCCTGCATATTTCTTAAAATTATTTAAAACAACTTCAGCTAAATCCTTTTCTTTATCAGTTAAACTTGCAAATGCTCTAATTGCAACAATATCGCAATACTGAGCTATTACTTTTGCAGCTTCTTTTACATGTTCAGATTTATCCTGATTCATTATTACGCCATCTTCATATTCTAGCTGCCAACCTTCGCTTCCAAAATTCATAACAATACAGTTTAAACCTAGGTTTTGAGCAGCTTTTTGAGTGCTTAAGCGCGTACGTAAACTATTGTTGAAAAACAGCAGACAAATAGTTTTTCCTCTACCAAGTAAACTAAATTCAAGTTCATTTTTCTTTAATTCAATAGCTTCACCTACAACTGTTTGTAAATTATCTAAATCGTTAATATGTAAGTAATTTCGCATTTTATTTTAAAATTATTTTAGTGAATTTTGATGTATTATTAATCGCATTCACTATAAAGTTATCATTTAGTCCGTTTACAATCCAAGTTTCAATATTTGCTTTTTGTGCAATTTCAGCTGCGTCAATTTTTGTAGTCATTCCACCAGTTCCGTGCATAGAAATAGCACTTTGTATTTGCGATTTTAAAACTTCAATATTTGATGTTTCTTGAATAGTTTCAACACCTCCAGCATCAATAGATTCTTTGGTGTAAATTCCATTAGTATTTGTTGCTATTATAAGCAAATCTACTTTTAATAGTGCTGCTGCTAAAGCGGAAAGTTTATCGTTATCACCAAATTTAATTTCATCGGTTGCAACGGTATCATTTTCATTAATAATTGGAATGTAATTATTTTTAACCAACACATTAATAGTGTTTTTAATATTGGTCCTTGATTGTTCTTTCTTAAAATCTGAATACGACAATAAACACTGTGAAGTTAACAAACCAAGTTCCCAAAAATTTTCATGAAAAATACGCATCAAATGCGGTTGTCCAATAGATGCCAAAGCTTGTTTTACATTAATTGGTTTTCCATTACTTTCTAATTTAACAAACTGTTTTGCCACTGCAATTGCGCCTGAACTTACAATTATAAATTCATACTCATCTTTTAAAGTAGCTATTTGACGTGCAATATCCTCAAGTTTCCCTCTAGAGATTTGATTGGTTTCTTTTGTTAATACATTAGAACCAATTTTAAGTAATATACGCTTTTTACCTGATTTGCCCATCGCCAAAAACGTACCATTTATTAGTTACTAAATGCTGTAAACCCATTGGACCTCTGTGGTGCAATTTATCTGTACTTATTGCCAATTCTCCACCCAAACCAAACTGACCGCCATCTGTGAAACGCGTAGATGCATTTTGATAAACAGCTGCAGCATCTACAGATTCCATAAAAACTTTGGCAGTATTATTATTTTTAGTAATAATTGAAGCTGAATGTCCGCCTCCATATTTATTTATCATTGCAATAGATTCATTCAAATCTTGAACACTTCCTAAAACAATTTTATAATCTAAAAATTCTTCAAACCAAATTTCTTTATTTTCAATTTTTGAAATATCTTTAAATGCACTCATTTTTTCATCTCCGAAAATCTCAACATTCGACTTTGATAATTTCTCAATCAAACTATTCATAAAAATAGCATCACTTAATATTTTTTTATGAATTAACACCTTATCAACTGCATTACAAGCGGATATTTTAGTTGTTTTTGCGTTTACAATAACATTTAAAGCAACTCCTAAATCGGCTTCAGCATCTACATACACAAAGTTATTTCCACGACCGCTTACAATTACTGGACAGGTTGCATGCTGCTTAACAAAAGCGATTAACTTTTCACCTCCACGAGGCACAATTAAATCTATTTTTTCTGTTGGATTTTGAAGAAACTCTTGTGTTTTAGCTCTATCGTAATTTAAATATTCAACCCAAGAAGTTGAAATATTGTTTTTTGCTAAGGCTTTATGCCATAATTCAACAATTTTCAAATTAGAGTTCACAGATTCTTTTCCTCCTTTTAATAGTATTTTGTTTCCAGATTTAAAAGCAATTCCAGCGGCTTCAACTGTAACATCTGGTCTAGATTCATAAATAATTAAAATGGTTCCAAACGGAGCCGTTTTATTTATGATGTTCATTCCTTTATCATGAGTGAAATTGTACAATTCTTTTCCTAAAGGATCAATAGCAGCCTCTAATTGTTTTAATGATAAAATCATTCCATCAATTTTTGTGTCATCTACCTTTAAACGATCGTACATTGCCAAATCTCCACCAGAATATGAATCCAATTCAATTTTATTTTCAGCCAAAATAGTGTCTTTTTCCTCTGCTATTAATTCAGCCATAGTAGACAAAACATCATTCCGTTGTTTTTCTGTTAATTGTAAATTCATTATACTAAAACTTCTTTTAAAGCACTTATAAAAATAGCTACTTGTTCTTTTGTAATTGTTAAAGGCGGCAGTATTCTTAGTAAATTTTTATTACTAGACCCACCGGTAAAAATATGTTTCTCAAAAATTAGTTTTTTTCGTAACTCTCCAACTTCAAAATCAAATTCAAGACCTAACATCAACCCTTTTCCTTTTACTTTTTTAATTTTTGGAACTGACTTAATTTCTTGTAAAAAATAGTTGTACACTTCATTTACATTGTCCATTAAATGCGCTTCTTCAATAATATCTAATACAGAAATTGCGGCGGCACATGCTAAATGATTTCCTCCAAAAGTTGTACCTAACATTCCGTATTTCGCTTTGTACTTTTTTGAAATTAAAACACCACCTATTGGAAATCCATTTGCCATTCCTTTAGCAGTTGTTATAATATCTGGTTTTATTTTATGATGCTGAAATGCAAAAAATTGACCACTTCTACCATAACCCGATTGAATTTCATCTAAAATCAATAAAGCTTTGCTCTTTTTACAGGCCTTTTTAACTTTTTTAAAGAATTTCTTTTCTCCTTCATCTAAACCACCAACACCTTGAATTCCTTCAATAATTACTGCTGCAACATCTCCCTTTCCTAGTTCGTGAATTACCAATCCAATATCATTTAAAGGAAGAAAGGTTACTTTTTGCTGTAAATTTATAGGAGCATTAATAGTTGGATTATCCGTAGCTGCGACTGCCGCAGAAGTTCTTCCGTGGAATGCATTCTTAAATGCAATAACTCTGCTTTTTTCGGTTACAAATGAAGCTAATTTCAACGCGTTCTCATTGGCCTCGGCACCAGAATTACATAAAAACAAATTGTATTTTTCGCAACCTGAAATTCGCCCTAACTTTTCAGCCAATTCTTGTTGCAACGGATTTTGAATTGAATTTGAATAAAACCCAATTTTATTTAATTGTTCGGTTATAGATTGAACATACTTTGGATGTGTATGTCCCACAGAAATAACACCGTGACCTCCATATAAATCTAAATATTTAGTTCCTTTTTCGTCCCAAACATAAGCTCCTTCGGCTTTTACAGGTGTTACATTGTACAACGGATACACATCAAATAATTCCATAATTCAATTTTTAAATCTGATTAATTTTGTTGAAAGAAGTTACCAAACCTCTTATTAATGAAGAGCTTAAACCTTGGTGTTCCATCTCGTTTAAACCTTCAATAGTACAACCACTTGGCGTGGTTACTTTATCTATTTCTTGCTCTGGGTGATTTCCAGATTTTATTAGTAAACTAGCAGCCCCTAAAGCAGTTTGCATAGACAATTCCTGTGCTTCTTCAGCATCAAAACCAAGCTGTACGGCGCCTTGTGTAGTTGCACGAATAAGGCGCATCCAAAAAGCAATTCCACTAGCACAAATAACGGTTGCAGCTTGCATTAAATTTTCTTCAATACACATAGTTTGACCTAAAGAATTAAATATTGTTTTTGCAAATTCTATATTCTTTTTACCTCTTAAATTAGCACTTAAACAAGTCATTGATTGCCCCACAGAAATAGCCGTATTTGGCATACTTCTAACAATGGCGACTTCAGTTCCTAAAACAGCTTCAATATCGGCTATTTTTCTACCAGTTACAACGGAAATAACCGTATGCCTTTTAGGATTTATAACTTCTTTAATTTCTTCTAAAACACCTTGCAGTTGAGCTGGTTGAACCGCAATAATAATAACATCAGAAAAACGAACTGCTCTTTTATTCTCGGTTGAAATTTTAACGTTTGGCAATTTACTCCAAGATTCTAAAGATTCCGTATTTCGCTTTGTTAAGTATAAATTCTTGAACTTAAAATTATCTTGAGATAAAATACCAATAGCTATTGAATATCCTAAATTTCCTGTACCTAAAATTGCTATTTTCATATTCCTTGTTATTGGTTGTTATTGATTTTAATTCAATACTTAAAATGAATTTGCTTTTAATTTTAATCCTTCTGTCTCCTCAAAACCAAACATTAAGTTCATATTTTGAATTGCCTGACCAGATGCTCCTTTTAGTAAATTATCGATTTCTGAAGTGATCAATAACGTTCCTTCATGCTTTTGCAAATGCAAGAAACAATTATTGGTATTTACCACTTGTTTTAAATGAATTGGCGTTTTAGATACGTGTGTAAAAGCGGCTTCTTTATAATAATCATAAAATAATTGATAGGCCTTTTCTATACTTTTATCAAATTTTAAATAAATTGAAGTAAAGATTCCTCTACTGAAATTTCCTCTATTCGGAATAAAAAATAATTCATTATTAAAATTATTTTGAAGCCCTTTTAAACTTTCTCCAATTTCACCTAAATGTTGATGTGTAAAAGCTTTATAGACCGAAAAATTATTATCTCTCCATGCAAAATGGGTTGTTGCTCCAAGAGAAACTCCAGCCCCAGTAGCACCTGTAGTTGCATTAATATGTACCGAACTATTTAGCAAACCTGCATTTGCTAATGGTAATAATGCCAACTCAATTGATGTTGCAAAACAACCTGGATTTGCTATATGATTTGCTGTTTTAATTTTTTCCTTTTGAAGCTCTGGAAGCCCATATACAAATTCTTTCCCTTGAAAAACAGCATCCGCTTTTAATCTAAAGTCATTGCTTAAATCAATTATTTTAGTCTTTTTAGAAAAGAAATTATTTTCCAAAATTGAAGTCGAATTTCCGTGCCCTAAACATAAAAATAAGACATCAACTTCTGGATTAATTTTACTCGTAAATTTCAAGTCCAACGTTCCCAATAAATCTTGATGCACTTGATAAATGTAATTCCCAGCATTTGAAGTTGAGTACACAAAATCAAGTTCAACTTGAGAGTGATTTACCAACAATCTTATTAATTCACCTGCTGTATAGCCCGCTCCTCCAACTATTCCTACTTTAATCATAATTCTGAATTTACGCTGTGATAAATTTTATTTGCTGTTCCTAAAATCTTGATAAAGCCTTTGGCGTCTTCTGCAGACCAAGCTTTATTAGTCTCTCCGTATTCACCAAATTTAGATTTCATTAAATCGTGTTTAGATTCAATTCCGTTTAAACTAAAGTGATACGGTTTTAACGTAACATAAACTTCACCAGTTACCGTTTTCTGAGAATTTGTTAAATAAGCTTCAATATCTCGCATTGCTGGTTCAAAATATTGTCCGTCGTGCAATAACATCCCGTAGGTACTTCCCAAGCCTTCTTTTAAATTTTGTTGCCATTTAGAAAGCACATGTTTTTCTAATAAATGATGTGCCTTTATTATTACAGTAGCTGCTGCAGCTTCAAAGCCCACTCTTCCTTTAATTCCAACGATGGTATCTCCTACGTGAATATCTCTACCAATAGCATATTTTGAAGCGATTGCTTCCAATTTTAAAATGGTATTTACAGAAGTATCAAATTCATCATTCAAACCTACTATTTGTCCTTTTTCAAAATGTAATTTAATATCGGTTGGTTCCGTTTTTTCTAATTGACTTGGGTACGCACTTTCTGGTAAAGGTTGATGTGAAGTTAATGTTTCAACTCCTCCAACGCTTGTACCCCAAATTCCTTTATTGATAGAATATTTAGCTTTTGACCAAGGAAAATCTACCCCGTGTTTTTCTAAGTATTCAATTTCTTCTTGTCTAGATAATTTTAAATCTCTAATAGGCGTAATAATCTCAATATTTGGTGCTAATGTTTGAAAAATCATATCAAAACGCACTTGATCGTTTCCCGCACCCGTACTTCCGTGCGCAATGTATTTTGCATTTATTTTTTTAGCGTATTCAACAACTTCAATTGCCTGAAAAACACGCTCTGCACTTACCGATAATGGATAGGTATTGTTTTTTAATACATTTCCATAAACCATATACTTTATGGCTTTTTCGTAATAAATATCTAAAATATTCTGATTTGTATGAGATTTTACACCCATATCGTAAGCTTTTGCTTCAACAACTTTTAATTCTTCCGAAGAAAATCCACCTGTATTTACCAATACACTATGAACCTCTAAATTTAGTTCGTTTTGTAAATATTTTACACAATATGATGTGTCTAAACCTCCGCTATATGCAACTACAACTTTTTCCATGACTTTATTTATTATTCTTTTTTAAAAATAATGCTTGTTTTATTCTTTTTAACCTGCTTAATACTTTTGAATTGTATTTGTGTGTCTTTATTTTTTTTTCGTGTTTTGGATCATATAACATTCCTGTACACAAACACATTTTACGTTCTGTTCTAGTTAAAACATCAAAATTTTTGCAGGTTCTACATCCATTCCAAAAAGCTTCATCTGTAGTTAATTCAGAAAAAGTTACTGGTTGGTAACCTAATTCGTAATTAATTTTTAAAACAGCTAAACCAGTGGTAATACCAAAAAGTTTTGCTTCGGGGTATTTTTCCAAAGAATACTCTAAAATTTTCTTTTTAATAGTTTTTGCCAACCCTTGGTTTCTATAATCAGGATGCACAATTAACCCAGAGTTTACAACAAAAGAAGCATTGTCCCAGGTTTCTATATAACAAAACCCGGCAAATTCATCATTTTCAATAGCAATTACGGCATCACCTGTGCTTATTTTTTTTATGATGTATTCAGGGGTTCTTTCTGCAATACCAGTTCCTCGAACCTTTGCAGATTCCTTTATGGTTTCACAAATTATTTCTGCATACTTAATATGCGATATATTAGCAATAACAACTTTCATTGATTACTTTTTAAATTTTATAAATGTTTTTTGATGTTTTTTTGAAATGTGAAAACGGACGCACCGTAATCAATAGAAATTTATGCCCTCAAGGGGCGACGAGTGAAGCGACGTGTAATTAATATTTTAAAATTCTCTATTTTCATTGGTACAATAGTACGTAAATATTTTAAAGCAAACATCCATTTGTTTAATAATTAACAATATTTCATTAAACGTTGCTTATAATTAACAATTTATTTATCAAAGATCTTAATTTTATTAAATCAAGAATTGAAACAGTTGCGGATTGTCATTTAAATACTCTCCTAAAAATCCTTTTTGTTCCATTCTTGTTACTAAAGGTTCGAAATCGTCTTTAGATTTTAATTCTATTCCAACTACTGCTGGCCCTTTATCTCTATTATTCTTTTTGGTGTATTCAAAATATGAAATATCATCATTTGGACCTAAAACATCAACTACAAATTCTTTTAATGCTCCTGCCCTTTGTGGAAATCTAATAATAAAATAATGTTTTAAACCTTGGTATAATAAAGCGCGTTCTTTCATTTCTTCCATTCGGGTAATGTCATTATTACCACCACTTACTATACAAACAACCGTTTTCCCTTTTATTTGTTCTTTATGTTGCTCTAAAGCAGCAATTGAAAGTGCCCCCGCAGGTTCAACCACCAATGCGTTTTCATTATAAACCTTTAAAATTGTAGCACAAATAAGTCCTTCGCAAATGGTATCTGTTGTATGTAAGAACTCCTTACAAAATTCAAAAGTTAACTCACCCATGCGTTTTACAGCTGCTCCATCTACAAATTTTTCTATTTTTTTTAACGTAGTGTTTTCTCCTTTTTTTAATGAAGTTGTTAATGAGGGTGCTCCTTTAGGCTCAACTCCTATTAACTTTGTGGCAGGGCTTAAAGCTTTAAATACACTTCCAACTCCCGATGCCAAACCTCCACCTCCAACGGGCATAAATAAATAGTCTATTTCTGTATCAATATCATTAATAACTTCTAATCCAACGGTACCTTGCCCCGCAATTACATCTATATCATCAAATGGATGTACAAAAGTACTTTTATGAAGCTCACAAAATTCGGCTGCAGCCTTTTGACTATCATCAAAACTATCTCCAAACAGTTTAACTTCTATAAAGTTACCGCCAAACATACGCACCTGTTCAATTTTTTGAAGCGGTGATGTTACTGGCATAAAAACTGTACCGTGTACTTCTAATTTTTCACAAGCAAAAGCAACCCCCTGTGCGTGATTTCCAGCACTAGCACAAACAATTCCGTTTTGTAACTGCTCTTTTGATAAACCTTGAATTTTATTATATGCACCTCTAATTTTATATGAACGAACTACTTGTAAATCTTCTCTTTTAAAATAAATATTGGCATTATAATATTCAGAAAAATTCTTCATAAACACCAAAGGAGTTGCTTGAACAACTCCTTTAATGCTCTGTTGAGCTTTGTATATTTCTTCTAATGAAATACTATTTTTAATAGTTTCACTCAAAATTTATTCTTTAAACTATTTTAATCATTGCAGTCATAGATGCTCTTAAAAATTCTCCAATTTCTTCCACAGGGTGATTTCTAATTACATCATTCACTTCAATTAATTCTTTATTGTCAACACCGTTTGAACCATCATTAAATGGTCTTCCAACAAAATTACTTGGTGTTTTTTTAACGTAATCTGCAATTAAAGGCTTGCAAGCGTGGTCAAATAAATAGCAACCATATTCTGCTGTATCAGAAATTACTCGATTCATTTCAAATAATTTTTTACGTGCAATTGTGTTTGCAATTAATGGCGTTTCATGCAACGATTCATAATAAGCTGATTCTTCTATAATACCCGATTCTGTCATTGCTTCAAAAGCTAATTCTACACCTGCTTTCACCATCGCAATCATTAAAACTCCATTGTCAAAATATTCTTGTTCTGAAATTTCCACATCAGCTGCGGGTGTTTTTTCAAATGCTGTTTCGCCCGTTGCTGCTCTCCAAGTTAATAAGTTCACATCGTCATTTGCCCAATCTTCCATCATCGTTTTTGAGAAATGACCACTCATAATATCATCCATATGTTTCTGAAATAACGGACGCATAATATCTTTTAATTCTTCTGAAGCATTAAATGCTGCAATTTTTGCTGGATTTGATAAACGATCCATCATATTGGTGATTCCACCGTGCTTTAAAGCTTCAGTAATTGTTTCCCAACCATATTGAATTAATTTTGATGCATAACCTGCATCAACACCTTCAGCAACCATTTTGTCAAAACATAAAATAGAACCTGTTTGTAACAAGCCACAAAGTATGGTTTGTTCACCCATTAAATCTGATTTTACTTCTGCAACAAATGAAGATTCTAAAACTCCTGCTGTATGTCCACCTGTTCCAACGGCATATGCTTTTGCATAGTCCCAACCTTTCCCTTCAGGATCATTTTCTGGATGAACAGCAATTAGAGTTGGTACTCCAAAACCTCTTTTAAATTCTTCTCGAACTTCAGAACCTGGTGATTTTGGCGCTACCATAATTACTGTAATATCTTTACGCACTTGCATTCCTTCTTCAACAATATTGAAACCATGAGAATACGATAGAGTGGCTCCTTTTTTCATTAAAGGCATTACTGCAGAAACTACAGCGGTATGTTGTTTATCTGGTGTTAAATTGATTAACAAATCGGCAGTTGGAATCATTTCTTCATAAGTTCCTACTGCAAAATTGTTTTCAGAAGCATTTAAAAAAGATTGTCTTTTTTCTGAAATTGCAGCTGGTCTTAAAGTATAAGAAACATCTAAACCAGAATCTCTCATATTTAAACCTTGGTTTAAACCTTGTGCTCCACAACCTACAATTACAATTTTTTTCCCTTTTAAAGCTGTTACACCTTCACTGAATTCTGTAGGATCCATAAATCTACATTTTCCTAACTGATCTAATTTATCTCTTAATGAAAGTGTGTTAAAATAATTTGTCATTTTAATTTTTTTGTTAATCTGTTTAATTTTTTATTCTATTTGAAATATTGGCTTCGACTCCTAGTTTATTTCTTGTAATAATTCTGAAATAGCCATTTTTGGTCGCGTAATTGCTATTCGTCCAGAACGTACAAATTGCAATAATTTATAAGGCCTTAATTTTTCGTACATATTATCTATATCTTCTTTTAAACCTGAAGCTTCAATAACAAAATAACGTTCTGTAATTGCAATAATATGTGCTCTTCTGAATTTTAATTTTTCCTGAATATTTTCATCATATAAATATTCTGTCGAAATTTTAAACAATGCTGTTTCATGATAAATAATTTCATCTTTCCTATGGTAAAAAGCTCGAATTACTTCAATTTGCTTTTCTAATTGTCCTACTAACTTATACGCTTGTATTTCTGAAATATTTACTACAAATGTAAATCTGTGTACATTATCTATTTCAGATTTTGAAACTGCCATACTTTCTATATTTATATGACGTTTTAAAAATATTGCTGAAAGACGATTTAATATTCCTACGTTATTTTCTGTATATACCGAAAATGTAAAATTTATAATTGTTTCCATAATTAACTTAATCTTATATCTGAAACACTTGCTCCTGTTGGTATCATTGGAAAAACATTGTCTTCTTTTTCAATAACTACTTCAAGAAAATAGGCCTCTTTGGATTGTACCATTGTTTTTATTGCTTGTGCTAAATCTTCACGCTTAGAAACTTTTTGTGCTTCAATATCATAAGCTTGTGCTAACTTTACAAAATCTGGACTCACCATTTCTGTGGAAGCATAACGCTTATCAAAAAATAATTCTTGCCATTGACGCACCATTCCTAAATAACCATTATTTAACACTACAATTTTAACTGCTGCTTTTGTTTGAAGTATTGTCCCTAACTCATTATTTGTCATTTGATAACCTCCATCACCAATAATTGCAATTACTTCACGATTTGGAACACCTAGTTTTGCGCCAATCGCTGCCGGCAATGCAAATCCCATAGTTCCCAATCCACCAGATGTAACATTACTTCTTGTTTTAGTAAAATTGGCATAACGCCAAGCAAACATTTGGTGTTGACCAACATCGGTCACAATAACTGCATCTCCATTCGTTTCCTTATTTATTCCTCCTAAAACTTCGCCCATTGTTAAGCCTACCTTCGTTGGATTTAATTGATCATCTATTACAGTTTCTTTTTCAATTTGATATAATTTATCAAATTCTTGCATCCAAACGCTATGATCTGCTTTATAAACATATTGCATTATTTCTACTAAAGTTTCCTTTACTGAACCTAAAACTGCAACATCTGTTTTTACGTTTTTATCAATTTCTGAAGGATCAATTTCTAAATGAATCACTTTTGCTTGCTTTGCATACGTTGCTAAATTACCCGTAACACGGTCGTCAAAACGCATACCAATGGCAATTAAAACATCACAAGAATTGGTTAATACATTTGGAGCATAGTTACCGTGCATACCAACCATACCAACATTTAAAGGATGTGCTGTATCCAACGCTGAAAGCCCTAAACCTGTACAAGCAGAAGGAATGTTTGTTTTTTCTATAAAGTTTTTAAACTCTTGCTCTGCTTCACCAATAATAACACCTTGCCCCCAAACAATAAATGGTTTTTTTGCGCTATTTATTACTGCTGCAGCTTCCTTTATTTTTTCAATATCAAATGCAGGAATTGCTCTATAACTTCTAATTTTTTCACATTTTTTATATGAAAAATCTACTTCTCCAAATTGAGCATCTTTTGTAATATCTATTAAAACTGGTCCTGGACGGCCAGATTTAGCGATATAAAATGCTTTTGCCATTACTTCAGGAATTTCTGAAGCTTTGGTTATTTGATAATTCCATTTAGTAACTGGAGTTGAAATTCCAATAATATCGGTTTCCTGAAAGGCATCAGAACCTAATAAATGAGAAGCAACCTGTCCTGTAATACAAACTAGAGGTGTAGAATCTATTTGCGCATCTGCAATTCCTGTTACTAAATTTGTAGCTCCTGGACCTGAAGTAGCAAATACAATCCCTGGTTTTCCAGTAACGCGCGCAAAACCTTGAGCTGCGTGAATAGCACCTTGTTCGTGACGTGTTAATACGTGATGAAACTCTTTTCTATAATTATAAATTTCATCGTACACTGGCATAATGGCTCCTCCTGGGTATCCATATGCTAAATCAGCATTTTCTTCTAACAAACATTTTATAACTGCTTCGGCTCCTGTTATTTTAACAGTTGTTGCAGTATTTTTTTGTTTAACCTCGTTTTTCAATGTCTCCATAGGTTTAAAATTTATCAGTTACACATCCTTCTGAAGCAGAAGAAACGGTTTTTGCATATTTATATAATATTCCTTTTGTATGTTTTAAAGCAGGTGCTGTCCATTGCGCTTTTCTTTCAGCTAATTCTTCATTAGAAATTTTCACATCAATGGTTTTATTTGTTGCATCAATTACAATAATATCACCATTTTTTACCAATCCAATACCACCACCTGATTGCGCTTCTGGAGTAATATGTCCAACGACGAACCCATGCGTTCCACCAGAAAAACGTCCATCTGTAATTAAAGCAACAGATTTTCCTAAACCAGCACCCATAATCATAGAAGTTGGTTTTAACATTTCTGGCATCCCCGGACCTCCTTTTGGGCCAACATATCTAATTACAACTACATCTCCTTTTGAAACTTTACCAGCTCCAATTCCTGCATTTGCCGCATCTTCTCCATCAAAAACAACTGCTTTTCCTTCAAACAAGTTTCCTTCATTTCCACTAATTTTTGCAACTGAACCTTCAGTAGCTAAGTTTCCATATAATATTTGAAGATTTCCTGAAGATTTTAAAGCTCTTTCTGTTGGATGAATTACCTGTTGATCTTCTTCAAAACTTAATGGCTTTACATCTGCTAAATTTTCGGCTAAAGTTTTACCTGTAATTGTCATACAATCTCCATGTAAAAATCCTTTTTCTAATAAATATTTCATTACAGCTGGTGTTCCTCCAACTCCGTGCACATCTTCCATCAAGTATTCTCCACTTGGTTTTAAATCTGCAATTAATGGAGTTCTATCGCTTACACGCTGAAAATCTTCTAATGTAAATTCAATTTCTGCTGCATGAGCAATGGCTAAATAATGAAGTACTGCATTTGTTGAACCTCCTAAAGCATTTACCAAAGCAACTGCATTTTCTAACGATTTTTTAGTAATAATATCTAGAGGTTTCAAATCCAATTCCAATAAATTTTTGATAGCTGCAGCAATTCTTTCGCTTTCAGATTCTTTATGTGGGTTTTCAGCTGGAATGGATGAATTATAAGGTAACGCAAAACCTAATGCTTCAATTGATGAAGCCATAGTATTAGCTGTGTACATTCCTCCACAAGCTCCTGCTCCTGGAATGGCGTTTTTTATAATTTGCTTATATTCTTCATCGGTAATTTCACCAGCAATTTTTTGTCCTAATGCTTCAAAAGCAGAAACAATATTTAATTTTTTTCCGTTGTATTTTCCTGATGCAATAGTTCCACCATACACCATTAAAGACGGACGATTTAAACGCAACATTGCCATAATTGCTCCTGGCATATTTTTATCGCAACCAACAACAGTTACCAAACCATCATAACTTTGTGCATT
The DNA here is from genome assembly GCA_965367745.1 of uncultured Flavobacteriaceae bacterium. Classification (GTDB taxonomy): domain Bacteria; phylum Bacteroidota; class Bacteroidia; order Flavobacteriales; family Flavobacteriaceae; genus Lutibacter. The sequence continues at coordinate 8,029 of CBDUKG010000034.1, read as the reverse complement.
CATAACTATTTCAATAGAATCGGCAATTACATCGCGAGAAGGTAAGGAATAATTCATTCCTGAAGTTCCCATAGAAATACCATCACTAACACCGATAGTGTTGAAAATTAAGCCAACTTCATTATTTTTATTAACCTCTTCTTTAATTTTCCCAGCCAACCCATTTAGGTGCATATTACAAGGATTACCATCGTAACCAGTACTTGCAATACCAATTTGAGGTTTCTTCATATCTTCATCAGACAATCCCACACCATATAACATAGCTTGTGCTGCAGGTTGTGTTGGGTCTTGGGTTACTCTTTTACTATATTTATTTAGTTGCATTTAATTTAATACTTTATTAATTATCTTAAATTATATTTAAAGTAATTTAGATTTTATTATTTATTTTTCAATAAGACGCAAATTTAATTCAGTCATTTATTTTATTATTTTTTCATTTGCTTTTTTTACAATAGCCACACTATAATAATTACACATAATACTCTATAATTATGATAGTTACCTCTATTTTTTTTACAATGATTATATTATAAAAAAACCTGAATCAAAGCATTGATGCAGGTTTTTAATATTTTAAAAATAATAGTGCATCAATTTATTAAATTACTAATAATTACTTTAATTAAAGTGACGTTAATTGTTATTATTCTATTCATTTTTTTCTAATAAAAAAACCTTCCTAAAATTTAGGAAGGTTTTATAATTTATAAATTACAATACAATCCTATATCATCTGTAAATAATTACAGAGACTTTTATAGAAATAATATTGATACTACTGTTTTTCATAATTAAGTTACAAATATGTAACATATATTTGAATTTGCTAATAATTAATTCAAATTTATTTTAATAGTTTTTTTGCTTTTGTTTGAATTATGGATTCAACTGATACATTATGAATTTTACTTTCTAACCAAGATAATATGTCTAAATATAAAAATGCTCTTCTTTCAAAAGGATGATTTTCATATTTTTTCAATTCTTCATGTAGTTTTATAAATTCTTTCTTTAAGTCTTGTGGATAAATATTACTTAAATTCTTTAAAAACTCAATCATTTTCTTTTGCACCTGATGTAAATCGTTCATTTTCAACAAAAATTTATAGGTTGAAACTATTAATTTTTCGATATTAGAATCTATACCAGCCTCATAATGAGCAACTAAATTCAAAACTCGAGAAAAACACAACAAATCTTCTCGCATTTTTAAATCTTTATTCTGAATTATTTTATCTAAATAAAAAATACAGCTTTCATTATCTCCAGCCCCAAAATACATGCATCCAATTTTGTAATAAAATACCATTGTATGATGCGCATCTATATGTTCTTCGTATTGCTGAATTTCCAATAATAATTTTTGAACAAAATCCAACCCCTTTGTAAATTTTCCTTCTAAAAAATATAGATTTAACTTATTTTGATTGTAATATAAAAATGCCAATGTTTTAGTGTTTTCATTTAAAACAATCATATCGTTTTTAATATCGAAATCAAGGTTTTGAAGAACTTCATTAAATTTTTTTCGATACTTAATTAGATATAAAGATTCTGCTAAATAATTAACACCTTTAAGATAAAAAACAGGATTTTGTTTTTTCATTTGGGGTTGTTCCAAAAATAAATCTACCCATTTTTGTGCATATTTAAAACTAGAAACAAAATCTTGCTTTATTAAACTATGCCATAAATATGCCTTGTATAAAAAAAGCTTTTCTTTAAACCCAAGTTCTGATAACTTATATTTAGGCAATCGTTTTTCAAAATAATCAGTTACTAATTTAGAATCCTTATCATCTTTTACATAACCAGCTTGTAGCATTAAACTGTATAATTGTAACGATAAATTAGATAATTTACTAATTCTAATATTTCTTAAACTTAACTCTTTTGCTTGTATAGTAAGCTCATCTGCTCTATTACTAATGCTGCGTGTAATATACTGAGATTCAATTACTTTTTCAAATTCAACAATTTCATAAGCTAAATTATTTTCATCATTATTAATTGCTATATCTTTTGCTTTGTCTAATATTTTAAGACTTTGTTTATAAAGTCCTTTATTATATAGAATTGCAGCAAAATCAAATTGCTCTCTAATTTGAGTTCTAGTATTTTGATGTACAGGATTAAAACGCAAACTAACCAAAATCTGACGGTATAAATGCGCTTTTGTATTAGAAATTTGTTGTTTTTTTATATGGGTCTTTTCCAGAATTAGCTTGTCATCGTATGCATTTACTTTATCTAATAAATTAAACAAAGAAATAAAGTTTGCCTCTGCATTTCCTCCTAATCTACCAACATATAATTTAAATTGTCGTTTTTCAGATTTCGAAAGAGACTTAATCAAACTAAAAAGTGAATCTTTTTGATCAATAGCCATTGTAACTATTTTATTTTTATCTTATTGATAATTAATTATTTACAAAAAATATAATTCGTTTGAATATAGTAAACAACCGTATTTACTAATACTTTAAGAAACGTATACCCATATTTTTGATATTCAAAAGTGATAAAAAAAAATTAGAAATGAGTAAAAATCGAGTCCAAATTTTTGACACTACGTTAAGAGATGGAGAACAAGTGCCGGGTTGTAAGCTAAATACAGAGCAAAAATTAGTAATTGCAAAACGACTTGATTTACTAGGAGTAGATGTTATTGAAGCGGGTTTCCCAATTTCAAGTCCAGGTGATTTCACATCTGTTGAAGAAATTTCAAAATTAGTAAAAAACGCAATAGTTTGTGGTCTAACTAGAGCGCATAAAAAGGATATAGAAGTTGCTGCACAGGCATTAAAATATGCAAAAAGACCAAGAATACATACAGGTATTGGCACTTCAGAATCTCATATTAAATACAAATTTAATTCTACACAAGATAAAATAATTGAACGCGCTTTTGAAGCTACAGCGTATGCAAAAAAGTTTGTTGAAGATGTTGAGTTTTATGCCGAAGATGCAGGAAGAACAGATAACGAGTATTTAGCTAGAGTTTTAGAACGAGTTATAAAAGCTGGAGCAACAGTTTTAAACATTCCAGACACTACAGGATACTGTTTACCAGATGAATACGGTGCCAAAATAAAATACTTAAAAGAGAATGTTAAAGGAATTGACAATGTAACAATTTCTTGTCACTGTCATAACGATTTAGGTTTAGCAACTGCTAATGCCATTGCAGGAATCCAAAATGGTGCACGTCAAATAGAATGTACTATTAATGGAATTGGAGAACGCGCAGGAAATACTGCTTTAGAAGAAGTAGTTATGATTATGAAACAACATCCATATTTAAACTTGGATACTAATATTAATACAAAATTATTGTACGATACCAGTTTATTGGTACAAAGAAGTATGGGAATGGTAGTGCAACCAAACAAAGCTGTTATTGGTGAAAATGCATTTGCTCATAGCTCAGGAATTCATCAAGATGGTGTTATAAAAAATAGAGAAACTTACGAAATTATGAACCCTGAAGATGTTGGTGTTACAGAATCTTCAATTGTTTTAACAGCCAGAAGTGGTAGAGCTGCATTGGCCTATAGATCTAAAAATGTTGGTTATGATTTAACAAAAATTCAGTTAGATGATATATATCCTCAGTTTTTAAAATTTGCAGATTTTCATAAAGAAGTAAATGATAGTGACATCCATCACTTAATGGAATTAAATCATATTCATAAAACAAACATCCATATTTAGTACAAAAGATAATCCAATAATTTTTAGTTTTTTTTAAAAAGAATAACTTAACTTGACCTGAAATTTTTTAAATAAAAACATTCAATAAATATAGTTATGAAATTAAATATCGCTTTGCTTCCAGGCGATGGAATTGGTCCAGAAGTAATTCAACAAGCCGTTAAAGCATTAGATGCAATTGCAGAAAAATACAATCATGAATTTTTATATACGTATGCTAGCGTTGGTGCAATTGCAATAGAGGAAACTGGAAACCCATTACCCGATGCAACTTTAAAAATTTGTACAGAAGCAGATGCCATTTTATTTGGAGCAATTGGAGATCCTAAATACGATAACAATCCAACGGCAAAAATACGCCCAGAGCAAGGTTTATTAAAACTTAGAAAAAGCTTAGGTTTATTTGCAAATATTCGTCCGCTATCAACTTATGACGCTTTAATACACAAATCTAATTTAAAAGCTGAAGTAATAAAAGGTGTTGATTTTGTAATTTTTAGAGAACTAACTAGCGGAATTTATTTTGGAAAAAAAGAATTAAGTAAAGATGGTAACGAAGCTATTGATGTTTGTAAATATACGGTTGAAGAAATAGATAGAATTGCCCATTTAGCTTTTAAAAGTGCACATATAAGACGTAAAAAACTTACGTTGGTTGATAAATCTAATGTATTAGAAACCTCTCGTTTATGGAGAAAACGTATAATTGAAATTTCTAAAAATTACCCTACCATTAATTTAGACTTTTTATTTGTTGATAATGCCGCTATGCAACTTATTTTAAACCCTAAACAGTTTGATGTGATTTTAACTGAAAATATGTTTGGTGATATTTTATCTGATGAAGCTAGTGTAATTTCAGGTTCTATTGGCTTGTTAGCTTCTGCTTCAATTGGAACAAATACCGCTATGTTCGAGCCAATTCATGGCTCATACCCTCAGGCAAAAGGCAAAAACATTGCAAACCCTTTAGCAGCAGTTTTATCGGCCGCAATGCTTTTAGATCATTTTCAATTACACGAAGAAGCCGAAGCAATTAGAGTTGCAGTTGAAAAATCTATTGAATTAAACATAACCACACCAGATTTAAATAGTACCAATCATTTTTCAACAACAAATGTTGGGAGTTTTTTAAGCGATTTTATTTTAGATGATGAAAACACATTTTACAATAAAAATAATATTGACTTAGGACAATCCACTATTATATAATTAACAGGAATAGTTAACAATTGGTAAAGTTCATAATTTATACTAAAAATTTTCTATGGAAAATAATCTTATTGAAGCAATTAATTACCGTCGCTCAGTTAGAGTTTATGACAGCCAAAAAGAAATTGATTCTGAAATAGTTAAAAAATGTATTCAGCAAGCTACACTTGCCCCAACAAGTAGTAATATGCAGTTGTGGGAATTTCACCATATAACTTCAAAAGACATTTTACAAAAATTAGCTATCGCTTGTTTAAATCAAAATGCGGCAACCACAGCTAAACAAATGGTCGTAATTGTTGTTAGAAAAGATCTATGGAAACAACGTATAAAGGCTAACTTAAAAAATTTAAATGCCATTTATGGCGAAAAAGCTAAAAGCGAGTATAGTTCTAGAGAAAAATTTGCAAAAAACTATTATAGCAAACTAATGCCGATTATTTACAATGATTTTCTAGGTATTTTTGGATATATAAAATTTGCTTTTTCTTGGCTAACAGGATTATTTAAGCCAACTTACCGTCAGCTTAGAAATTCTGATATGCGCATTGTTGCGCACAAAAGTGCTGGATTGGCAGCACAGACTTTTATGTTAAGTATGGCTGCTGAAAAATATGATACGTGTCCAATGGAAGGAATAGACTCTTTACGTATTAAAAAACTATTAAAACTCCCTTTGAGCAGCGAAATAAATATGGTTATTTCTTGTGGCATCCGCACGCCTGAAGGCATTTATGGTGAACGATTTAGAGTTCCATTTAAAAATGTTTATAAACATTGGTAATTAATTTAAGTTTTCATCGACCAATCAGAATAGAAAAGTAAAAAATATGACAGATAAGGAACGTAGTATAAATAAAATTATGTCTAGTAAAAATAGACCTAATTTAGATTATAGCTTAAAATCTAAAACCGAAAAATTTACCAATAATTTATTTCACACTTTGTTTGATTCTAATACGTGTATTGCGAAAAACATTGAACAATTAGAAATCGATTTTGATGAAATCTACAAATTAGCTTGCAAAGTTGATGCAACTTTTTGTGGCTCTATTTGGGGTTCATTTTTATCCAAACTTCCCGAAATTTTAGAAAATTTAAATTTAGATGCTCTAGAATTGGTAAATAACGACCCCGCTTCAAATAATATTGAAGAAGTTTATATGGCTTACCCCGGATTTTATGCTATTGCAATTTATCGTTTTAGTCACGAATTACATTTGCTGAAAACACCTTTAATTCCAAGGCTAATGAGCGAATATGCGCATAGTAAAACAGGAACTGACATACATCCTGGAGCTACCATTGGAGAAAGTTTTTTTATAGATCACGCAACTGGAACCGTAATTGGTGAAACTTGTATAATTAAAGATCATGTGAAAATTTACCAAGGTGTTACCTTAGGTGCATTGCAAGTTTCTAAAGAATTAAAAAATGTAAAAAGACACCCAACTGTTGAAGAAAATGTAACAATTTATGCCAACGCAACTATATTGGGAGGGAAAACTGTTATTGGTAAAAACAGTATAATTGGTGGTAACGTATGGATTACAGAATCAATTCCTGAAAATTCTTTGGTATATCACAAAGCAGAAATCAGGTTGAAACAAAAAAAGTATTAAATGACATCTAAAAGTTTATTCGATTTTATAGGAAATACGCCACTAGTAAAAGCAAAAAATATTTTAATAAAAAAAGATGTTTCCCTCTATCTCAAATTAGAAGGAAACAATCCTGGTGGAAGTGTAAAAGATAGAGCGGCTTACAATATGATTGCTACTGCTTTAGAAAAAGGCGATTTACAAAAGAACGACTATCTAATAGAGGCTACAAGTGGAAATACAGGCATTGCCTTAGCTATGATTGCTCAGCAATTTGGAATCAAAATTGAATTGGTGATGCCAGAAAATTCAACAAAAGAAAGGGTACAAACTATGCAGGCTTATGGCGCTAAAGTTACCTTAACTTCTAGCGATGTTGGTATTGAAGGCTCTAGAACTTACGCCGAAAAAATGGTAAAAGAAAAAGGCTATAAAATGCTGAATCAATTTGCAAATGAAGACAATTGGAAAGCGCATTACAAAACTACTGGGCCCGAAATCTGGAGAGATACCAATGGTGAAATAACACATTTTGTTTCTGCAATGGGAACCACAGGAACTGTTATGGGAACTTCAACTTTCTTAAAAGAAAAAAATAAGAACATTCAAATTATTGGTGCACAACCAACAGATAATTCACGAATTCCTGGAATTAGAAAATGGTCACCAGAATTTTTACCAAAAATATTCAATCCTAAAAAGGTAGATACCGTTATTGAAGTTAGTGAAACTGAAGCTCGAGAAATGACCAAAAGACTCGCGAAACAAGAAGGAATCTTTGCAGGAATGAGCAGCGGTGGCTCAGTTACAGCAGCTATAAAATTATCTGAAACAATAGAAAAAGGAATTATAGTTGCCATTATTTGCGATCGTGGAGATCGTTATTTATCGTCAGATTTATTTGAGTAAAACGTTGTAGTAACTATCCGTATTTTAGATTGGATAGGAATGTCTTTTATTGTATTTTTGTTTGTTAGAATACATACAAATCTTACCATGAAAAAAATTCAAATGGTTGACCTTCAAAGTCAATACGCTAAAATTCAAGAACAAGTTGATTCAAAAATTTCAGAAGTTTTAAAATCTGCTGCTTACATAAATGGACCTGAAGTTCATGCTTTTCAAAAAAATTTAGAAATATATTTAGGTGTAAAAAACGTAATTCCATGTGCAAACGGTACCGATGCACTACAAATCGCTATGATGGGTTTAGGATTAGTACCTGGTGATGAAGTAATTACAGCCGATTTTACATTTGCCGCAACTGTAGAAGTTATTGCACTTTTACATTTAACACCTGTGTTAGTTGATGTTGAAAAAGATACTTTCAACATGGACATCGAAGCATTAAAAAAAGCAATTACTCCAAAAACGAAAGCTATTGTTCCTGTTCATTTATTCGGACAATGTGCTAATATGGAAGCCGTTTTAGAAGTAGCAAAAGAACACAACTTATTTGTAATTGAAGATACTGCACAAGCAATTGGAGCAAATTA
>CBDUKG010000033.1:0-24969 GCA_965367745.1 uncultured Flavobacteriaceae bacterium | reverse complement strand
TTTAGTTGTTCCCAGTTTTGTTTTACCTCTTCGGCATCTTTTACAGTAATATCACCATAAATATGAGGATGCCTGTAAATCAATTTTTCTGAAATTGAATCGGCTACATCAGCAATGTCAAAAGCATCGGTTTCAGAACCAATTTTTGCATAAAAAATAATATGAAGTAACACGTCGCCTAATTCTTTTTTGATTTCTTGTAAATCGTTATTAAGAATGGCGTCGCCTAATTCATACGTTTCTTCGATGGTTAAATGACGAAGCGATTGAAAAGTTTGCTTTTTATCCCAAGGGCATTTTAAACGCAACTCGTCCATAATGTCTAACAATCGACCAAATGCTTTAAGTTGCTGTTCTCGGGAGTTCATAATTTATGCTTCTTCGGTTTCTTCTTCCTCTTCTTGAATTGCTGTAAAGTCGAAATTTTTTGAAGCTAATAAATTATACCACTGTAATACTTTTTTTATGTTTGAGGTATATACGCGTTCTTCGTCAAAATTTGGTAAAACCTCTCTAAAATATGAAGTTAAAACTTTACCACTTTCTTTATGACTGAGAGCTTCTTTACCACCTTCTTTTTCTCCAATACTTTTTAAGATAATACGAAGCGGAACTTCTTCTTCGTACGTATAAATAGCAATTTCGTTTAATGCACTAATATTATGAGTAACAGTAACTGGGAACTTTTTACCGTCTAATAAAGATTCTACAATAATTCCACCTTTAGATTGTGCTTTAATTTCAAACAAACCTGGTTTACCGTTTACAGATACAATATCTTTTAATTCCATTTATTATTGTGTTATTTAGTTGTTTAAACGTATAATAACGTTTAATTATGTTTTTATTTTCTTTTTAATAAGGGAAATTTCATTCTATATTTTGGACTTATTTTCCCTTTTGAAATATTTTCTAATTTCTTTTTTATCAATCGTTTTTTTAATGAGGAGATTTTGTCAGTAAATAGAATTCCTTCAATATGGTCATATTCGTGCTGAAAAATCCTTGCTGCCAACCCATCAAATACTTCAGTGTGTTTTTCAAATTTTTCATCTAAATATTCAACAGTAATTCTTTCTTGTCTAAACACATCTTCATTAATATCAGGTATACTTAGGCAACCTTCGTTAAAAACCCATTCATCATCTTCTTCTTTTAAAATTTTAGCATTGATAAATACTTTATCAAAAGTAGCTAAAAATGCACGTTCTTCTGCTTCCAACTCATTATCTTCACTAAAAGGAGCGGCATTAATAATAAATAATCTAATTGATTTCCCTATTTGTGGAGCGGCCAAACCAACACCATTAGCATTTACCATTGTTTCTCTCATATTTTCAATAAGAATATCTAAATCTGGATAGTCTTTATCAATATCTATTCCTACTTTTCTTAAAACAGGATCGCCATAAGCTATAATTGGTAAAATCATTTTCTTTTTTTTGGATTGCAAAAGTACAAAAGATTAGATGAATAATAAAATGTTGAGAATTGTAATTTACAAAACCATTAAAATTAACAATTACCACAAAGGATTTGAATATTAGTTTTATTTCTTATTATTTTTCTTGTGAATTTAAAAAAGATAAAAAAATGGGCAAGAAAAAGGCAAAATAGTATCAATAGTTTTTTGATTAGTTATCTAATTTTGAAAAATGTATTATTGTAAAATCAAGTTCTATTTTGTTTGAATAAACGAATGTTAAAATTAATAATCTTTAGCAGTTGAAAACGATTTTACATTGAAATTAAATCTAATAAATTTAAAAAAATGAAAGCAACAACAATAAAACTTAGTATAATTTTACTTTCATTGTTATTTGTAAACTGTAATAAACAAACAGCTGCTGTTTATTTAAATCAAGTTGGATATACACCGTTTTCAGTAAAAAGAGCATTTGTATCTAATAATTTTGAAGGAGAAAGTTTTAGAATAGTTGATGAAGCTTCACAAAATGTAGTTTTTAACGGAGTTTTATCGAAATCTAAAAAGTGGTCACCTTCGGGTACTTCAGTTTGTATTGCCGATTTTACTGAATTTCAAAAAACCGGAGAATATAAATTAGAAGTTGGAACTACCTCTAAAAAAATTGAGATTAGCGAAAATATAAACAAACCTTTAGGCTTAGCTGCTTTAAAATCTTATTATTATGCAAGGGCTTCTGAAACAATAACTGAAGAATTTGCAGGAGATTATGCTCGTGCATTAGGACACGCAGATAATGCAGTAAAAATACATTCTTCGGCGGTTTCTAATGATCGCCCAGAGGGAACTATTATTTCATCTTCAGGAGGATGGTATGATGCAGGAGATTATAATAAATATATTGTAAATTCAGGAATTACAATGCATACGCTACTTCAACTGTATGAGTTGTTTCCAGATTATTGCGAAAATCTACAATTAAATATACCTGAAAGTACAAATCTAATTCCAGATATTTTAGATGAAATATTGGTAAATCTTAGATGGATGCTAACAATGCAAGATTCTTATGATGGTGGAGTTTATCATAAATTAACATCTAAGAATTTTAGTGGTATGGTAATGCCAAACAAAGATAAATTGGAAAGATATGTTGTTTCAAAATCTACAGCTGCGACGTTAGATTTTGCGGCAGTTACTTCTAAATCGTATCGTATTTTTTCAAAGTTTGAAAAAGAACTACCTGGTTTGGCAGATTCTTGTTTGGTTGCTTCAAAATTAGCATGGCAATGGGCACAAGAAAATCCTAATATTTTATATGTGCAACCAAATGATATTGCTACAGGTGCATACGATGATAATTTTATTAATGATGAAAAGTATTGGGCTGCAAATGAGCTTTTCATATCTACCAATGAAAACGAATATCTAAAAGAGATTGACTTTAAAACTCTAAACGGAACTCCACATTGGTCTAAAGTTGGTTCTTTAGGTGATTTTTCAAGGATTATAAAAAGTGATTCAATTAATTTGAATACCAATAAAATTATTAAACAAAATCTTTTAGAAAGTGCAAACCAACTTTATAAAACATATGATGAGTCTGCATTTAAAATTTCAATAGACTCATTTGCTTGGGGAAGTAATAGTGACCTTGCTAATCAGGGAGTGTTGTTAATTCACGCTTTTTTAGTTAGTAAAGAGTCTAAATATTTTGAAGCTGCTGAAGCATGTTTAAATTATCTACTAGGAGCAAACCCATTAGATAAATCTTTTGTAACAGGTTTTGGAATTAATACTCCTATGCACGTTCATGACCGACGTTGTTCTTCAGATGGTATAGAAAATCCCATTCCTGGACTTTTAGTAGGAGGACCTACAAAACAAGCTAGGGAAGATTGTGGAGAAGAAAATTATAAATCAAAATTTCCAGCGCTTTCATATGTAGATATGGAGTGTAGTTACTCCACCAATGAAATCGCCATTAATTGGAATGCACCTTTGGCTTTTTTGGTAAATTCTATTGAAGCAATAAATAGTCAAAAAGAAAAACAATAATATTATTACCTTGTTGAATAAACTAGGTCAATTATAAAATTATGTAGCAATGAATGTAAATAAAAAAATATCATTAAAAGAGAAAATAGGATATGCCTTAGGTGATGGAGCTGCAAATATTGCTTGGCGTGGAGTTGCTACTTTTTTATTCATTTTTTATACAGATGTTTTTGGATTAAGCCCAGTTACCGTTGGTGTATTAATGCTAGTAGCACGTTTTAGTGATGGAATTAGCGATGTGCTAATGGGAATAATTGGCGACAGAACTAAATCTAAATACGGAAAGTTTCGTCCTTGGATCTTATGGACTGCTATTCCACTTGCAGCAATTCTATCGCTATTATTTACAAGTCCAGATTTAAGTTCTTCAGGTAAAATTGTATACGCTTATATAACCTATATATTTTTCACCTTAATATATACAGCCAATAATATTCCTTACGGAGCGCTTATGGCGGTTATGACTGGAAATGATAAAGAAAGAACCAGTTTAGGATCCTTTAGAATGGTAGGCGCGTTTGGTGGGGGAATGCTAGTACAAGGAGCGTTACTTTTTTTAGTAGCATATTTTGGAAATATAGACCCAACTATTGTAGTTTCTAAATTAGAAAATGAGAAATTTAGAGTAGAGGTTTCAACCACTGAAGATGTTGAGAATGTTAATATTAAAACCGAAAATGGCATTGCTGAATTTACTTGGGAAACTACTGAAATAGCTTCTAAAGATAATGTTCCTACAAATAGGAAAAGTTTTTCAATGGAGGCAAATGAAAAATATACTTTTATTGTTGAAGGTGAAAGTGATTTGTCAGAAAGTAACATTTCTATTATTGATCAAAAAGAAGGGTATAGTAATTCAATGTATTTGATGTCTGTTTTATTAGCACTTTTAATGTTTATCACTTTTTACACAACAAAAGAAAGAGTACAACCTCCAAAAACTCAAAAAAACAATTTAAAGCAGGATTTTAAAGACCTACTATCCAATAAACCTTGGCTTGTATTATTGGTAATAGGACTATTATTCAATATTTACAATTCAATAAAACAAGGTATTGTAATCATATATTTCACACATTATTTAAACAATCAATTGTTGGCAGCAACATTTTTGATTGGCTTAATGCTTGCTTCTGTAGCCGGTGCTATGGTAACAGCTCCATTAGGAAAAAAGTTTGGTAAGCGTAACTTATTTATATATGCCTTACTATTTTCTGGAGGTGTAAATGCTTTACTAGCTTTTTGTGGGCCTAATGATATTGAAGCAATTTTTGCAATTGGAATCGTATCTGAATTTGCTGCAGCAATGTTTCCAACCTTATTTTTTGTGATGCTTGGTGATGCAGCAGATTATTCAGAATTTAGAAACGGAAGAAGAGCAACAGGATTAATATATTCAGCGGGTTCTTTTGCAACAAAGTTTGGTGGTGGAATTGCAGGTGCTATTATAGGATTAGTTCTTGGAGCATTTCATTATAGCGGTCAGGATGCTGCAGCCATAGATGGCGCTATTCCTGGAATAATTATGTTAATGAGTTGGATTCCTGCCTTAATTACGGTTGTAGCAGCAGTATTAATGTTATTATATCCTTTAACTCAAAAGAAAATTGATAAAATTACTTTAGAGTTAAATGCAAGAAGACTAAAAGAACAAAATAATTAAAAAAGATTAAATTATTACGAAATGAAATACGGACATTTTGACGATATAAATAGAGAATATGTAATTACAAATCCAAAAACTCCATATCCTTGGATTAATTATTTGGGGAATGAAGATTTTTTCTCATTAACTTCTAATACTGGAGGTGGATATACTTTTTATAAAGACGCTAAATTCAGAAGATTAACACGTTATAGATATAATAATGTCCCAGTTGATGATGGTGGAAAGTATTTTTACATTAAAGATGGTACTACTGTTTGGTCTCCTACATGGAAACCAGTAAAAACTAAATTAGATAGTTATGAGTGTCGCCATGGTATGAGTTACACCAATTTTAAAGGTTCAAAAAATGGAATAGAAACAGCAGTGTTACAATTTATTCCATTAGGGTTTTGGGGTGAAATTCAAAAAGTGAGTATTAAAAACACTACTTCAGAAGTAAAAAAATTAAAACTGTATTCGTTTATTGAATTTGCGCTTTGGAATGCTGAAGATGATATGACGAATTTTCAACGAAATTTTAATACTGGTGAAGTTGAGGTCGAGGATTCAGTAATTTATCATAAAACAGAGTTTAAAGAGCGCAGAAATCATTACTCATTTTACTCGGTAAACGAAGCCATAAATGGTTTTGATACTGATAGAGAATCGTTTATTGGATTGTATAATGGTTTTGACTCGCCTGACGCTGTAACAGAGGGAAAGCCTAAAAATTCTATTGCTCATGGTTGGTCTCCTATTGCTTCGCATTATATTGAAGTTGAATTACAACCTGGTGAAGAAAAGGAGTATGTTTTTATGCTAGGTTATGTTGAGGTTGATGCAGATAATAAATGGGAAAGTAAATCAGTAATCAATAAAATCCCTGCTAAAGAAATGATTACCAAATTCAATACTGTTGAAAAGGTGCAATCGGCTTTTGATGAATTAAGAACTTACTGGGATAATTTATTGGGTAAAATAAACATTCAATCGGGTGATGATAAGTTGGATAGAATGGTGAATATTTGGAATCAATACCAATGTATGGTTACGTTTAATATGTCTCGTTCAGCTTCTTTTTTTGAATCTGGAATTGGCCGTGGAATGGGATTCCGAGATTCCAATCAAGATTTAATAGGATTTGTGCATCAAATTCCTGAAAGAGCTCGTGAGCGTATTTTTGACATCGCTTCTACACAATTTGAAGATGGCTCTTGTTACCATCAATACCAACCATTAACAAAAAAAGGAAATGCTGTTTTGGGCGGTGACTTTAATGACGATCCGCTATGGTTAATTCTTTCAACTACTGAGTATATTAAGGAAACTGGTGATTTTTCTTTATTAGATGAACTAGTCCCTTTTGATAACGATATGTCAAGAGCTAAACCGCATTTTGACCATTTAAAGGCTTCATTTTATCACGTGGTAAATAATCTAGGACCACATAAGTTACCATTAATTGGTAGGGCCGATTGGAATGACTGTTTAAACCTAAATTGTTTTTCAACAGATCCTAACGAATCTTTTCAAACAACAGGAAACAAAAAAGATGGAAAAGCAGAATCTTTAATGATTGCAGGGTTGTTTGTAGTATATGGAAAAGAATATGTAAAACTATGCAATACTATTGGTAAAACTGAGGAAGCTGCTGAAGCTCAAATTCATGTTGATAATATGATTGAGGCCGTAAAAAAACATGGTTGGGATGGAGATTGGTATTTAAGAGCGTATGATTACTATGGTAAAAAAGTAGGCTCTCATGAAAATAAAGAAGGAAAGATTTTTATCGAATCTCAAGGCTGGTGTACCATGGCTGAGATTGGAAAAGAAGAAGGCTTGGTTGAAAAATCTTTGGATTCAGTTAAAGAACATTTGGATTGTGAGTATGGAATTGTATTAAACAGTCCTGCATTTACTGAATATAAAATTGAATATGGTGAAATTTCTACCTATCCTGCTGGATATAAAGAAAATGGTGGAATCTTTTGCCATAACAATCCTTGGGTAATGATTGGTGAAACTATGATTGGTCGTGGCGATAATGCTTATGATTATTACAAGAAAATCGCACCAAGTTTTTTAGAAGATATTTCTGAATTACATAAAGTAGAGCCTTATGTATATTGTCAAATGATTGCAGGGAAAGAAGCTTTTAAACCTGGAGAAGCTAAAAATTCTTGGCTATCAGGAACAGCTTCTTGGAATTTTTATGCAATTACCCAATATATTTTAGGCGTAAAACCAGATTACAATGGACTTTTAATAAATCCTTGTATTCCTTCAAAATGGGATGGATTTAAAATGAAAAGAAAATTCCGCGGAGCAACTTATAATATTGAGGTTTTAAATCCTAATAATGTTAGTAAGGGTGTGCAAAAAATGATTGTTAATGGAGACGAAATAGCTTCTAATTTAGTACCAATTTTAGAAAAAGATAAATCCCATGAGATTAAAGTAATCATGGGCTAGTTTGAGTTAAGTTTTGTTATTTAAACTCTCTAAGATGTTATCTTTGAGAGTTTTTTTTATTAAATAACTTATTAGAATAGGTTACAAGGATTTTTTTATTCCAACAAATTGTTCTTTAAATTCCTTTGGGGTGCATTGCTTAGATTTCTTAAACAACCTATTAAAATTTGCAATATTGTTAAAACCGCATTTAAAAGCAATTTCACCAATACTTAATTCTGAATCTAACAACCAGCGTGAAGCAAAACTAATGCGTGTATCATTTACATATGCTATAAATGTTTTACCTGTACGTTTTTTAATAAATCGGTTAAACGTTACGGGACTCATATTTACCAACTGAGAAATTTCATTTAAGGTAATAGTTTTATTAAAATTTTCCTGAATATATTCATACACCGCTTTAATCTTATCACTATTATGAAAATCTTCCTTTACAGCACTAGAATTTGAGAGCATTCTTTGATTCTCGGAATTGCCTAAATCATTTAAAATTGATATAAATTCTAAGTAATATTCAATACCTGAAATTCTGGTAAGTGCCATTAATCTTGGCATTATTTTTATAGTAGTTTCTCGTGAAAAAAGAATTCCGTGTTTTGACCTATTAAACATATCCTTAATAGGCTTAAAAATCCTACGTGCTAATGTTTTTTCATTTAGTAAATCTTGATGAATATGAATGGTAATTTCATAAATTTCTTTACAAGTACACGTATTAAGTTCCCATCCGTGTACAATATTTGGACCTGTTAATACTAATTCTAGATCATCAATATTTTCGGAATGGTCACCAATAATTCGTCTTACTCCTTTTCCTTTAAAAATGAAATTTAGTTCATATTCTGGATGAAAATGAATTGGAAAATCAAAATCATCTTTAATTCTTTCTTCAACCAAGAAACTATCTTCAGGAATTAAACGGGTAATTTCTCGATGGGCATTATCAATCATACATTTAATGTGTTGTTTTATCTGTCTTCTATGCAATATTGTCGTAAATATATAAAAAAGTGACAATATTCTATTAACATATCATTAACATCCTGTATAACTTTGTCTGAGTATTGAGGTCATAATATGAGCTTAATTCAAAACATATGAATAATTAAACCAAATATTTTATGAAAAATCAAATTTTAAAAAGATTCTTTTTTCTAGTATTTTTATCGCTGTGCACATACGCACAAGCACAAAGTATTAAAGGTAACGTTTCAGATGCTAGTGGTCCCTTACCAGGAGCAAGTATTGTAGTTAAAGGAACAAACAACGGTGCAACCTCAGATATTGATGGTAATTTTTTACTAGAAAATATAGCTTCTAATGCTGTGTTGCAAATTAGCTATGTTGGATACGCTGCCCAAGAAGTAGCTGTAAATGGCAAAACAATAATTAATGTAGTGCTTGTTGAAGATGCAGATTCTTTAGAAGAGGTAGTAGTTGTTGGTTATGGTTCTAAAAAGAAAAGTTTAGTAACTGGAGCTATTTCAAGTATTAAATCTGAAGACATGCAAAACAGTGGTGCTACAAGAGTTGAACAGGCAATTCAAGGAAAAGTATCAGGTATTTCTGTTTTAACAAATTCAGGTTCTCCAGGTGCAGGTTCTAAAATTAGAATCCGTGGAACAGGCTCTAATGGAAATGCTGATCCAATTTATATTGTAGATGGTATGAAAACTTACAGTATAGATAATATAGATGGTGGAGACATTGAATCTATTGAAATTTTAAAAGATGCTGCATCCTCGGCTATTTACGGTACAGAAGGTGCAAACGGTGTTGTAATTGTAACTACTAAATCTGGTAGAAATTATGACAAACCTCTTATTTCTTATAATTCTCAATTTGGAGTTCAGTCTGAACGTTCTAAAATGGAGTTAATGAATGAGTCTCAATACAGAACTTATTTAAATGAAGCTGGTGTTCAAAACATTCCTTCAAACGGAATTGACACAAATTGGTTAAATGAAGTTTTTGAAGATGCTTGGATGGAAAAACATCATTTAAGTTTTGCTGGAGGAACAGATAAATCAACCTATTTATTGTCAGGATCTTATACAAATCAAGATGGTATTGTAGGAGGCGAAAGAGCTAATTTTAAGCGTTATACAGCAAGGTTAAATTCTAAACATCAAATAAACAAATGGTTAGAAGTTGGTAACAACCTTTCATATTCTAATACCAGTCGAGGAGTTATTGGAGAAGATGATGAATATCGAGGAATTTTAAACAATGCCTTATTAATGGATCCATTAACACCTGTAATTTACAACAACGGTGTTCCTGCTAATGTTACAAATTTAGTTAATGCTGGAAATACAATTTTGGCTGATAATAATGGGAATTATTATGGTTTACCTGCATATGTAACGGGTGAAATTGCAAATCCTATTGCAATGCTTTCTATTCAAAATAGAAACATAAAAACCGATAAAATATTAGGAACCTTTTTTGCAAATGTGTCACCTATAGAAGGATTGGTTATGACTACTAGATTGGGGATTGATGTAAATTATTCGGTAAACCACAACTGGAATCCTGTATATTATGTTTCCTCAGAAAGACAAAATTCTTTAACTACGGTTGATGATAATATATACAAGAACTCATCTTGGTTATGGGAAAACTTTGTAACCTATAAAGGTTCTTATAATAAACATAATTATAGCTTATTAGCAGGTTTATCTGCAGAAAAATACCAATCACCAAATTGGTATCTATTTTCAGGGCCAACACCTAAAGAAGGTGATAATTATGCTTTTCACGATTATACACAAGATGATGATTTAGATAAAGTTGGTGGAAATTTTATTGAAAGAAGAAAAAGATCAACTTTTGGAAGATTTTCATATGAATATGATGACAAATATCTTTTAGAAGGTACTTTACGTTACGATGTATCAAGTGCTTTTTCAGAAGCAAACAAAGGCGCTGCTTTTCCATCAATATCTGCTGGTTGGGTAATGTCTAACGAAGAATTCTGGAAAGAAAATAGCACTATAGATTACATAAAGGTTCGAGCTAGTTGGGGACAAGTAGGTAGTGACCAAAATTTATTAGGAAACGAAGATTTACAATTCTTTTCAAGTGCTGGAATTAAGGTTCCTGATGGAAATGGTGGTTTTTTACCTGGCTATGAAGCAAGTAATATTCCAAACAAAGATTTAACTTGGGAGACTTCTGAGCAAATAGATTTAGGAGTTGATTTAAGAGCTTTTGAAGGCAGACTTAAGTTTACTACAGATTATTACGATAAAAAAACAAAAGATTTAATTGTTAGTGGAAACAGTTTAATTCCATTATCTGTAGGACGTAATTTCGGAAACTTTAATGGAGGAACCGTATCCAATAAAGGTTGGGAATTTGAATTAGGATATAATGACAAATTTGGAGATTTAACCTATGGATTAAATTTAAATTTCTCCACACTTAAAAATGAAGTAACAGATTTAGCTGTTGACTCGCCAATTGATGGTGCAAACGTTAGAGGTTTCGTTACAACTCGTTTTGAAGAAGGAGAACCTATCTGGTATTACAGAGGGTATAAAACAAATGGAATTGATCCAACAACTGGAGCACCTATTATTGTAGATATTGACAATAGTGGAGATATTACTCCAAATGATATTACTAATATTGGTGACCCTCATCCAGATTTCTTATATGGTGGTCAAATTAATTTAGGGTATAAAAATTTCGATTTCAATTTAAACTTCCAAGGAACTCAAGGAAACGAAATTTATATGCTTTGGACGAGAACAGATAGAATTTATTCTAACAAACCTTCTTTCTTATTTGATGGTAGATGGACTGCTTCTGGAGACAATGCGTCTTTCCCAATGGCAGATGTTGGTAGTGATGAGTTATACCGAAGCGATTTAATGGTTGGAGATGGATCTTATATGAGAATCAAACAAATTCAGTTTGGTTACACATTCCCATCAAAAATATTAGAGCAAATTAAAATAGATAATTTACGCTTTTATGTTTCATTAGAAGACTACTTTACGTTTACAAACTATGAAGGTTTAGATCCGGAAGCAGGTAGTACAAACAATCAAAGTCAGGGAATTGACAGAGGTGTTTATCCAATACCAGGTAAAGTAATATTTGGTTTATCATTAAACCTATAACTCATAATTTAATACAATAAAACAATGAAAAAATATATTAAAATAGTAGTTTTAGGAGTATTAATTATTTTTAATTATACTTCTTGTAGTGATGATTTTACAGAGGTTGATCCGATTGGATTAATCAATGAAGATGATTTTTTAACAACGGACGCTGAAGCAGAATCAGTAATATTTGGTATTTATGATTTAATGGCTTGGAATTACAATCGCCCTTGGAACAGTGCTTTTTTCTTAAAAGTATTACCAGGTGATATTGCAAATGCAGGAAGCACTATTGGTGATCAACCACCATTGCAACAAATAGACGATTTTACACATGTAGCAGACAATCCTGCAATTACAGGTGTTTGGGAAGGTTTTTATAAAACTATTGGTTTAGCAAATGTTTTAATTGAAAAATTAGAAGTTTCTGAATTAAGCTCCAAAGATAAATTTATTGCTGAAGCAAAATTTTTAAGAGCCTATAGTTATTTTGAGTTAGTAACTTTATTTGGTGATGTACCTTTAAGAATCACAACTCCACAATCAATTGATGAGTTTGGTTTGGCAAGATCTCCAAAAAGTGAAGTATATATTCAAATTGAAAATGATTTAGCAGCTGCAATTAGTGGATTGCCTTCAAGAGGTGGAGTCGCTCAATCTTTTAGAATTTCCAAAGAAGCGGCACAAGCTGTTTTAGGAAAAGTTTATTTATTTCAAAATAAATATGATGTTGCTTCTGTTGAGTTTGGAAAAGTAATTGCATCACAAGCTTTTGATCTAGAACCTAATTTTGCAGATGTTTGGAAATCAAATTCTGAAAACGGTATAGAATCATTAATTGAATTAAATTACGTAAGTACTGAAAAATACGATTGGGGTAATTTCCCTTGGGGTGGACGTCCAGAAAGTAATATTCACGCGCAACTTATGGGGCCAAGAGGTGATGCTTTTGATGTTGCTGCTATTGGAGTTGCAAACGGATGGGGTTTTAATTTACCTACAAGTAAAATTGGCCAAGCATTTGCAAATGCAGGTGATGTTGTTCGTAAAAATGCAACACTTATTTCTGAAGCAGATTTAACCACTGCAGGAGGCTCGGTTACACCACCAGATACAGGAATTCATGACTATGAGGGATTTGTAAGATTAAAATATGTTACAAAAACTGAAGATACTGCTGGTCCAATTAACGAGTTAAACTACGGAATTAACTGGAGATTAATGCGATATGCAGATGTATTATTAATGGCAGCCGAAGCGTATCATAAAAATAACGAAGATGGAAAAGCTCAAATTGAGTTAAACAAAGTGCGTTTAAGAGCAGGATTATCGAATGTAACTGCTACAGGAAACGCTTTATTTAATGCTATTGTTTTAGAGCGTCAATTAGAATTGGCATTTGAAGGGCAACGCTTTTGGGATTTAGTGCGCTGGGGATTAGCAGACACAGAACTTTCAGGCATCGGATATACTTCAAAGAACCAAGTATTTCCTATTCCATCAAATGAAATAAGTAGAAATGTTTTAATAAATCCTGAAGACCAAAATCCAGGATATTAAGTTTTGAGTTAATTAAGTTGGAAAAAGACAATGCAGTTAACTGCATTGTCTTTTTAATTTTAACTACACTGGTAGCAGGTTTTTCAAAACAGAATAGTAATTTTAAATTTACTAAATAATGAAAAATTACCTTTGTGTTTGTCATCATTTATCTCTTCACTATGCTAAAAATTCTGGATGTATTTTTTAGGGCATCCATTGGAGCAATTTGGCTAGGATTATGATTATCAAAACATTTAAACTACTTTAGATATCGCAAAATTGTAGTCATACCATAAATTCAGCTATTTATGTAGGCGATTTTCACAGATTTAGCAAACGTTCAAATAGAAGAACCTATTGAATGGATTCATCAACAATTAGTAGAAAAGCTAAATTTTTAGATATTAATAATATATAAAACTCAAACCGAAATTATGAAAAATTTTTATTCAGCTTTAGTGCTCGTTTTCATTTATGGATCAATAAACGCCCAAATTAGCGGGAGTTTAATGCAATATCCAGATGTATCTGAAACACAAATTACATTTGTTTATGGCGATGATGTATGGATTGCAGCAAAATCTGGAGGTAATGCTCATAGATTAAGCTCTCCTGAAGGTTCTGAAAGTTATCCTAGATTTTCTCCTGATGGGAGTAAAATCGCCTTCACCGCTAATTATCACGGAAATAGCGATGTATATTTAATAAATGTAACAGGAGGCATACCAATGCGACTCACGTATCATGGCATGTTTGATAGAGTTTTAGGATGGACACCAGATGGAAAGTCAGTTTTGTTTGCGTCTTCAAGAGAAAGTGGTCGTCAGCGATACAGTCAATTCTATACCATTCCAGCAACTGGAGGAGCGCCAACAAAATTACCAATACCATATGGTGAATACGCTTCATTTTCTCCAGACGGATTAAAAGTTGCCTATACCGATAGATCTAGAGTAAATAGAAATTGGAAAAGATATCGTGGTGGAACGGCACCTGATATTTCTGTGTTTGATCTTAGCACCTTTACTACAGAAAATATAACCAATAATATGGCAAATGATGAGTTGCCAATGTGGCATGATGATGGAATTTATTATATGTCTGATAATGGTCCTAACAAAAGAAATAATTTGTGGAAGTACGATTTATCCGCTAAAACAAATACACAATTAACAAGTTTTAAAGACTTTGATATTACCTTTCCAGAAAAAGGCGCTAATGATATTATTTTTGAAGCGGGTGGAAAATTATACATCTACAATTTAGCATCAAACAAAACTGAAGAGGTGAGTATTAGTATTGTTTCAGATAGAAAAGAACTTATATCACAACAAAAAAATGTAGCTTCTTATATGCAAAGTGCAACAATCTCTCCTGATGGAAAAAGGGTTGTAGTGCAAGCACGGGGAGAGTTATTTAATTTGCCAGCTGAAGAAGGATATGTAGCAAATATTTCTGCCACTTCAGGTAGCGCAGAACGTAAACCATCGTGGTCTCCAGATGGTAATTTTGTAGCTTGTTGGAGTGATGTTAATGGTGAATATCAATTGCTACTATATGATATGTCTGGGGAGAAACAACCTAGAATAGTCACAAATTTTACAAGCGGATTTAATTATGAAATTTTTTGGTCACCAGATAGTAAAAGAATTGTGTATGTAGACCAAGCGATGCGCATTAATTATCTGAATGTTAGTACAGGTGAGGTTACTAATATAGATAAAGGAAAAAGTATGCTAGAAGGAGGTTTACGTAGCTTTAGTGTTACTTGGTCGCCAGATAGCAACTGGATAGCGTATAGTCGTGCAACTGATAACCCAGCTACTGCTGCCATATTTTTATATGATTCAAAAAACAATAAAGTATCACAGCTTACCTCAGGATATTATAAAGATTATGCTCCTGCGTTTAGTGTAGATGGAAATCACCTTTTCTTTGCTACCAACAGAACTTTCAATCCAGTATATTCTGATTTAGATAACACTTTTGTGTATCCAAATGCTACAAACATAGCAGTTGGAACGTTAAACAAATCTGAGAAGTCGTTGTTAGAAATTAAAAATGATGCTTTTGCAGTGTCTAAAAAGGGCGATGACACGGATAAGAAAGATGATAAAACCAAAAAGAAAAAAGATGCTGATAAGAGTAGTGATGCTGTAAAAGAGGTGAAAAAAACCATTGTTGAGATTGATGGGTTTGAAATGCGTGTTGAAATGTTAGACATAAATCCTGGTAACTTAGGCAATTTAGTTGCTGTAGACGGTAAATTATTATTTACACGTTATCCAAATGCAGGTGCATCAAGAGAAGCTTCTTCGTCTCTTGATTATTATGATTTTAAAGAAAGAGAAGTGAAAACTATTATCTCTAAGGTGTCTAATTTTAGCCTTGCTGCTAATGGCGAGAAACTACTTGTTATGCAAGGGCGAAAACTTGCTGTTATTGATATTAAAGAAAATCAAAAAATAGATAAAACAGTTCCTTTACAAAAAATGGTTATGAATGTTGTTCCAAAAGAAGAATGGAAACAGCTATTTAATGATGTTTGGAGATTAGAGCGTGACTATTTGTATGATCCTAATATGCATGGCGTAGATTGGGAAGCTATGAGAATTCGTTATGGTCAATTAATTGAGCAGTCTAATTCGCGTAATGATGTAAATATAATTATTGGAGACCTTATTGCAGAGTTAAATGCATCTCATACCTATACTGGTGGTGGTGATATAACACCTTCAAAAAGTATGAATGTTGGTTATTTGGGTGCGGATATAAGTTTAGAAAATGGGTATTATAAAATTAAAAAAATAATATCTGGTGCAGCGTGGGATGTTGAAGTACGATCACCATTGGTAAAACCAGGCGCAACAGTGAAAGAAGGAGATTATATTTTAGCCGTAAATGGACTTCCAATCGATACTACAAAACCAATATCGGCTGCTTTTCAAGGTCTTGCAAATGCAACTGTGCAAATCACTGTAAACAATACGCCTTCACTTTTAAAAGCAAAAAAGGTTATCATTAAGCCAATGGGTTCTGAAACTAGATTGCGTCATTTAGCATGGATAGAAAGTAATCGTAAACGAGTAGACGATGCAACCAATGGTAAAATTGGGTATATCTATGTTCGTAGTACGGGTCGTGATGGTCAAAATGAGTTGATTCGACAATTTTATGCTCAAATGAATAAAGAAGGGTTAATTATCGATGAACGTTTTAATAGTGGTGGACAAATACCTGACAGATTTGTTGAATTACTTGATAGAGATCCTTTAGCCTTTTTCGCTGTAAGAGATGGTAAAGATTGGGCGTGGCCGCCTTCAGGTAATTTTGGTCCTAAAGTAATGCTTATTAACGGCTTTAGTGGTTCAGGAGGAGATGCCTTTCCAGATTATTTTAGAAAAAGAGGTCTTGGGCCGTTGATTGGAACACGTACTTGGGGAGGATTAATTGGAATTTCAGGAGCACCAAATTTAATTGATAATGGTCGTATTACCATGCCTACTTTTAGAATGTATGACCCTAATGGTGTTTGGTTTAAAGAAGGACATGGGGTAGATCCTGACATAGAAATTGTTGAAGATTTCGAGCAGTTAGCGAATGGAACAGATATGCAATTAGAAGCTGGAATTACCGAAGTTTTAAGATTATTAGATAGTGAAAAAAGTTTTAAAATGCCGAAGCGACCTAATTATGAAAAACGTAATTAAGTTAGAAGCTATTATAATTACAATAGGATAACTATAAAATGAGTGTAAAAAAAATTAGATTATTTATAATGTTTTGTGGCTTATTGAGCATAAACATAAGTGTTTATGCTCAAAAAAGCATTGTTAAAAGTGAAATTAATCAGAAGATAGAATTTAAGATTGATAGTATTATTTCGCTATTATCTTTAGAAGAAAAAGTTGCTATGTGCCATGCACAATCTAAGTTTTCAACTCCCGGAGTAGGACGATTGGGTATTCCAGAAGTTTGGATGTCTGATGGACCTCATGGGGTTCGCGGTGAAATAAATTGGGATAATTGGGGCTATGCAAAATGGACGAACGATTCAATAACTGCTTTTCCTGCGCTAACCTGTTTAGCAGCAACGTTTAATCCTGCATTATCTAAAAAATATGGCGTTAGTTTAGGGGAAGAAGCTTTATATAGAGAAAAGGATGTATTATTAGGCCCTGGAGTAAATATTTATAGAACTCCAATGAATGGACGTAATTTCGAATATATGGGAGAAGATCCTTTTTTAGCTTCAAAAATGGTAGTGCCATACATTCATGGTGTTCAAGAAAACGGGGTTGCTGCTTGTTTAAAGCATTATGCATTAAACAATCAAGAAAAATGGAGAAATCATATTAATGTAAAAGTAAGTGATAGGGCATTAAATGAAATTTATTTGCCTGCTTTTAAGGCAGCTGTTACCGAAGGTAAGGTTTGGTCTGTAATGGGAGCTTACAATCAATTTAGAGGTCAATATACAACACATCATAAATTACTTATGAATAAGATTTTAAAAGGTGATTGGGCATTTGATGGTGTTGTTATTTCCGATTGGGGTTCTGCTCATAATACAAAAGAAGCAGCGCTTTATGGTTTAGATATGGAGATGGGAACTGGAACAGATGGATTAACTTCAACTTCATTAAATGCATATGATAACTATTATTTAGCGCACCCTTTTTTAGAAATGATAAAAAATGGGGAGCTAGAGGAAAAGATTGTAGATGATAAAGTTCGTAGGATTTTGCGTTTAATGTTTAAAACTAATATGAACAAAAATCGTGGTTTTGGAAGCATTAATAATATCGAACATCTTGAAGTTGCACGCGAAGTGGCAATTGAAGGAATTGTATTGTTAAAAAATAGCAATTCATTTTTTCCAATTGACCCAACAAAAAAAATGACCATTGCGGTCATTGGCGAAAATGCAACGCGTAAAATGACTGTTGGAGGAGGTTCTTCAGAACTGAAAGCTAAAAATGAAATAGCACCACTTAAAGGACTACAAGAAAGATATAAGAATGCAACGATTGTTCATGCTTTGGGATATGCCTCAGGACCACCAGCTTATGGTCAAGTGATAGCGTCTGAATTAGATGCTGAGGTGTTGAAAAAAGAAGCGATAGAAGTCGCTAAAAATGCAGATATAGTACTCTTTTTTGGAGGCTTAAATAAAAACCATCATCAAGATTGTGAAGGTGGAGATCGATTAGATTTTGGACTTCCTTTTGGACAAGATGCGCTTTTAGAGGCATTAATTAAAGTGAATAAAAATATTGGTGTTGTTTTGGTAAGCGGAAATGCGGTTGCAATGCCTTGGTTATCAAAAGTACATGCGGTTATGCAAGGCTGGTATTTAGGAAGTGAAGCAGGGAATGCTTTAGCAGCTGTTATTAGTGGAGATGTAAATCCTTCAGGAAAATTACCTTTTTCTTTCCCAGTTCAATTAACCGACAATTCAGCACATCATTTTGGTGAGATTTCATATCCTGGAAATGGAGAATATCAAGAATATAAAGAAGATATTTTAGTTGGGTATAGATGGCACGACACTCAAAAGATTAAACCGCTTTTTGCTTTTGGACATGGTTTGTCGTATACAAATTTTGAAATTAGTGCTATAAAGACTGATAAAAATAGCTATACTTCTAAGGATACTATTCAGGTTTCGTGTAAAGTTTCTAATATTGGGATTGTTACTGGTTCAGAAGTTGTGCAAGTTTATGTGGGAAAATCAACATCAAAAGTAAAAAGAGCAACTAAAGAGCTTAAAGGTTTCAAAAAAATAAGTGTAAAAAATGAAACAACAGGAACAGTCGAAATTTCGATAGCTGTTTCGGATTTAGCTTTTTATAATGAAGCTATTTCTAATTGGGAATTAGAAAAGGGAGATTATGAAATTTATGTTGGAAATGCATCTGATGCTATTTCAAAAAAACTTAAAATAACCATTCAATAATATTTTAATCTATTAAAAAAATTAAATACAGTCGTTTATACTTATGAAGTATTATAGATCTATAATATTACTGGTTGTACTTTTTCCAGCATTGTTATTCAGTCAACAAAAAGATAGTATTAGAGTATTTTATTTGGGTGGCCAGTCTAATATGATAGGTTTTGGAACTATTAATGAATTACCATCGGATTTGAATAAAGTATTTAAAAATGTTTTTATGTATGAAGGAAATTCGGTAGGAGATGAACAACAAAATGGAGGTATTGGAAAATGGGAAGTTTTAAAACCTGGTTATGGAGTTGGATTTTCTTCTGATGGAATAAAAAACAACTATTCTAATCGGTTTGGAATAGAATTGTCATTCGCAAGAAAACTACAAGAATTGTATCCAAACGATAAAATTGCAATAATTAAATACGCAAGAAATGGTTCTTCTATAGATAGTTTAGCTGCTGGTCGATTTGGGTCTTGGGAGCCCGATTTTAAAGGAATAAATCAATATGATCATTTTTTAACAACTTTAAAAGGCGCATTTAGTAATACCGATATTGATGGAGATGGTAAAACAGATATTTTAATTCCTTCAGGAATTATTTGGATGCAAGGTGAAAGTGACGCAAGTTTTTCTGAAGAGGTTGCTAATAGTTATTTCTTTAATTTAAAAAGATTAATGGATTTAATTAGAGCAAGTTTCCGTGTAGATGATTTACCAGTTGTGATTGGTAAAATTTCGGACTCTTGGAACGATACGGATGGTAAGGTTTATGAATATGGGGAGCTACTGCAGTATGCCCAAGAAAAATTTGCTCGAACGGATACAAATGCTGCAATTGTAAGAGATACACGATATTATAAATATTCGGACACTTGGCATTACAACAGTGAAGGTTATATAGATTTAGGTGAAAAATTTGCCGAAGCTATTTATAAATTAAACACCAAGTAGTTGCTGTTTTAGTTATTGTGCAGATACGATTGTAAAATTAAAGTTGCACTTATTTCATCAACCAAGGCTTTATTCTGACGTTGTTTTTTCTTTAAACCGCTATCAATCATACTTTGAAAAGCCATTTTAGAAGTAAAACGCTCATCAATTCTTTTAATTGGAATTTTAGGAAATGTTGTGCTTAGTTTTTTTACAAATGGTTGAATAAACTGTTCACTTTCGCTCGCAGTATTATTCATTTGTTTGGGCTCACCAACAATAAATAATTCAACAGTTTCATTTTTTAAATACTCAGTTAAAAATGAAAATATTTTTTTGGTGTCAACTGTAGTCAGTCCAGAAGCAATAATTTGAAGCTCGTCCGTTACTGCAATACCAGTTCTTTTCTCACCAAAATCAAAAGCCAAAATACGTCCCAAATTAATAACAGAAATTTTAAAGTTGTGCAAATTTAATCATTTTGAACTTAGCTAACTATTTTAATTTTATATTTGCTCTTTAAGAAAACTAAAGGAATGGATAAAATTAAAGAGATTATAGAAAATGCTTGGGATAATAGAGCATTGTTAAAAGAAGCAGTAACACAAAATACCATTAGAGAGGTAGTTGCACTGTTAGATGCTGGAACTTTAAGAGTTGCTGAACCAATTGAAGGTGGTTGGCAAGTAAATGAATGGGTAAAAAAAGCAGTTGTATTGTATTTTCCAATTCAGAAAATGGAAACTATAGAAGTTGGTTGTTTTGAATTCCATGATAAAATTCCATTAAAAACAGGTTATAAAGAAAAAGGCGTTCGTGTAGTGCCGCATGCAGTTGCACGTCACGGTTCATACATTTCTTCAGGTACAATTTTAATGCCTTGTTATATTAATATTGGTGCTTATGTAGATGCAGGAACTATGGTAGATACTTGGGCAACTGTTGGTAGTTGTGCACAAATTGGAAAAAATGTGCATTTAAGTGGAGGTGTTGGTATTGGCGGTGTTTTAGAACCTTTACAAGCTGCTCCGGTAATTATTGAAGACGATGTTTTTGTAGGTTCGCGTTGTATTGTTGTTGAAGGTGTTCGTGTAGAAAAAGAGGCTGTTTTAGGTGCTGGTGTTGTATTGACAATGAGTACTAAGATTATTGATGTTACGGGACCAGAGCCAATTGAAATGAAAGGTAGAGTTCCTGCGCGTTCTGTGGTAATTCCGGGAAGTTATAAAAAACAATTCCCTGCAGGTGAATTTAATGTTCCTTGTGCAATGATTATTGGAAAACGTAAAGAAAGTACGAACAAAAAAACTTCTTTAAACGACGCACTTCGTGAAAATGATGTAGCTGTTTAATCTTAAAGCATCGGCAATTTGAATAAATTTTATTGTTGATAGTTTTTAATATATTAAGGGCTGTTTTAATTTATAATAATTAGAACAGCCTTTTTCATTTAAAAAATCTAATTTTCTAATTAGCTACATCACTATAAAATACTATTTTTGTAGCCTTAGTTACATAAAGCTTATGAGGTTTTTAATTTATATATCTTTCGAATACGGTTTTCCAATTGTACGACCATTACAAACGGAAATTTTAAAGCGGGGATATAAAGTAGCCTGGTATATTGAAAATGAAACAAGTAAGGCAAAATTAAAACCTTCTGAAAAACTACTAAATTCAGTGCAAGAAGTACTAGATTTTAACCCAGATGCCGTTTTAGTTGCCAGTAACGATGTCCCTCACTTTTTCCCAGGAATTAAAGTGCAATTATTTCACGGATTTAGTGTTAATAAACGTTCGAAAGACAAAGGGCATTTTAGAATTAGAGGTTTTTTCGATTTATACTGTACGCAAGGACCTTCTACAACTACTTATTTTAAGGAATTAGAGAAAAAGCATAAACATTTTAAAGTTGTTGAAACAGGTTGGTCTAAAGTAGATGTGTTGTTTCCTGTAACTAAAAATACAGATGCATCTAAACCTACTATTTTTATAGCTTCAACTTTTACAGAAAGACTGAGCTTGGCGCATAATCCAGTGGTTTTTGGTGAATTAGTAAAACTGATTGAAAATGAAGATTGGAATTGGATTGTAAATTTACATCCAAAAATGGATGCAGCAATTGTAAACAAATTTCAGCAATTAGATCGCTATAAAAATGTTACTTATCTTCCGTATTTAGAAGATTTAGAACCTTTAAAACAAGCCGATGTAATGTTTACAGATACATCGTCTATTATTACCGAATTTATTATTCAAAAAAAGCCTGTAGTTACATTTAATAACAAGGTGCCTAAAGATTGTTTTATCAATATAACAACGGTTGATGATTTAAAAAGCAGTATTGCATATGCGCTAAAAAGACCAGAAAATTTAATGCATAAAATCGAAAAATTTGTATTGGAAGAACACCCTTATTTTGATGGTAAATCGAGTAACAGAGTTCTAGAGGCAGTGGAAAGTTTTATTCATGATAACGAATTAAAAAGATTAAAAACCAAGCCTTTAAATCTTATTAGAAAATATAAAATGTGTAAAAAATTAAATTATTTTAAATTTTAATTGATTATAATAGCAACCTGAAAAACAACTTTTAAATAAAAAACAACCTGTAATTGTAATTTGGACATTCCATCTGAACTCTAAAAAGCAATAAAAAGCAATAGATGAAATTAAGAAAAACAACCTATAGAGTTTTAAAAAATTTTAAATTTCTTCCTAACAGAAGATTACTTAAAATAAGGTATCGGTATTATACCGATGAAAAGTTAAATCTGGAACATCCCAAAAAATTTAATGAAAAGATTACCTGGCTTAAATTGCATTTTCACGTTCCGATTTTAACCCAATTAGCTGATAAATTTTGCGTTAGAGAATATGTTTCTAAAAAAATTGGAGATCAATATTTAAACGAACTATACAAAGTCTACTATAATGTGGATGAAATTAATTTTGATGAACTTCCAAATAGTTTTGTGTTAAAAGGGGCACACGGAAGCAGTTTAAATTTAATTGTTAAAGATAAAAGCAAATTAGACATTGCAGCTGCAAAAAAAGCAATGCATAAATGGATGCGCCATTGCCAATATAAAAAAGTGGGGTTGGAATGGGCTTATAAAAATATAGAACCAAAAATAATTGCTGAAAAATATTTAGAAGAAGAAGGAAAGGATGTTTTGTACGATTATAAATTCTTTTGTTTTAATGGAGAACCAAAATTTTTACAAATAGATATTGAACGGGGTGTTAAAGATTACAGATGTTATTACGATCTAAATTGGTTAAAACTACCTTTTTCAATTTCAAAAAGACCTATGTTTAATTACAATGTTCCAAAGCCTTCAAATTTCGAAGAAATGAAATCTTTAGCAGCAAGTTTAGCGGGAAATTTGCCTTTTGCAAGAGTAGATTTTTATTCAGTTAATAGTAAAACCATTTTTGGAGAAATAACTTTTTATCCTGAAGATGGAAAAGTAAATTTTTTACCTGAAGAATATAATTCAATTATTGGTGATTACTTAACTTTACCAAAAATTCCAGAAACACAAAATATTATTACAGTTTTTTAATAGTACAAAATGTTACAAGAAATTAAAAATAGTTTAGAAATACTTCAACAGCATAAAGTTTTACTATATCCTACAGATACTGTTTGGGGAATTGGTTGTGATGCCACTTCAGAAAGTGCAGTGAATAAAATATATAAAATTAAGCAACGCTCAGAAAGTAAGAGTTTAATAATTTTAGTGGATAGTATTAAAATGTTACAACAATATGTACCTACTATTTCCAATAAAATTATTGAATTATTAGGGAAAACTTCAAATCCAACTACCATAATTTACAGCAACCCAAAAGGTTTGGCAAAAAATGTTGTTGCCGCAGATAATACCGTTGCTATTAGAATTGTTCAACATAAATTTTGCAAAGAATTAATTGGGCAGTTTGGAAAACCTATAGTTTCAACTTCTGCAAATGTAAGTGGAAAAGTAACTCCAAAAAGTTTTAAAGAAATTGAGCCACCAATTTTGCACAGCGTCGACTATAGTGTAAATTTGCAGCGCGAAGTTATAAATGAGAAATCATCTACTATTTTAAAAGTAGCTGAAAATGGGGATGTTAGTGTGCTTCGTGAATAAAATAATTGGGTCATTGCGAGGAGCGTTAGCGACGAAGTAATCTGTTAATTAAGAACTAAAAACAAACAGATTGCCACAGCAAATAAAGAATTTGCTTCGCAATGACGGTTAAAATTAAAAGATTAAAAAAGAATACAATAATGAAAATAGATTTCAACAAAAACAGTGATGGCTTAGTACCAGCAATAATTCAAGACTTTGTAACAAGACAAGTTTTAATGCTGGGTTATATGAATAAAGAAGCCTACGAAAAAACTGTTGCAACAGGAAAAGTAACTTTTTTTAGTAGAACCAAAAATAGATTGTGGACAAAAGGTGAAGAAAGCGGTAATTTTTTAAACTTAGTTTCTATAAAAAATGATTGTGACAACGATTCACTTTTAATTAAGGTAAAACCAGTTGGGCCAACGTGTCATAAAGGATCAGATACCTGTTGGGATGAAACTAACGAACAATCTTTTGGATTTCTTTCCGAACTTGAAAGTGTAATTACTGGAAGAAGATTAAATGCAGATGCTGAAAAGAGTTATGTTGCTTCTTTGTTTAAAAAAGGCATCAATAAAATTGCTCAAAAAGTAGGTGAAGAAGCTGTAGAAATAGTAATTGAAGCTAAAGATAATAACGATGAGTTATTTTTAAATGAAGGTGCAGATTTATTATTTCATTATTTAATTTTATTACA
>CBDUKG010000032.1:0-25095 GCA_965367745.1 uncultured Flavobacteriaceae bacterium | reverse complement strand
TAACAGTTGCCAAAAATAATTAAAATTATTTATGAACTCACTACTCTTTTCTAAAATTAAAATATCAACGGTATTCTTACGAGTTTTCGTATTTTTTTCTATCATTCTTTTTAATAATAATAACATTATAGCCCAAAAAACTGAATTTATTGTAGTTCTTGATGCTGGCCATGGAGGAAAAGATCCAGGGAAAGTAGGTTATAAATCTATGAAAGAAAAAGATATTGCCTTAAAAATTGTGCTTCAAGTCGGTAAAATGCTCGAGAAAAGAGAAAATATTAAGGTAATCTATACTAGAAAAACAGATGTATTTATAGGTTTAAAAGATCGTGGTAAAATTGCAAATAAAGCAGATGCTGATTTGTTTGTGTCAATACATTGTAATGCACACTCTTCTAATGCTTATGGAGCAGAAACCTGGGTGTTAGGAACACATGCAAATAAACAGAATTTTGAAGTTGCCAAAGCAGAAAACTCGGTTATTGAGTTAGAAGATAATTACAAAGTAACTTATAAGGGTTTCGACCCAAATTCTCCAGAATCTGTTATTGGACTTACTTTAATGCAAGAAGAATATTTAGACCAAAGCATACAATTAGCTAGTATTATTCAAAATGAATTTACAACAAAATTAAGGAGAAAAGACAGAGGTGTAAAACAGGCAGGGTTTGTTGTATTGCATCAAACTTATATGCCAAGTATTTTAATAGAAACTGGGTTTATAACAAATAGTAAAGAAGGACTTTATTTGAATTCTAAATTAGGACAACAAAAATTTTCAGAATCTATTTATAATGGTATAAAAAAATATATAAACCAACTTACTTTAAATACTGTGCAAGGTAATGCTATAACTGAAGTTTCAAAAACAACAAAAGCAGCAATAAATGAGCAGGAAATAACGAATTATAAAGATGTTGTATTTAAAGTTCAAATAGCTTCTGGTTCTAGAAAATTAGAAACTAAGTCTTATAATTTTAAAGGTCTTAAAAATGTAGACAGAATTAAAGTTGGAAATAGTTATAAATATTATTTAGGAAATACATCCAATTATTCTGAAATTGAAGAATTTAGAAAAATCGCAAAATCTAAAGGATATAAAACTGCATTTATAGTCGCTTTTAAAAATGGTAAAAAAATTTCTGTAGAAGAAGTTTTAAAAAAATCGTAGTATTTTTGCCATTTACTCACAAAAATTATTAGTAATATTGCCTTAAAAATATAATATTTTGAAAATTTCCAGAGAATTAAAAACAGGAGTTGTAGCTGTACTTGTAATCGCATTATTTATTTGGGGTTATAACTATTTGAAAGGACTTAATTTATTTGATGGTCCCATAAAAACCTATTTTACAGAATACCATAATGTGCAAGGTTTAAATACAGCTAGTGTTGTAACAATAAATGGTGTTGATGTTGGAAAAGTGGTGAATATTGGATTTCATAAAAGCGAAGAAAAAAGAGGTACATTAATTGTTGAATTTAGTGTTGAAAACGATTTTGAATTCTCGAAAAATAGTGTTGCAAAAATTTATAGCGCCAGTTTAATGGGAGGAAAATCTTTAGCAATTGTTCCTTCTTATGAAGGTGAAACAGCACTTCCAGGAGATTATTTAAGAGGTGAAATAGAATCGGATTTGTTTTCTTCTGTAACCGAAAAATTAAACCCATTACAAGCAAAAGTTGAAAGTGTAATTAAAAGTGCAGATTCCTTAATGACTGGTTTAACAGATGTTTTAGATCCTAAAAGCAGACAAAGTTTAAAATCAAGTATTTTAGAATTAAATGCAACTATAACAAATTTTAAATCTGCATCGGCTAATATAAATGAGTTGATTAAAAAGAATGATGATAAATTATCAAAAACACTGGATAATGCTGAGTTAATGACTGCTAATTTGGCAAAACTTTCAGATACTTTAGTAAATGCTAATTTAGGTTTAACTATTAAAAATTTAGAAGATACAATTGGTAATATAAACAATGTCTTGGATGGATTAGAGAATGGAGAAGGTACCCTTGGTAAATTGCTAAAAGATGATGAAATGTATACTAATTTAACCAACGCTTCAAAAGAATTGGAGGAATTGTTAAATGAAATGAAATTGCATCCAAAACGTTTTGTTCATTTTTCATTATTCGGT
This sequence comes from uncultured Flavobacteriaceae bacterium, assembly GCA_965367745.1. GTDB lineage: Bacteria > Bacteroidota > Bacteroidia > Flavobacteriales > Flavobacteriaceae > Lutibacter. Next base: position 22,951 of record CBDUKG010000032.1, on the reverse strand, counting down.
AAAAAAGATAAAGGTTATAATCCAGATGTAGAGCAATAAGAAATATTTATTAGCGCTTTTATTTATGCTGTTTTACAAAGCTACGGTCAAAGACAAAAGGTTCCTTGCAAAAATTAAAAAGTTTGAAGAAATTCATTTAAATTTACAATCCTGTTGAATTTGTAAATTATATGACATTTAACTTGGGAAGGCTGCTATTTATTCTAAATTGGCTACTTAAAAAAATTATTAAAGGTTTTTTGAATTGATGAATTTATTAAAGTTGGTTTTAATGAAACTTAAGTGCTAGAATAAAACCAAGTTTTTGTTTAAATTAGCACTTTCGCTTAAAGGAAGTTTTACCATCAATAAATTATAAAGTATGAATTATATTGACAACATAGCATTTGCAATTCTTCTTATTATTGGAATTGGTTTTTTTGCTAAAAATGTAAAAAAACTTATTAGAAATATAAACCTTGGTAAACAATTAGATAGGTCTGATAATTCAATTGCTCGTTGGAAAAATATGGCGATGATTGCTTTAGGACAATCTAAAATGGTAAAACGTCCAATTGCTGGAATCTTGCACATTATTGTATATGTAGGTTTTATAATTATTAATATTGAAGTAATCGAAATAATTATAGATGGACTTTTTGGAACGCATAGAGTATTGTCTTTTTTAGGTGGATTTTATAGTTTCTTAATTGCTTCTTTTGAAATATTAGCATTTCTAGTTTTAATTAGTGTTATTATTTTTTGGATAAGGAGAATGGTGTTAAAAATTCCTCGTTTTTGGAATAAAGAAATGAAAGGTTTCCCTAAAAACGATGCTCTTTATATTTTATATTTCGAAATGGTGTTAATGTCGTTATTTTTAATAATGAATGCTACAGACGTACCTTTTCAACAAGCAGATGCAGGAAACCCTATCAGTCAATTTTTAGTGCCATTATTTGAAAAAAACTTCAATGCAGGAACTCTATTTTATATAGAACGCACAACTTGGTGGTTGCATATTGCTGGTATTTTAGTGTTTTTAAACTATTTATATTACTCAAAACATCTTCATATTCTATTGGCATTTCCGAATACATATTTTGCTAATTTAAATCCAAAAGGACAGTTAAATAATTTAGAAGCTGTTACTAATGAAGTTAAAATGATGCTAGATCCAAATGCAGATCCATTTGCAGCTGCGCCAGAAGGCAGTGAAGATGAAGTTCCTGAGAAGTTTGGAGCAAGTGACGTAGCGGATTTAAATTGGGTGCAATTAATGAACGCATATACGTGTACAGAGTGCGGTAGATGTACTTCTGCTTGTCCTGCCAATATTACAGGTAAGGAACTTTCACCTAGAGCTATTATGATGAAAACGCGTGATAGATTAGAGGAGGTTGGAGAGAATATTAATAAAAATGGTGAGTTTAAAGATGATGGTAAGCAATTATTAAATGATTTTATAACTCCTGAAGAAATTTGGGCCTGTACTAGTTGTAATGCTTGTGTTGAAGAATGTCCTGTAAATATTGATCCTTTATCAATAATTATTGATTTACGTAGGTATTTAGTAATGGAACAATCAGCTGCTTCACAAGAATTAAATATGATGATGACGAATATTGAGAACAACGGTGCTCCTTGGCAATACAACCAAATGGATAGATTAAATTGGAAAGACGAATAATACTACTATAAAAATTAAAAATACAGAATGAAAAAAGAAGATGTTGAAAAACTATTGCATGATAAAGTAGAAGATGGATTACATATTAGTCCTATTTTGCCTGAAGGAGTTAAAAATTATTTAATAGACATTGATGGAACAGTTACAGAAGATGTTCCTAATGAAGAGCCAGAAAGAATGGGAACTTGTAAACCTTTTCCTGATGCTTTAGCAACATTAAATAGATGGTTTGATGAAGGACATATAATTTGTTTCTTTACATCAAGAACTGAAGAGCATAGAGAAGTAACAGAAATGTGGTTAAATAAACATGGGTTTCAATACCATAGTTTATTAATGGGGAAACCTAGAGGTGGAAATTACCATTGGATTGACAATCATTTAGTTAAAGCAACACGTTATAGAGGTCATTTTACAGATTTAGTTGAAAAAGAAGTAACTATTGAAGTTTTTGACGACGGAAAACACGAATAGAAAAATAAAATATATAGACATGAACGTACCTACAATGGCAGAAATGGCTGCACAAGGTAAACAACCAGAAGTTTTATTTTGGGTTGGTTGTGCAGGAAGTTTTGATGATAGAGCAAAAAAAATAACAAAGGCATTTGTTAAAATTTTAAACAAGGCCAATGTTGAATTTGCTGTTTTAGGCACCGAAGAAAGTTGTTCTGGTGATCCTGCAAAAAGAGCAGGAAACGAGTTTTTATTTCAAATGCAGGCAATGACTAATATTGAAGTGTTAAATGCATATGAAGTAAAAAAAATAGTTACAGCTTGTCCACACTGTTTTAATACACTTAAAAATGAATATCCACAACTTGGTGGTAAATATGAAGTTGTACATCATACAGAATTGTTAAAATCATTAATAGACGATGGAAGGCTTACTATTGAAGGTGGACAATTCAAAGGAAAAAAAATCACATTTCACGACCCGTGTTATTTAGGTCGTGCAAATGACGTGTACGAAGCACCACGCGATTTAATTCGAAAATTAGATGTGGAGTTGGTAGAAATGAAACGTTGTAAAACCAACGGTTTATGCTGTGGAGCAGGTGGAGCACAAATGTTTAAAGAACCTGAAAAAGGAACTAAAGATATTAATGTAGAACGCACCGAAGAAGCTATTGAAGTAAAACCAGATATTATTGCTACAGGTTGTCCTTTTTGTAATACTATGATGACCGATGGTGTAAAATCTACAAATAAAGAAGCTGAAATTGAAGTGTTGGATATTGCAGAATTAATTGCAAATGCAGAAGATTTATAATGCATAATAGTTTTATAAATGTTTGAAAATATAGAAATTACTTCTCAATTGCCAGATATTTCTGAGCTAGATTTTAAACCTATTGATAAAAAGTATTTAATAGTGTTGCTTTTAAACTTTAGTATTGTTGCAATTATACTTTTTGTAGGATTGTATTTTTTGATTAGTAAAAATTTAGAAGCACATATTCCAGAATACACATCTTATTTATACGTATCATTAACTTTTTTATTAAGCATAATTTTACTTTTTATGATGCTTGGCTTTTATAAGAGAAAATATGCTGTAAGAGAAAAAGATATTTCATATAAAAAAGGAGTTTTAGTGGAATCTATTACTACTGTTCCATTTGCTAGAATACAGCATGTAGAATTGGAAGAAAAACCTTTTTCTAGACTATTTAAGCTAGCTTCAATAAAAATATTTACTGCAGGAGAAAGTGGAGGCGATTTAAAAGTAAACGGGCTTCCAAAGCAAGAAGCAAAAAAAATAAAAGAATTTATTACCCATTTTATTAATGGATAATACATACGATTTTTCTGAATTTTCAAGACAATCCTCTAAAGGAATTATTGTAAATTATTCTGTAATTTTATATAAATCGTTAAAATCGTCTTGGGTATTAATACCAATATTACTTACCAAAGATAAATCTGAATTAAATCTCACAAAAATTTTATTAGCTGTTTTAGCAATTCTAATTTATATTTTAATTAGAGCAATTTTAGTCTATTTAAATTTTAAATTCAAAATAAAAGACAATGCCTTTATTTTAAAACAAGGAATTTTAAATAAATCTAATATTTCTGTTCCTTTTGAAAAAATACAGCATATAAACTTCAAACAAAATTTTATTCAACAATTAATTAATGTTACACAGGTAGAAATTGAAACTGCTGGGGCAAAAACTGTAGAAATTTCTATAAAAGCACTTTCAAGAGAAAAGGCTGTTGCATTAAAAAAAGCTTTGTTTACTAAAATGCAGGAGGTAGTAACTCCTGAAGATAGTGAGCCAACAAAAGAGATACTTCATAAAATTACAATTGCAGAGTTGTTTAAAGTGAGTATTTCAGAAAACCATTTTAAAAGTTTAGCATTATTGTTTGCTTTTATTTTTTCTGGATATGTTCAAGTTAAAGATTTTTTAGAAACGTTAGAACTTGATGAAAAATTTGATGCAATACTAGAAGAGAATGCAAATTCACTTGTAGGTGATCTGTTTTTAATGCTGTTTTTATTTGTTTTTAGCTTTGTTATTTCAGTAATAATCTCTTTTGTAACAACCTTTGTGCGTCATTTTAATTTACAAGTTTCAATAGAAAATAACACATTAGAGATTGATCAAGGTTTAATTACAAAACAAAATAATATTATAAAAAAGCAGAAAGTACAAAGTATTGAGGTTCTCACAAATCCAATAAAACAAAAATTAGGTATTTATAATGTGATTTTTAAGCAAGCAGTAAGCGGCAAAATTAATTACAAAAAAATAATTAAAATTGTTGGTTTTAATAAGGAGCATATTAATGTATTAAAAAAGGTACTTTTTTTTAATACTAATTTTATCAATCAAGAAAAACACAAACCAGATTCTTATTACAAAGTTCAATTATTCATTAGAAGCTTTTTGTTTTTAGCATTTTTAAATGGTATTTTTTTATTAATATCAAATAAATTATTTTTTATAAATGTATTATTAGTGCCGCTTTTAGTTGTTTTGATATTCTTAAAGTATAAAAAAAGTTATTATTTTTTTAATAAGGATATGTTGGTTATTGGATCTGGTCAAATTGCGACCAATACAACATATTTTGAACATTTTAAATTGCAACATATTAAGATGAAACAAACTTTTTTTCAAAAGAAGAAAGACGTTGTAAATATCGTAATACAAACAGCATCTGGAAAAATTATTTTACCTTGCGTTAAAACAAGTAAAGCAATAGAAATGTATAATTTTATGTTGTATAAATCGGAAACTTCTACTAAAAAATGGATGTAAAAAGTTATATACAAGCTGCACGTTTAAGAACCTTGCCATTATCGGTTTCTGGAATAATTATTGGTAGTTTTATGGCTGCCTCTAAAGGATTTTTTAATTGGAAAATATGCTTATTAGCATTATTAACCACAATAGGTTTTCAAATTATTTCAAATTTTGCCAACGATTATGGTGATGGAGTTAAAGGAACAGATAATAATGATAGAATAGGACCAGAGAGAGCTGTGCAAAGTGGGGCAATATCTCCCAAACAAATGCGAACTGCTATTATTTCTTCAAGTATAATTACGTTTTTAATAGCAATTTTACTAATTTTTATTGCCTTTGGGAAAGATGACTTTTTGAACTTAATAATTTTCCTGTGCCTTGGAATTGCTAGTATTGCAGCAGCTATAAAATATACGGTTGGTAAAAAAGCTTACGGTTATAGTGGCTTTGGAGATTTATTTGTCTTTTTATTTTTTGGCTTAGTGAGTGTAATTGGTAGCTATTATTTGTATTCAAAACAATTAAGTATTACGTTAATTTTACCTGCGTTTTCTGTAGGGCTTTTAAGTATTGGAGTGTTAAATCTTAATAATATGAGAGATAGAGCATCTGATATTAAATCAGGTAAAAAAACCTTGGTTGTTAAAATGGGAAGCGAATCTGCAAAGTTTTATCATTATTACCTGCTAATTACGGCATTTTTATTTGCCATACTGTATACAGTAGTGCATTATAATTCCCCTTATCAGTTTCTGTTTTTAATTACGTTTTTTCCAATTTTAAAACATTTTAATGTTGTTGCTAAAAATAAAATGCCAAAATTGTTAGATCCAGAATTAAAAAAACTCGCAATCACCACATTTTTATTTTCATTATTATTTGGAATAGGTTTAGTAGTCTAATTTTTTTAGTGATATTTATTACAATAACTTAAAATGTAAAAGATATATTTGTCTTTTATTATTTGTAGATCCGTGAAAAATCAGTTTTTAGGCATATTTTTTTATTTACTTTATTTATTAGCAATGGTGCGTCCTGTTATGCCAATAATTGAGTATTATGCCAATTACAGTTATATTGCAACGGAATTGTGTGAAAATAAAGACAAGCCTTATTTAGAATGTAACGGTAAATGCTATTTAGAGAAGCAACTAAAGGAAGTTAACCATACAAATCACGATCATAAATCTACGGTACCACAAATTAGTTTTGATGACTATCCGGTAACGCCTTTAGATGAATTTACGTATCAATTCAGAATTCAGGATGAGTTAAATTTTGAAAATCAATACTCAAATTTTTTTATTACTCAAGATTTTTTAAAATCTGATTTTAAACCTCCACAACCAACTTGTTAATCTTACGAGTTTATGTAATTATAAAATAACTTAATTTTTACAGTTTCAAATTTTTTATAAAATTTCTGAAATTCATAAAATATGTTGTTTTGGTATTACTAATACACCTTATTTATAAATAGTAACTTTTAAGTTATTAAAACTTATTTTAAAGAATAATAATTAGTTGGTATAAGTTTAATGCTGCTTGTCAATAATTAGATTATTTCATAAAAAATATAAGTTTTAACAACTAGTTGTTTGGGTGTGAAAATTACAATAATTAAATCTGAAATAACTTATTTAAAATTATAATGAAATACAAAATTATACTCATATTATCGATGCTATTAATTTCGATGATTTCTTTTGCACAATCTTCTAAATTATCAGGGAAAATTATAGGTGATAAAACAGGAGATCCAATAGAATATGCTACTTTAAGAGTTTTAAAAAGCAATATAGCAACACTTACAAATGAAGCAGGAGAATTTATTATAAATGCAGAAGTTGGCGATGAAGTTGAAGTTACACATGTAAGTTATAAAACTATAAAAATTCATTTAAACAATCAGAATCTAATAAGGCTAGAACTTGCTCAAATTGAGTTAAATGAAATACTTGTAGCTGCAAATCCATTGCAAGACATTTCTCAATCTGTTGTTATTAATGATGCAGAAAAAAGAATTAGTCAGCCTAGAAGTGTTGGACATTTATTTAAAGAAATTAAAGGTTTTGGAATAACTAAAAAAGGAGCTTATGCATCAGAACCAGTTTTTAGAGCATTTAAATATGAACAATTAAATATTCAATATGATGGAGGGATGAAAGTGTTAAATGCTTGTCCAAATAGAATGGATCCAATAACAACACATGTAATTCCTGAAGAAATTGAAAAAATTGAAATTGTAAAAGGCCCTTTTACAGTTCGTTTTGGTCAAAATTTTGGAGGGATTATTAATTTAGTTTCTAAAAACCCAACAAAAGGTAAACATGGTTTTCATGGAAGTTTAGAAGGTGGATACGAATCTAATGGTAATAATTTAGTTACAGGCGCTTCAGCATTGTATGTTACAGATCAGTTTGATGTGCATTTAAATGGTTCGTATCGCGATTTTGGAGATTATAAAGATGGTAATGGTACAAAAGTTCCAGCATCATTCAAAACTACAGATTATTCATTAAAAATAGGAATAAACCCAACTGAAAAACAACGCTTACAATTAAGTTGGAGACAGTCCTTTGGTCGCGATATTGACCATGCAGGTTTGCCAATGGATTCTCCTTTTGACGATAGTTTTTTAGCTGGAATAGATTATAAAATAAATGCTATTTCTCAAAAAATTGCTAGTTTTTCTGTAAAAGTATTCCATTCTTATGTAGATCATTTAATGACAAACGAAGGACGACCAAGTTTTAAAATGACTGGAGCTAGTTCGCCGGTTGAATCTTGGACTACTGGAGGTAAAATTGAATTGGTTTTGGCCCCATCTAAGAATGCAATAATTTATACAGGAATAGATGCAAATTTAATTGATAGAGCAGGAGATAGAACACGAATTGTTAAAATAATGAATGGTACTATGCTACCAACTCCAAAAGTTTTTGAAGATAAAATTTGGCAAGATGCAAGTTTAAATGATGTGGGTGTTTTTGCAGAAGGAAATTTTAAAATTGCCGATAACACTAGCCTAACTACAGGTATTAGAGCTGATTTTATTGCTACTTCTTTAAATGATCCTGCTCCTGATTTTGAAGCATTATATGGTGGAAGTATAGAAGATGAAACAGAGGTTAATGTAAGTGCAAATGCCTCAATTAAATATCAAAACAACGGATTTCAAACGCAGTTGGCAATTGGAAGAGGTATACGAACGGCGTCTATGATTGAGCGTTATATAAATCATTTTACAGTAGGAGTAGATCCTTATGAATATGTTGGAAACCCTAATTTAAAACCAGAAATCAATAATCAAATTGAGCTGTCTTTGTTAAAGAAATTTGAAACCATTGAAATTGGAGCTTCAGTATTTCATTCCTTTTTAGAAGATTATATATCCGCAATTGTAAATACAACAATTCCAAGAAAATTTATGCCAACAACTCCACCAGTTTTTGCAAAGCAATTTATAAATTTAGATAAAGCTTCACAAACAGGAGCAGAGTTTAGTTTTAATGTAAAAGCTTCAGATAATTTAACCTTTACATCTGATGTTTCTTATACGAAAGCCGAGAATAAAGATTTTGATGAACCGTTAGCTCATATTCCCCCATTTATGGCAAATTTAGGTGTAAAATATGAGGCAGATAATTATTGGTTTGCTTTAAATTCTAGATTAGTAGCTAGACAAGATAGAATTTCTACAACTTTTATGGAAGAAGAAACTCCAGGTTTTGGTACACTAGATTTTAGAGCAGGTTTTAATCCTTTTGAAGGTGTTTCAATAGGAGTTGCTCTATTAAATATTTTTGATAAAAACTATTATGAACATTTAAATTTCTCTTATAAGAATTCAAATACACTTTCTGGGAGAATTTACGAACCAGGTAGAAATTTCACTACCTATCTCAAGTATCAGTTTTAACTATTTTTCATAATATTAGTTGATACTTATTTGTTTGTTTGGAACCACAGAATTAATTTTTCTGTGGTTCTTTTTTTGAAAAATATTCATTAAATTGCAGTAAACCTTTAAATACTTCTTTATAATGAAAATAACATATTTAGGTCACTCAACTTTAAGTATTGAAACTAAAGACAAAACTTTATTAATAGATCCTTTTATAACAGGAAACGAATTAGCAAAGGATATTGATGTTAATAAACTACAAGCCGATTATATTTTAGTTACACACGCACATCAAGATCATATTTTAGATGTGGAAACAATAGCAAAACGTACTGGGGCTAAAATTATTTCTAATTACGAGATTGTAACCTATTTTGAAGCTAAAGGAATTGAAGGCCACCCCATGAATCATGGCGGTAAATGGAAATTTGATTTTGGAACTGTACATTATACCAACGCCGTTCACTCTAGTTCTTTTCCAGATGGAACTTATGGGGGGCAGCCAGGAGGATTTGTAATTGAAACAAAACATCACAGACTATATATTGCGGGAGATACAGCTTTAACATACGATATGAAATTAATTCCAGATTTTATTGGAGAATTAGATTTAGCTATTTTACCGGTTGGAGATAATTTTACTATGGGAATAGATGAAGCTATAAAAGCAAGTAAGTTTTTAAGTTGTAATAAAGTTTTAGGCGTTCATTTTGATACTTTTGGTTATATTAAAATCGATCACAAAGAAGCATTCGAGAAGTTTGCAAAAGCAAAAAAAGAGCTTTATTTATTACCAATAGGAGGTAATTTAAAAATTTAATCTTTTTTTATTACTTTTATTTATATTAACTAAAAAAATATAAATTTATGTATATAGCACTTTACATTTTACTTGCTTTGGTATTTCTTGTAATTATTTTAGCATTAATTGCTCCAAAATCTTATGATGTGAGTAGAAATATTATAGTGAATAAATCACTAACCGAAGTTTTTTTATATTTAAAATCCTTAAAAAATCAAGATGATTGGTCTCCTTGGGCTGAGAAAGATCCAAATATGAATAAAACCTTTTCAGGAAAAGATGGTGAAGTTGGATTCGTATCTGCTTGGGTTGGAAATAAAGAAGTTGGGGAAGGTGAACAAGAAATTACTGATATTTTAGAAAATAAAGTTATAAAATCGCAATTACGGTTTTTAAAACCATTTAAATCTACTTCAGATGCTTATTTAAAAGTTGAAGAAGTTAAGAAAGGAACAAAGGTTATTTGGGGATTTTCTGGGAAAAATAAATTTCCGATAAGTATTATGATGCTTTTTATGAATATGGATAAAGCAATTGGAAAAGATTTTGAATATGGATTAAATAAATTAAAAGGTATTTTAGAAAAATAATTAAACAAACATGAAAACATATAAAAATTGTCAGAGTTGTGCAATGCCTTTAAATAAAGATCCAAAAGGCAAAGGTGGAGGAACAAATGCAGATGGTAAGCCAAGCAATATGTATTGCAGTTATTGTTATGAGGAAGGGAAGTTTTTACAGCCAGACATTACAGCTTTAGAAATGCAAGCATTTGTAAAAGATAAACTCAAAGAGATGGGTGGTTTTATGAAATTATTTGCGGGTATGTTTTCTAAAGGAATTCCAAAACTAGAACGTTGGAAAAATGATTAATTGTTTTTTACGATAGTTATTGAAGTTTTTTCTCCTTTTTTTAAACGGGTTAATGTATTAATATTATTTTTTTGATCAACAATTTCTATTTTCGCTGTGTTTGGAGAGATAGTACCGGTATTTAATGCTACAACTTCAATCAAAGTTGATTTTGAATTTAAGGAAATTGTTAATTGTTTTATATTTTTATCTACAATATAATTTCTAAGAAAAATAGATCCATTAACATAGATATTAATTTTATCTCCATCAACCTTTCCAGCATCATAAATGTTTAATTTAAGCTCAGAAGAAGCTGAAAACATTGTTAAATTTTGATTTGGTTTTAAGATATTCATTTTTAAGGAATCTAAAGTCTGAGTTACACTTACTGAAGATTTAATTGTTTTATCAACACGTTTCGATTTTTGAATTAGTTTATCAATTTTTTCAGCTTTTTTTTCAATTTTTTCGATATTTCGAAGTTTAATTTCACCATTTATACAATTGCTCCCATCATTATAAAGCCCTATAAATTTCCCTTCAATATTTTTTTTAGAATCTATATTCTTAAATTTCCCTTCAAAATTAATGTAACAGAAATCATAATCAGAGACTTCAGATTTTGTATAAATTATACCAACTTCTTTAAAGGAAAGTATATTGGTTTCGTCATTGAATTCACCAGTAATATTTGATTTTGTTTCGTGATCACCACCAATATCAGTAATTGAATAGCCAGAAATTAAATTATTGTTTTCTAATAAATTTAATCGGTAAGAAATAAAAGAAGAGTCATTTAATTTAATAATCCCTAAATATTCTTGCTCATTCTGCGCATATATAACTTCACTAAAAAGTAATAAGGTTAAAATAAAAACGAAGTACTTACTTTTATTAAACATTTTTAGTTAGATTTGATTACAAACTTAAACTTAAAAATTATGAAATTAAAAATTATTTTATCATTAGTATCGTTATTATTAGTTACAAGTTTTAGCTATGCATCTTTTCCTGTTAAAAGAATTGCGACAATTGATAACTCTACACAAATTAATAAAACTTCAGTTTCTGAGGTACTAGTTTCTCCAGCTGCTGCTGGATCAGAAAAGAGTCAAGGTATTGCTTTGTTATTAGGTGTTTTCTTAGGTGCTTTGGCTGGTCATAAGTGGTATTTAGGCAATCCGTGGTATATTAATTTACTTTTTATAGTAACTTTAGGAGGTCTTGGAGTTTGGTGGATAATTGATATGATTAGGATTATTACCGGAGATTATAAGCCGCATAATGGCAGTTATAAAGCTGATTTCTTTTAGAAATTAACAAATTTTATAAATTAAAAGAGAAGCTATTTGCTTCTCTTTTTTTATTCTCAATTTATGTTATTTCCAGAAGAAGATGAAAACCATTCATTTCTTAAATCCTTTGATAATTTCCCAGAGCCATCATGTTTCCAGCCTGGTGGTTTTATAAAATATTTTAATTTATTTGTTAGTGAAGTTTTAGCTAAAAAAGCATCTTTAAAAACTGAAATCCATTCGTTTAAGGCTATTTTTATAGGATTAAAAGTCTTAATATTTGAAGTTAAGCCGTAAATAACTTTTTCATTTTTAAGTTCAGGCTGAAAAGTTCCAAATAATTTATCCCAAATAATAAAAATTCCTGCGTGATTTCTATCTAAATACAGTGGATTACTTCCGTGATGTACTCTATGATGCGAAGGTGTATTAAATATAGCTTCAAACCAACGTGGCATTTTATTTATTAATTCTGTATGAATCCAATATTGATATAATAGACTGATACTCATTTGGGTAAAAATCATTAACGGATGAAATCCTAAAAATGGTAATATTATATAAAATACAAAGGTAAAAAAACCTCCAGTCCAAGTTTGACGTAATGCAGTACTTAAATTAAATTTTTGCGAGGAATGATGCACAATATGTGAAGCCCAAAAGAAACGACTTTCGTGTCCCATTCTGTGTGCCCAATAATAACAAACATCATCAGCAAATAAAATTAGTAACCAAGACCACCAAACAAATGGAATGGTAATGATTCTATAATTTTGATAAATAAAAGTAAAAATAAAAACAATTAGTAATTTACTTAATAAATTAACAAATACATTCCCAATTCCCATAGCTATTGAAGCAAGAGTATCTTTAAATTCATAGGTTTGGGGTTGTTTTTTGAACAAAACAATACCTTCAAGAATTACAGTTACAATAAAAAAAGGTATTGCGTAATATATTAAATTTGGTATGTTCGGAACTTCCATAAATATTAAAATTATAGCTCAATATATAATAAAATTTTAAATATTTGTACCTTTCAATTTTATTAAACTAAATGAAAGCAACCTACCAAAAATACATTCTCAATTTTAAACAAGCTAGTGGCACTTCCAGAGGAATTTTGAAAACTAAAGAAACATTTTTTTTAAAATTAATTGATGAATATAAAATTGGAATTGGTGAATGTGGTGTTTTTAAAGGTTTAAGTATTGACGATAGACCAGATTATGAAGAAAAATTAAACTGGCTTTGTCAAAATATCAATTCTAATATTGATAGTTTATTAGTTGAGTTAATTGAATTTCCGTCAATCCAATTTGGATTAGAACAAGCTGTTATATCATTAAAAAGTAACAATCCATTTGAATTGTTTCCTTCAAAATTTACACAATCAAAAGAAGCTATAAATATTAATGGTTTAATTTGGATGGGAAGTGAAACTTTTATGAAACAACAAATAGAAGAAAAATTAAAAGCAGGATTTTCAACCATTAAAATGAAGATTGGAGCAATTGATTTTGAAACTGAACTCGGGTTATTAAAAAGTATTCGAAACCATTTTTCTTCAAAAGAAATTGAATTAAGAGTAGATGCAAATGGTGCTTTTAAGCCAAATGAAGCATTGGAGAAATTAAAACATCTTTCAGAATTTGAAATTCATTCCATAGAGCAACCAATAAAACAAGGGCAATTAAGTGTAATGGCAGATTTATGTTTAAGAACACCTTTACCAATTGCTTTGGATGAAGAATTAATTGGTGTTTTTAATGTAACAAAAAAGCAAGAATTACTACAAATAATAAATCCGCAATACATAATTTTAAAGCCTAGTTTAGTAGGCGGCTTTAAAGGAAGTGAAGAATGGATTATTTTGGCTGAAAAACAACAAATAGGTTGGTGGATAACTTCTGCGTTAGAAAGTAATATTGGGTTGAATGCAATTGCACAATGGACTTATAATTTAGGCAATAAAATGCCGCAAGGTTTAGGAACTGGAAGTTTGTTTACCAATAATTTTGAGAGTCCTTTAGAAGTAAAAAACGGACATTTACATTACAATGCAACCAAAAAGTGGAATGTTGATTTATAATTAAATTTTTCAACTAAAAACAAGATTTTAAAAACTTAAAAATGAAATTTATACAACAAGCATATAAAGGCAATAACAAATGGTGGGCTTATTTTATAACAATTTCGGTTGTTACTTTTCCATTTTTAATGAATGTGGTTATCTACTTATTATTTCCTGAATTATTAGATACACTGTATCAGGAAATGGAGCAAAAGGAGCCTAGTAATTTAGATTTTTTAGTTAATTTATTACCCTTTTTGTTTTTGTTAGTGCTTCTATTCTTATTTGTAAATAAATTGCATAAGCGAAAAATAAAATCAATAATAACGTCAAGAAAATCAGTTGATTGGAGTCGATTTTTTTATGCTTTTTTTGTTTGGTTTACCATTGGAGTATTACTAATTGGAGTTGATTATTTTATGTCGCCTAGCGATTATGTGTGGAATTTTAAACCCACTCCGTTTTTTGTATTATTACTTATTTCTTTGGTGTTTTTGCCCATACAAACAAGTATGGAAGAATTGCTGTTTAGAGGTTATTTAATGCAGGCCTTTGGTGTTTGGTTTAAAAAATCATTTGTAGCATTGATTTTAACTGCAGTAATTTTTGGGTTGTTACACGGATTAAACCCTGAAGTTGAAAAACTTGGGTGGATTGTTATGATATATTATATTGGAACAGGATTGGTTTTAGGAATATTTACGCTAATGGACGAAGGCACAGAATTAGCACTTGGTTTTCACGCAGCAAATAATATTGTAGCAGCTGTTTTAGTGAGTTCTAATTGGGCAGTTTTTCAAACAGAAGCATTATTAATTGATGTGTCCGAACCATCGTTAGATTTGTTAATGTTTTTACCTGTATTTGTATTGTATCCACTAGTGCTTTTTATTTTTTCAAAAAAATACGGCTGGACAAATTGGAAAGAAAAATTATTTGGAACAGTTACAAAACCTATTGAATTAAGCGAAGAAGAATTTATAGCTTAGAAAAGTAAAATTTTAAAAATTGATAGCAGAAAATAATTTTCATAAAAGTTTTAAATTACAAGGGAATTCATTTAGTTCTGTTGAGGAACTGCTATTATTTTCTAAATCTATTGCTACTGAGGTTTATCAGTTTTTAGAAAATTGGTTTGATGAAAATTCTTTTATTGAAGTAAAAACTTCTGGTTCTACAGGAACTCCAAAGATAATTCAACTTCAAAAAAAGCATATGATAAATAGTGCGAAAGCAACAGGTGATTTTTTTGAATTATCAGAAAATACAACGGCGCTTTTATGCATGTCTCCAAATTATATTGCTGGTAAAATGATGTTGGTGCGAGCTTTAACTTTAGGATGGCAATTAGATGTTGTAGAGCCAACCTCAACACCATTAAATACTATTAAAAAAGTATACGATTTTTCGGCAATGGTTCCATTGCAAATGGCTAATTCTTTAAACGAAATTCATAAAGTTAAAAAACTAATTATTGGTGGAGGTGTAGTTTCTAATGAATTATTAAATGAACTTCAACAAATTAAAACCGCAGTTTTTGCGACTTATGGTATGACGGAAACCATTACACATATTGCTGTTAAAAAACTGAATAATTTTAAAAACGTCATTGCGAGAGAAACGAAGCAATCTCATTATAAAACACTCCCAAACATTAAAATTTCAACAGATAAAAGAGGATGCTTATTAATAAATGCAACAAAAATTTCTAATGAACTTATTATCACAAATGATTTAGTTGAACTTGTTTCAGAAACCGAATTTAAATGGTTAGGTCGTTATGATTCTATTATAAATTCAGGTGGCATAAAATTAATTCCAGAGCAACTAGAGGGAAAATTAACTAAATTAATTAAAGAACAGTTTTTTGTAACCGGATTACCAGATGCTGTTTTGGGTGAAAAATTAATTTTAGTTATTGAATATGAAAGCTCGAAAGTTGAAAAGTTGAAAAGTATACTTTTTCGGAAAATAAAAGAATTAAAAACACTTTCTAAATACGAAATTCCAAAAGGAATTTATTGTATTAAGAATTTTGTAAAAACTCCAACCGGAAAAATCAACAGAACAGCAACTCTTAAATTACTTGAAAAGTAGTAAAACCCGTTACCTTGAATTTGATTCAGAGCCTAATCTTGTTAAGGGTGGATTTTAGGTTTACGAAAATTGCTATTTTTCAAACATTTCAATTTTGATTTCGCCTGTAGACTTTTTATAACCTCTAAACATACCAGAAGAGTTAAAATCCCAAAAGACCTCACCGTTTTTATCTAATAAAATCATTCCGCCTTCACCACCAAGCGGACCAATTTGATTGAATAAAACTTCATGTAGAGCTTCAGAGGGAGAATATCCTTTAAATTTAATTAAACTAGAAACCTCATGAGCAGCTACTGTTCTTATAAAATATTCGCCCGTTCCGGTGGCAGAAATTCCACAAGTTAAATTATTAGCATAGGTTCCTGCACCAATAATTGGCACATCACCAATGCGACCATATTTTTTGTTAGTCATTCCACCAGTAGAAGTTCCAGCAGCAATATTTCCACTTTTATCAATAGCAACAGCTCCAACAGTTCCGTATTTATGATCGTCAATTAATTCATTTTTAATTAAAAAGGCAGTATGATCGAGTTCAGTTTTTTCTTTTCCTTGCAATTTTTTTAATTGATTCATTCTTTTTTCAGTAAAAAAGTAAGAGCTATCAACCATTTCTATTCCGTATTTTTCAGCCATAATTTCCGCACCTTTTCCAGAAAGCAATACATGTTTTGAGCTATCCATAACCATACGAGCAGCTAAAATTGGATTTTTAATATGATTTACACCTGCAATTGCTCCAGCATTTAAAGTGTTACCATCCATTATTGCAGCATCCATTTCTTGATTTCCATCACTATTGTAAACGGCGCCTTTTCCAGCATTAAACAATGGAGAATTTTCCATAATATTAATTGCAGCTTGTATCGCATCTAAAGAAATTCCACCATTTTCAAGAACAGAATAACCAGCATTTAAGGCTTCTTGTAATTTTTGTGTGTAAGCAGTTTGTTGTGCTTCGGTAAAATACTCTTTTTTAATACCACCAGCACCTCCATGTATTACAATTGCAAAAGAATTTGGTTCTCTTTTTAGTTCATTATTTTTATTAGAAACATCTTCTTTACAAGAAAGAATAAAAAGTAGTGTAATTAGTAATAAGGATAATTTTTTCATTGGTTAAGATTTGATATTCAAAGATATTCATTTTAAAATTGAAAATTAAAAAAATGCTTTTGATATATTTGCGTTTCAAAACAATTATGAATTTAGAAAAGGACACATATAAAACTATTGAAATTGCTGTTGGAGATGCTCTTTATAAAGAAAAAGGTAGCAAATTTATTGGATATGTTTTTCCTATAGCTTCAGAAGAAGATGTGAAAATTTATATTGATGAATTAAAGAAAAAACATCATTCGGCAAGACATTGGTGTTATGCTTGGCAATTGGGAATTGAAGAAATTAGTTATCGAGCAAATGATGATGGTGAGCCAAATAATTCAGCTGGCCAACCAATTTACGGACAAATTTTATCCAAAGATTTAACCAATGTTTTAGTGGTAATAGTACGTTATTTTGGCGGAACTAAATTGGGTGTAGGCGGATTAATTAGTGCTTATAAAACTACAGCAAAGTTAATTTTAGAGGAAGCTGTAATTGTAAAAAAAACTATTGATGTTTTTTATAAACTTTATTTTGAATATAAAGACATGAATAAGGTAATGCGAATTATTAAAGAGCAAAATCTTCACATAGAAAATCAAATAATGGAATTAAATTGTGAGTTTTTAATTTCAGTAAGAAAAAAGAACGCACTTAAAGTTCAGCAATTATTTTTAGATTTACGTTGTTTAAAAATTAAAGAAGTTACTCCTTAACATTAATTTTATCTAACAAGTAGTTTGGAATACGTGTTGGTCTGTTATTTTTCATATTAACAAAAACCAAAACTGCGGTTGCAGTTGTTAACAATTCATTTTGTTCATTTGTTATTTCGAACTTAAATTCAATTCTTGCTGTTGGTTTTTTTGCTAAAGTTGTTTTTAGGGTTAGAACATCATCGTATTTTGCAGGCTTTAAGTAATTTGTATTTAGACTAATTACAGGTAACATAATACCATCTTCTTCCATTTTTTTATATGAAACACCTAGTTTTCTTAGCCATTCAGTCCGTCCCATTTCAAAATATGCAGCATAATTACCATGGTATGCGTAGCTCATTTGATCAGTTTCACCATATCTTACTCGAAATTCTATTTTATCTGAAATCATTTTGTATATTTATGAGATGTTATTTACGTAAAAAAAAATTAATAATCAATAGATTTTTTTTTTTTTATACTAAAAATTATTCACATTTTTGTAGAACCAAAAAACAACTAGAGTTCGTTCAATAATTACGACTCATTAATTTAAAATACCACGAAAAGCACCAATGAGTAAAACTGCAATATCAGTTTGGACGGAATGTTTATCTTTTATACAAGATAATATTAAGCAGCAAGCGTACAAAACTTGGTTTGAGCCAATTAAACCAATAAAATTATCTGGTGAAGCATTAACGATTCAAGTGCCTAGTAAATTTTTTTATGAATGGTTAGAAGAACATTATATTAAGTTGTTAAGAGTTGCTTTGGTAAAGCAGTTGGGAGATGATGCAAAATTAATTTATGATGTTAGAATGGAAAATAACTACAGTAGTAATAATCCACATACTGTAAAGTTTCCTAGTTCCAATAGAAATCCAATTAACCCTCAAGGTGTAACAGTTCCAATAGATTTTAATAAGCGAGAATTAAAAAATCCATTTATTATTCCTGGTATTCAAAAGGTTAAAATAGAATCTCAATTAAATCCAAATTATAATTTCGAAAGCTTTGTTGAAGGAGATTCTAACCGTTTAGCGCGTTCAGCGAGTATGGCTGTGGCAAATAAACCTGGAGGAACTTCTTTTAATCCGTTGTTAGTTTATGGAGGTGTTGGTTTAGGTAAAACACATATTGCACATGCAATTGGTGTAGAAATTAAAGATAAATATCCTGATAAAACAGTTTTATATATTTCTTCTGAAAAATTTACCCAACAATACATAGATTCTGTAAAAGGAAATACTAGAAATGATTTTATTCATTTCTATCAAATGATTGATGTTTTAATAATTGATGATGTTCAATTCTTATCTGGTAAAACGGGAACTCAAGATGTATTTTTCCATATTTTCAACCATTTACATCAAAATGGAAAACAAGTTATTTTGACTTCAGATAAAGCTCCTGTTGATATGCAAGACATAGAGCAACGTTTGCTTTCTCGTTTTAAATGGGGATTATCTGCTGAGTTACAAGCACCAGATTATGAAACAAGAGTTTCTATCTTAGAAAATAAACTATATAGAGACGGTGTTGAAATGCCAAATGAAATAGTTCAATATATAGCAAAACATATAAAATCAAATGTTAGAGAATTAGAAGGAGTTTTAATTTCTATGATTGCTCAAGCATCTTTTAACAGAAAAGAGTTTACACTTTCTTTAACAAAACAAATTGTAGATAAATTTGTAAAAAATACGAAGCGAGAAGTTTCTATAGATTACATTCAAAAAATTGTTTCTAATTATTTTGAATTAGATGTAGCAACCTTGCAATCTAAAACTAGAAAACGCCATATTGTTCAAGCACGTCAATTGGCAATGTATTTTGCAAAAAGAATGACCAAAGCTTCACTTGCAAGTATTGGATCCCAAATTGGTAAAAGAGACCACGCAACTGTACTGCACGCTTGTAAAACTGTTGATAATTTAACAGAAACTGACAAGCAATTTAGAAGATATGTTGATGATATAACAAAAAAACTTACTTTTTAAACAATATGACTAAAGTATTAATGGTTTGTCTCGGTAATATTTGCCGCTCTCCATTAGCGGAAGGGATATTGAAGTCCAAAATATTTAGTTTTAATACTTATATAGATTCCGCTGGAACAGGCGCATACCACGTTGGTGAAAAACCAGACAAAAGATCTATTGCTGTGGCAAATACAAACGGTATTGATATTTCTAATCAAAAAGCAAGAAAGTTTACTGTAGAAGATTTTGATTTTTTTGATATTATTTATGTAATGGATAACTCAAACTATAAAAATGTAATTTCTTTAGCTAGAAATTCACAAGATTCAGCTAAAGTTAAATTAATTTTGAATGAAGTTTTTCCTAATGAAAATTTAGATGTTCCAGATCCTTACCACGGTGGAGAATTTGGGTTTAAAAACGTTTATAACATGTTAAATGAAGCATGTGATATTATTGCAAAAAGATTTAATTAAATGGGTGAGCAAAGAGGTAAATTGTATTTAATACCAACTACTTTAGGTGATAATGAGCCATTAGAAGTGCTTCCGCTATCAGTTAAAAAGGTAATTGAAGAGTTAGATACTTTTATTGTTGAAAACGAGAAAACTGCACGTAAATTTATTAAACGAATTACTCCAAGAAAATCTCAACCTTCTTTAACAATTTTAAAATTAGATAAATACGCAGATCAATTAGAAGTAAGAAGTTATTTAGATGTTTGTGAGAATGGAACTTCTATTGGCTTGCTTTCTGAAGCTGGAGTGCCAGCAATTGCAGATCCTGGTGCAGAAATAGTAAAATTAGCACACGAAAAGAATATTAAAGTCATCCCTTTAGTAGGGCCATCTTCAATTATTTTGGCGATGATGGCTTCAGGTTTTAACGGTCAGAATTTTACATTTAATGGATATTTACCTATTGATACTTCAGAAAGAAAAAAAGCTATTAAAAGTTTAGAAAAATTATCAAAAGAGAAAAATCAATCTCAAATATTTATTGAAACTCCTTATAGGAACGAAAAAATGTTCACAGATTTAAAAAGTACACTAACGCCAACTGCAAAACTTTGTATTGCTTGCAATATTACTTTGCCAGATGAATATATAAGAACACTTGAAATAAAAGATTGGAAAAGTGAACATCCAGATTTACATAAAAAACCTACAATCTTTATAATTCATAAAGATTAAGAATTCAATTAATATTTTTGCCCAAATTTCTTTAATTGTTCACTATTAATTTCAAATTAATAGTGATTTATTTTAAAGTTTTTAATGGAGTAATTTCAATAAAATAATAAACAATACTTCCAATAATTCCAGTAAAAATTAGAATTAAAGTCCACATAACTTTTTTGTTTGTATCATTTTCAGAATTATTATTTGTGTGAACAATGTAATATATCTTCACTCCCAAACTAATAATCCCCATAAAAACAATTAAAAGTATAAACCAGATCAAAGATTGTAAAAATTCCATTGGAAACTCACCATTGTGCTGTTCTAATTCCATAATATTTTCAAAGAAAATTGTAAAAAAGAAAATAAATGTTAGTACTAAAAGCACTAATGGTAAGAAAGTAAAGATCGATAGCCAGAATTTTGTTGAAGATTTCATAATAGTAGTATTAAAAAAGTTTTTTAAAGTTACTAAATTTTTAAGCTTAGATAAAAAAAATTGTCACAAAAAAAAATCCAGAAATTTTTTAAAAATCTGGATTCTAATTAATTATTTAATTAAAGTTATTCTTCAATCTTTTTTTTGCCTTTAGTTATTTTAATTGTCAATTCACTTGTTTTTTTATCCAAATCCATAAAAATTGAATCTCCTTCATTTAGTTTAGAGTTTACAATTTCTTCAGCCAAAGCATCTTCTATATATTTTTGAATAGCACGTTTTAAAGGTCTAGCGCCATATTGTTTGTCAAAACCTTTGTCTGCAATATAATCTTTAGCTTTATCAGTTAAAATTAATTTATAACCTAAATCTTCAATTCTATTTACTAATTTTTTAAGTTCAATATCAATAATTGAGTGAATATCCTCACGTTCAAGTGCATTAAATACAATTACATCGTCAATTCTATTTAAAAATTCAGGAGCAAAAGATTTTTTAAGAGCACTTTCAATTACCTTTTTAGCATTTGCATCTGCTTGCTCTGCTTTAGAAGCAGTTCCAAAACCAACACCTGCACCAAAATCTTTTAATTGACGAGAACCAATATTAGAGGTCATAATAATTATAGTATTTCTAAAGTCAATTTTTCTTCCAAGGCTGTCGGTTATATGTCCATCATCTAAAATTTGAAGTAACATATTAAATACATCTGGATGTGCCTTTTCAATTTCATCTAATAAAACAACGGCATAAGGTTTACGTCTTATTTTTTCAGTAAGCTGACCACCTTCTTCATATCCAACATATCCTGGAGGTGCACCAATTAAGCGAGAAATTGCAAATTTTTCCATATACTCGCTCATATCAATTCTTACCAAGGCATCTTCGCTATCAAAAAGTTCGGTTGCCAACACTTTTGCAAGTTGTGTTTTACCAACACCAGTTTGCCCTAAAAATATAAATGAACCAATTGGCTTGTTTGGATCTTTTAATCCAACTCTATTACGCTGAATGGCTTTAACAACTTTAGAAACAGCTTCATCTTGACCAATAACTTTTCCTTTAATTAAGTTTGGAAGGTCATGCAATCTATGGCTTTCAGCTTCAGCAACTCTGTTTACAGGAATTCCTGTCATCATTGAAACTACTTCAGCAACATTATCTTCAGTAACAACTTCTCGGTTTAATTTTGAAGCTTCTTCCCATTTTTTTTGTTCTTCTTGCAATAAGCTTTCAACACGTTTTTCGTCATCTCTTAACCTAGCAGCTTCTTCATATTTTTGACCATTAACCGCATTGGTTTTGTCAATTTTTATGGTTTCTAATTGTTTTTCTAGTTGAAGTACTTCTTTTGGGACCACAATATTTGTAATATGAATTCGCGATCCAGATTCGTCCATAGCATCAATTGCTTTATCCGGAAGAAAACGATCTGTCATATATCTATTGGTTAATTTTACACAGGCTTTTATAGCATCATCTGTGTATTTTACCATATGGTGGTCTTCGTACTTGTCTTTAATGTTATTTAAAATTTGAATGGTTTCTTCAACAGAAGTTGGTTCAATAATTACTTTTT
>CBDUKG010000031.1:0-25216 GCA_965367745.1 uncultured Flavobacteriaceae bacterium | reverse complement strand
CCGTTGTACGTCATTAAAAAAGAAAACAATGAACAAAACAATAAGCATTCAGAAATACTTAATAATATTCGGAATACCAATGTTGATTATTGGATTGATGATTTTCATTTCTAAAACTTCATTGTTTAAGCTGAATCCTGACAATTTAGCAATCGGAATTACGATTGATCTTTTATTGACTGTTCCTTTTATTTATTTCTTACTGATTAGAAAAACTAACATTCCAAAAACGACTGTGGTTCCATTTTTAATTCTTGGAGTAGTTCTTTGCTCAATAATACTTCCTTCAGAAAACCAACAATACTTAAATCTTTTTAAGACTTGGATACTACCAATTGTTGAGTTATCTGTTATATCATATGTAATTTACAATGTTAGAAAAGGAATTAAACACTATAAGTTAAGCAAAACAGAATCGTTTGATTTTTTCACAACTTTAAAGAATACTTGCTACGAAATCCTTCCTAAAGGTGTTGTAATTCCTGTTGTTACCGAAATCGCAGTTTTTTATTATGGATTCCTATATTGGAAAAAGAGAGAATTGAAAGAAAATGAATATTCCTATCACAAAGAAAGCGGAACCATAACATTATTAATTGCAATCATATTCATAGTAGCAATTGAGACAATTGTACTTCATATTCTACTCGCAAAATGGAATAATATTGCTGCTTGGATTTTGACATTTTTAAGCATTTATTCTGGTTTTCAAATTTTTGGATTTTTAAAATCAATGTTTAAAAGACCAATATCAATCGAAAATGACAGATTATATCTCCGATATGGAATTATGTCGGAAACAACTATTTACATAAAAGATATTGACAGAGTAGAAATTTCATCGAAAGATATAGAGATTAATAAAGAAACACGAAAATTATCATTTTTAGGGGAATTGGAAGGTCATAATATTATAATCCGCTTGAAAAAAGAAAATGAATTGATTGGACTTTATGGATTAAAAAGAAAATATAAGAATTTAGCATTATACATTGATGAGAAAATAGAATTCAAAAACAGAATAAATAACGCCTTACAACAATAGGTATAAAAATTTCTAAATTCAACAAAATAGAATGTTTCTAAAACATAAAAAAACTAAATTTAAATATCGGAAAATTACGTTTTCATAAACGCAACTTTTCATGTTCAAACCGTTGTGGTGCATATTGACAAAAACGTTGAAAATTGATAATACGACAAGAAAATAAAAACGACCATAAAGAAGTCTTTAAAGTAATTAAAAGTGCTTTCAAAGATGCTGAATTTACAGACAATACAGAACAGTTTTTAGTAGATCGATTACGAAAATCTGATGCTTTTATCCCCGAACTATCAATGATTGCTGAAATTAATGGAAAAATTGTAGGACATATTCTTTTGACAAAACTTAAGATTAAAAATAAATCGAATGAATTTGATTCATTGGCATTGGCACCTGTTTCTGTCTTACCTGAATATCAAGGAAAAGGAATTGGTGGAAAATTAATAGTTGATTCTCATAAAAAAGCCAAAGAATTAGGACATAAATCAATCGTTCTACTTGGACACGAAAATTACTATCCAAGATTTGGTTATGAACAAGCTGATAAATATGGAATCGAATTACCGTTTAAAGTTCCGAAAGAGAATTGTATGGTAATTGAATTGATTGAAAACGGACTGAAAGGAGTAAATGGAATGGTTGAATATCCAAAAGAGTTTAATGAATAAAAAAATACGACACCACAACAACTAGTATATTTTATTGCTAGGTTCTAGCTTACTTACGAAAATCCTCACGGATTTTCTAGGTCAGTAATTATTTATTAAATTTAGTTCTTAAACACTCAACAAAACATACCAAAAACCGTTGGCTGTAATATAACTTCAATGATTAAAACCAGTAAAAATACAATCTTAACGATTGATGGAAAAGTTCTATTCTTTGGTATTGAAGATTATATGGATTAAATACTAATGGTGATTGTTGTTTTATTTGCGGAGCTGAACCAAATTCAAAAGAATTTAATAATGAACATATTTTAGTTTTCACTATAAATGGAATTCAACTCGCACTTTACAACAGAAATACTTTCAGATTTTCTATCTATAATTTATTTGTTAACTTACTCGCTTAACAATGATGACTAATCACACAAAAGCAAGTTGTGCTTCATTATGAATAACCAATAACTAACTAAATATTCTATTATGAAATTAAATTCAAATTATCCAATTTACAAAAATGGTATTTTTATACTTTTTTTAGTATTAATAAGCAATATAAGTTTTGCTCAAACCAAAGTTGAGCAAATAGAAGAACTTTTAAACACTTATGAAGCGTATGGTAAATTTAATGGTTCAGTTTTAGTATCTGAGCAAGCAAAGGTTATTTATAAGAAAGGGTTTGGTATGGCAAATATGGAATGGGATATTCCAAATAAACCCAATACAAAACATCGTTTGGGCTCTATCACCAAACAATTTACAGCAATGCTTATTTTACAATTAGTAGCAGAAGGAAAATTAGATTTACAAGCGCCTATTACTGCCTATCTGCCAGATTATCCAAAAGCCAGCGGAGATTTAATAACAATCCATCATTTACTAACTCATACTTCTGGAATACCTAATTACACAGCCTTTCCAAAATTCATGCAAGACGAAAGTCGCAATCCATATTCTCCAGAAGATTTTGTAAAAAAGTTTGATGAGAAGGCATTGGATTTTACTCCTGGTGATAAATTTAGCTATAGTAATTCAGGATATTTTCTTCTAGGTGTTATTGCTGAAAAATTATCTGGTAAAAGTTATGAGCAATTGCTACATGAGAAAATTTTTACCCCATTAAAAATGAACGATACTGGGTTTGACAATCACGGTGATATTTTAAAAAATAGAGCTACTGGATATGAAAAACAAGGCAAAAATTATGTTAACTCTCAATATATAGATATGACTATTCCTTATGCTGCAGGTTCTATGTATTCTACAGTTGAAGATTTATACCTCTGGGATCAAGCTCTATACACAACTACCCTATTACCTAAAAAATATATGACCATGTATTTTGAACCTTATATTCCTGCGTTTGGTTCTGCACAATATGCTTATGGCTGGGGTGTTGGATATGAAAAAATAGGAAGCTCTACTGATAGTATTTATGCCATAGGACATGGCGGCGGTATTAACGGGTTTAATACTAATATTTCTAGAACAACTTCTAATAAGTCTATGATTGTCCTGCTTAATAACACTGGAGGAGCTCCACTTAACGAAATGACAAGAGCTATTCGCGGCATTATGCATAATACAGCCTACGATATGCCTAAAAAATCTGTAGCCGATGCCGTATGGACCGTTATTGAAGATAAAGGTATTGATGCTGGAATAGCGCATTTTAATAGCATTAAAGATGCTGAAGGTTATGACCTAAGTGAAAGAGAAATGAATATTATTGGTTATCAACTTATGGCCTCTGATAAGTTTGAAGCAGCCAGCAGAGTATTTCAGCTTAATGTAGATGCCTTCCCAACTTCATCGAATACCTATGACAGTCTGGGAGAAAGTTTTATGAAATTAGGTAAAAAGGACCTAGCCATTAGGAATTATAGAAAATCGGTTGAGTTAAATCCCAATAACCAAGGTGGTATTGATGCTTTAAAGAAACTTGGAGATGATGTAAGTGATTTAGTAAAAGAGGTAAAAGTACCTGAAGCTATTTTAGAAACGTACATTGGCAAATACGAACTCGCACCTGGATTTATTCTAGAGGTTACCAGAGAAGGAAATCAATTAAAAACGCAGGCCACAGGGCAATCGATAGTTGATATTTTTCCAAAATCTGAAAATGAATTTTATTTAAAAGTAGTAAATGCACAATTGGTCTTTAATAAAAATGATGCTGGCGACATAGATAGTGTCACCCTTTTTCAAGGAGGGCGTGAAATGAAAGGCAAAAGAATAGATTAATTTTAAACAATGAATAATATGAAAGTTACCTTTAGAAAAATAACGAAAGCACAACAAAGGAAATAAGCAATTGCTTGTATCAATTAAAACAACTACTAACTAATGATAAAATTCTTTAGAAAAATTAGACTGCAAATGCTCACCGAAAATAAGTCTACCTCGCCGGCAGGCAGGTTCGGGAAATACCTGATTTATGCAATTGGAGAAATTATACTTGTAGTTATTGGTATTCTAATTGCGTTGCAAATAAATAGTAAGAAAGAAGAACTAAATAACAGAATAACGGAACAATCAATTCTTAATAATCTAAAGGAAGATTTTAATAAAAACCAAAAAGAAATTGAAGTATTAATATTTGCAAATAATAAATATCATAGAAATTTAAACGCGTTTATTGAAATTCTAAAGACGAGTCCTAAAGACGTAAAAATCAAAATTGCTGATACTTTATCAATTGTTGCAATTGCAGCTCCAACATATATTCCAACAACTTCAACCATAGATGTAATTATATCTACTGGAAAAATTGATTTAATAAAAAATGAAGAACTCAAAACTTTAATAAGTCGTTTTAAAAGAGAAGTTTCTGATTTAAGTGAAGATGAAAAGGATGTGAGAGTTTTGGCAAATATTCAAATATGTCCATTATTAGGACAAGACAGTGACATGATTGATGTGTATCAAAACACGTATGCTTACACAATTGATAGGTTTAATAAGATTAAATTAAGTTCATCATCAATGATATTAAATTCCAATTTACTAGGATCGTTAATAGCTCAGAGATTTTATTACAACAAAATGATTATAAGTGAGTTGAATAGTATTTCAGAAATGCAAAAAGAAATTCTACAACTTATTAATAGTGAAATTGATTAAATTAGATGTTTAAATGAAAAGCATATACCAGATCGTTAAAAAACCTTTATCATAAAAATAAAATGAAGAAATAAAACTTCTAAAATGAATCAAGCAGAGGAATTGAAATTAGAAATACTAAAACTACACGATCTATATTGGTTCAGTTATTTAATTGGAGATATTTCAGTAATGGCTGATTTGCTATCTGAAGAATATACTCAAATAGGAAGTGCAGAGCACGAGGTTTTTTTTAATAAAAATGAAGCAGTTCAATTTCTTTATGAAACAATTCATCAGGTAGCTGGCAAGTTTGAAATGCGAAACAGGAAAACTTCTATTGAGTTACTGAATGATACTTTTATAGTTTATGAATTATGCGATGCCTATGCACTTGCAGATGAAAAATGGTTGTTTTATAGTAAATTTAGAGCAACGACACTTCTCCAAAAAAAGAAGCATGGTTGGAAATTCATCCATCAACATAGTTCATTTTCAGATAGTGGAACATCTGAAGGTCAAAATGTATCTATTGAAAAAATTGTAGCTGAAAACCAGCAACTTCAAAATGCGGTAAAACAACGAACTATTGAATTGGAGCAACAGGCAACAATTTTGGAACAGGCTAATGTTGCTTTAAAGAATTCCTTAAAAGAGTTACAATCAAAAAACCTAATTATTGAAGAGCAAACAAGAGCTTTACTTCAATTAGATGCTGCTAAAACACGATTTTTCGCGAACGTTTCACACGAATTACGAACACCACTTACGTTAATTCTTTCACCTCTCAGCACCGCATTGAGCAGTCAAATACTAGATGATAAAAATAAAGCCTTGATTTCAATTGCCAAAGAACAAGCCAATCAATTATTAGGACTTGTTAGTGAAATACTCGATTTAACAAAATTGGAGTCTGGTAAAATGAAGGTAATTGAAGAACCAACCGACGTCTATCAACTAATGCGACGGCTCATTTCAACTTTTGAATCTTATGCTAAACAAAAAAATATCAATTTAATATTTGAGTTTGCTAAAAATATGCCACATGGTCTAATGTTGGACAAATTGAAAGTGGAACGAATATTAAATAATTTAATATCCAACGCCTTAAAATTCACTCCCATTGATGGAACTATCGCCGTAACCATAAAAGATACTATTTATGATTGGCAAATAGAAGTAACAGACTCTGGAAAAGGCATTCATCCAGAGGATTTACCGCATCTTTTCGATAGGTTTTACCAAACCAACCAACAGGAATCACCTATGGAAGGTGGCACAGGTATTGGCTTGTCTCTAGCAAAAGAGTTGGCAGAAGTAATGCACGGAGAATTGGCTGTAAATAGCACCTTAGGTAAGGGCGCTACTTTCACCTTAACATTACCTAAAAAAGAAGTTATCGGCTATTCAGACTATAATATCACTAGTGAGTCTATTCCCACAAACAACATATCAGTTGACAAGCTCAACATTCACACACAACTACAGCAAGAGGTGAACCCGCATAAACCCACTATTTTAGTGGTTGAAGACAATTACAGTTTACGTTCTTATTTACAATTTATTTTATCAGAAGATTTCCATGTACTAACTGCCGAAAACGGGCAGGATGCACTTATGACTTTAGATCAAATGTCGAAAGGAAAAAAGGGAAATCCGGATTTAATTATTTCTGATGTAATGATGCCTATCATGGATGGCTTCAAACTATTAGAAAACCTCAAAGCAAATGAAAACTTATGGATGATACCTGTTGTAATGCTTACGGCCAGAGTAGAAATCGAAGATCGATTAACCGCATTGCGTATTGGCGTTGACGATTATTTAACAAAACCCTTTGAAGAAGCAGAATTGTTTGCACGTATTAAAAACTTATTGAGTAATGTTAAAAAACGTAAAAAAATATCATCTGTAAAACAGGAAGCTAATACTATAATAGTAAGTGAAACACATTCACCCGACACATCAACGCTCTGTATTCCCGATCAGAAATGGCTAGCCAAATTAGAAGAAAAAGTAAAATCAAATATTAGTAATTTCAATTTGTCTGTTGATGCACTAGCAGATGAATTATTTATAAGCCGTGCTCAATTTTTTCGTCGCGTACAAGCATTAACGGGTATGACTCCTTTGCAATATATAAAGGAAATTCGATACGACTTTGCAAGAAATTTACTTGAGACTAAAAATGTGAGTAGCGTTAAAGCCGCTTCTCATGCCATTGGAATAAAAAAAGTACAATACTTTTCAGAAAAATATAAAAATCGCTTCGGAAAATCACCTTCTGAATATTTAAAATAAACTGCCATTCTTCTGTATTTATAATAAAATAGCCATTGTTATACTGAGCTAAAACCTATACAATTTTAACAATGAGACCATTAAGGTGGGATATGATACTAATGAGGCGTATAAAACACAATTGAGTTGTATAAACGAGATTTTTAGATCAAACATTTGAACAATCTTTGTGGTATTCAAATGGGAAAGCCGAAAACCAAACAGAGTAGGCGAACTAATAATCTAATACATATGAAAACTACGACTAAATTTTTCGCACTTTTAATTATGACCGCTTTTTTATCTACCACATTAAGTTGTAATCGAGAAAACAAAAAAATTGAAAAACTAGAAATGCCCAAATCTGCAACTATGGAAGAACTTGGGCAAATGAATCGAGATTTTGCAAAAGCATTAAATGCAAAAGATGCTGCGGCTGCAGCTATTGTTTACAGCAAGAATGCTTCTCTTTTACCACCAAATGAATCTATTATTACTGGGCGTGCCAACATTCAAGCATATTGGCAAGGAGCTATTGATGCCGGAATTATTGATGCATCCGTAAAAACGATTGATGCAAAAAGTGAGGGTAATTTAGGATATGAAATTGGAACATTTACAATGCGATTTCACGGAGCGAATAACGATACAATAATAGAAGTTGGAAAATATACAGAAATACTTGAACGAAATGAGAACGGAAAGTGGATTTCTACTTATGGAATGTGGAGTAGCAACGCTCCAATACCTGCAGAATAAAAGTAAGAACGCACAAAAATGCCAATATAATTGCTTGTTCTCACCTACTTCTGAAAATTCTCACGGATTTTCAGATTGGTGTGCTTGCAAAGTTAAGTGCTAACACACATCTTCTCATAACCTAGATCATTAGCTACAAGCTACAAAATTGTTAAAAATATTGTTAAAGATAGTTTTATTATTGTTTATCAATAATTTTATATATATTTGAAAATATATTTAAACTATTATGAAAAAAACAATACTATTTAAAACCCTAGTCGATATTTTATATTTCCTTCATTTTATTGGACTGCTCGGAATCATTCTAATACTTCCTTTTGGTATCGTAAATATAAACCAAGCTAATATTAGCGTAGAAGATTGGTCCTTTTTCAATTGGATTATTGTTATTATAAGTTTAACAACTTATATTATTTTCCTAAGAGGTTTATATTATTTAAGAAAAATGGCTAGATTTTTATTATCAAACAAGTACTTCTCTAATCTTATTATTAGTAATTTAAAAAAATCAGGAACACACTTTTTACTCACAGGAGTTCTCTCACTATTTCTAATTATTTTGTTATGGATTAACAAATTGTATGATGGTAAACTAGAATTAGTATATGACATTAATTTTATGATTCCTTTATTTTTAATGATTATTGGAATGTTTTTTATAATACAAAGTAAAACACTTTTACTAGCAAAAAACATTAAAGAAGAAAATGAATTAACCGTATAACTTATGTCAATAATAATCAACCTAGATGTAATGCTTGCAAAACGAAAAATGAGAAGTAAAGAACTTTCAGAAATAATTGGTATTACATCTGCTAATCTTTCAATTTTAAAGTCTGGAAAAGCAAAAGCGATACGATTTTCAACTTTAGAAGCAATTTGTAAAGCATTAGATTGTCAACCTGCTGATATACTTGAATATTCCGAAACTGAATAAAAAGCCTGTCGTAATAACTTTAATAGAAACACCAAAATGAAAATATCCGGAAAATCCATCAGAACTTTTATTGGTTCTAAAAACTATAATGTCTCTCGAAATTTTTACCTGGACTTAGGTTTTAAAGAAATAATTACATCTGAAAATATGTCTTACTTTTATATGGATGAATTCGGATTTTATTTACAAGATGCTTATGTAAAAGATTGGGTTGATAATTCAATGATATTTTTCGAGGTGGAAAATTTAGAAAGTATTTTAAAATATATAAAGGACCTAAAATTACCTAAAAAGTATGACAATGTGCGATTATCTGAAATAATATATAAAGAATGGGGAAAGGAGTTTTTCCTTCACGATCCTAGTGGAATATTATGGCATTTCGGAAAATTTAAAGAACAATAGAAACTGAAAAACAGCTTAGAATACTTCATGAAATTGCAGATTAAAAATTATAATTCGTAAATTATAGTTTTTGATATTATAATATTATCAAGCTTTTTGACAAAATCATCTGTAAACAATAATTAAAATGAAAAGCACAAATCAAACATCATTAAAAATAGCAACATTAATAAGTTTAATATGTTCATTAATCCCATTAACAATATATGGTTTATGGGTTTATGCTTTCAAGTTAGGGTCTACTCAAGCTGAGCGCGTTACAATTTTTAAAGATTATTTTCCAGATTTTCTTAACGGCAGATGGGACACAACCTTTATTAGTATAGCTTTTTGTGTTGTAGCTATATTATTAAGCACACTTAATTTAAAAAAATTGAAAAATTTTTGGAGAACACTAAATATTCTCATCGTTGTTACTAGTAGTTTACTATTATTCTTAAATTTATTTTCTATGATGTAAACTTATCTAGTTTATAAAACGCTTTATTTAAATTTTTGATGTAGCGTTTTACACTGCTACTTCGTATTGGTAGTAAATAAAAAAATATCAATATGAAAAATTCCTTCAAGCCTGCATTTAAGTTTAATTCATTTTTATTATTAATCCTTTCGATTAGTGTTGGATTACTTTCTTGTGAAGTTTCAGATGGTACATTAGACAGTGCTGTAAATGAAAACTATTATGTCGATTATACCGGATTTACACCAACTGGTGATCAATACAACGAATACGTTGAAAATCCATTTATAAATGTGTCCGAAAATCCAACTTCAACATTTTCAACAGATGCAGATGGCGCAGCCTATGCCAACGTTCGCAGATTTTTACAACAAGGGCAAATGATGCCTCCAAAAGGAGCTATTAGAACAGAAGAATTAATAAATTACTTTCAGTTAGATTATCCATTTAATAATGGTTTACATCCAATTTCTTTAAACGGAGAAGTTAGTGAATGCCCGTGGAATACTGATAATAAATTAGTTAGAATTGGTCTAAAAGGAAAGCCCATTCCAAAACATGAATTACCAGCTTCAAATTTTGTTTTTTTAATTGATGTTTCTGGCTCTATGGCGAGTGAAGATAAATTAGACCTCTTAAAAAACGGTTTCAAGTATTTTGTGGACGAATTATCTGATAATGATAAAGTTGCTATTGTAACTTATGCGGGTTTTGCAGGTGTAGTTTTAGAAGCAACTTCTGGAAATGAAAAAGAAAAAATTAAAAATGCTATTGATAAATTAGGGGCTGGAGGAAGCACTGCCGGAGCACAAGGAATAATTACTGCCTATGAAATTGCACAACAACAGTTTATAGAAAATGGAAATAATAGAATTGTAATTGGTACCGATGGAGATTTTAATGTTGGACCTTCTAGCCAAGAAGAACTTGTGAAATTAATTGAAGAAAAAAGAGATCTAGGTATTTACATTACCGTTTTAGGTGTTGGACGTGGCAATTTAAACGATGCTGCCTTAGAACAAATTGCAAATAACGGAAATGGAACTTACGAATATATTGATAACATAGAACAACTAAAAAAAGTGTTTATTTACGATTATAATAAATTTTATACCGTTGCAAAAGATGTTAAAATTCAGGTTGAATTTAATCCTATAAATGTTGAAGCTTACCGTTTAATTGGTTACGAAAACAGAGTTTTAGAGAATGAAGATTTTGAAGATGATAAAAAAGATGCCGGTGAAATTGGATCCAATCAAAATATAACTGCACTTTACGAAATTGTTCCAAAAGGCAATGCAAACAATCAAAATGACCCTACATTTACAATAGAATTTAGATATAAAAATCCAGATTCTGATACCAGTATTCCGTTAGAATTAGAAATATTTGACCAAGGAAAAACATTTAACCAAGCATCAGATTTTATGAAATTCACATCAAGTGTAGCTTCTTTCTCTATGCTACTTTCGGAATCAGAATACTTAGGAACTAGTAGTTATGATACTATTTTAGAGTGGCTAAATACTTCAAATTTAAACGATGAACACGGTTTTAAAGCTGAATTTAAAGAGTTGGTTAAAACCGCAAAAACAATAAATTAATTATTAAAACACAACTATTTAATAGAATATAAAGCCTTAAAAATCCGCTTTCGGCGGATTTTTTTGTATCATTGTTTTAAAATAAGTTTATGAATTTTTTAGCACATCTATACCTCTCAAAAGACAATAAAAACATTTTAATTGGGAACTTTATTTCTGATGCCATAAAAGGTAGCGATTACAAAAAATATCCACACGAAATAAAAGCAGGTATTTTATTACATAGAGAAATTGATACTTTTACAGATGCGCATCCAATTGTTAAAAAAAGTATGCGTCGCTTAAACAAACGCTACAGACATTATAATGGTGTTATAATCGATATTTTATACGATCATTTTTTAGCAAAAAATTGGTCTAACTATTCTGAGATTCCTTTAGAGTTATATGCTGAAAATGTATACTCATTTTTAAATAAAAATATAGCAACTTTCCCTGAAGAACTTCAAAATATGCTACCTTTTATGATTCAATACAATTGGTTGGTAAATTACGCATCATTAGAAGGAATTGAACGTGTTTTAAAAGGAATGAATAAACGCACCAAAGGAATTTCTAAAATGGATTTAGCTATTGAAGATTTAAAACTTCATTATTCAGAACTTGAAGAAGATTTTACAGACTATTTTCAAGAATTAATAGCATTTACGACTAAAAAAACAACCTATCTTTTATCAAAATGAGAACATCCATTTCAATAATAATTTTTGCACTACTGCTAATTCAATGTAAGCCTAAAGCAACAGAAAAAACTTCAAAAGTAGTTGGTTTAATTGCAGATAGTGCTATGGTGGTTTCAGCACGAGAAGAAGCTTCAAAAATTGGAGTTGCAATTCTAAAAAAAGGCGGAAACGCTTTCGACGCAATGGTTGCTACGGAATTAGCATTGGCCGTTTCATATCCTGTTGCTGGTAATATTGGCGGCGGTGGATTTATGGTTTACAGATTAAATAGCGGTGAAACTGGCGCTTTAGATTATCGAGAAAAAGCACCAATATTGGCTTCAAAAAATATGTACTTGGATGAAAATGGGGATTTTATTGAAGATAAAAGTACTCTAGGAGCTATGGCTGTTGGAGTTCCAGGAACAATTGCTGGTATTTTCGAAACTCATAAAAAATTTGGAACACTTCCAATTGAAACTCTTATACAACCTGCTATTAATTTGGCAAAAAATGGAATTGTTATCACCAAAAATCAAGCAAAAAGCTTAAATGACAGTCGTGTAAAATTTAAAAAAGCCAACAATTATACTATTTATTTAGATACTATATGGAAAGCTGGTGACACTTTAAAATTCTTGGAATTGGCAATAACTTTAGAACGTATTAAAACCAATGGAAAAGATGAATTTTACAAAGGAAAAACAGCTGAATATCTTGTAAATTATATTCAAGAATTAGGTGGAATTATTTCTATGGAAGATTTAGAAAAATACGAAGCCAAATGGCGTACTCCAATTACTTTTAATTATAAAGATTTTGAAATTACATCTATGACGCTTCCTTCAAGTGGTGGAATTTGCTTGGCACAAATATTAAAAGCGATTGAACCTTATAATTTGGATAAAATTGAACACAATTCAACAAAATACGTACAACTTTTAGCTGAAGCAGAACGAAGAGCTTATGCAGACAGAGCGCATTATTTGGGAGATCCAGACTTTGTTTCGGTTACAATTGATAGTTTAATCGATTCAAAATATATAAACCACAGAATGGAAAGTTTTTCTTGGGAAAAAGCAACAAAATCTTCTGAAATTTCGCACGGAAAATTAAACGGTTACGAAAGTGAAGAAACTACCCACTACTCTATTGTGGATACATTTGGAAATGCAGTTTCAGTTACTACAACGCTAAATACCGCCTATGGTTCTAAAGTATATGTAAAAAAAGGCGGTTTCTTCTTAAATAATGAAATGGACGATTTTAGTTCAAAACCAGGTGTTCCAAATTATTTTGGATTAATTGGCTCCGAAGCAAATGAAATTGCCCCTGAAAAACGCATGTTAAGTTCTATGACACCTACCATTGTTTCGCAAAACGGAAAATTAAAGATGGTGGTTGGCAGTCCGGGAGGATCTACCATAATAACTTCTGTTTTACAAAACATTTTAAATGTTACAGATTTCAATATGGGAATACAAGAGTCGGTAAACTCAGCAAGATTTCATCATCAATGGTTACCAGACAATATTATTATGGAACCAAAAGGTTTTGATAGTATTTCAAAAATTGAATTACAAAATTTAGGATACAAACTATTTGAACGAGAATCGTTAGTTATTGGAAAAGTAGATGCTATTTTAGTGCTTCCAAACGGAAAACTAGAAGGTGGCGCAGACCCAAGAGGTGATGACAGCGCTTCTGGTTTTTAATTATCTATTTTTCATTTTTAACAAGACTATAATTGGCAAAATTCCATGTGGTAATCTGTAAATTGTTTGGTATAAGTTTAGGTGTAATAATTCCCAAAAAAAATCAAAAGAAAACCCTGCAACTAATCTAGCAAACGAGGTTAAAAATCCCCAAATAGCCAAATATATTAATGCATACCTAGTTACTTTAGGTACAAATATTAATATGGAACCAATAAAATCTAAAATTCCTACAACTAATAAAAAATTAAGTGCTCCTTGTTCTGTAAAACCTAAAATATCTATCACCATTCCTAAAAAATAACCCGGAATTGGATAATACCCAACTGCATACAATCCGTGTGCTATAAAGACGGCAGCTATCAATAATTTCAGAATTAAAACTAAATGTTTCTGAATACATATTTTATGATAAAAAACAAAAATAAAAGGAATGCTAAACTGAATGCTATATTCGAAAAACTGACTGAATTGATAAAACCTATCACTCATTAATAAAAAAGCCAAAAGTAGCAATCCTATTCCTCCAAAAATAATAATATAGTTAGCTATTCTTTCTATTTTTGAATGGAGAATTACTGCAATAGCGCTTAATAAATACAGTATTCCAAAAGCAAGAACGCTCGAATTTATAAATACATCTAACTTTGGAGAATTTGCATACGTTTGCCAATCAACACCTATAATCGTTTCAACAAAAGGTTTCAATAAGCTTTCATTCCAAAAAAAAGTTCTAAAAGGAGCATCCCAAAAAATAAATTGCCACGCTCTTCCTAAAAAAATCAGTATTACTGAAATTTTCAATAGCGTAAAACTCTTGCTTAATTTTAGCTCATTTTTCATAAATTACTACAAAACTATTAAAATATGAAGTATATAATTTATAAATGATGAAAATATTTTATACTTATAATAAATAATAATACTTTTGGGCGTTACTGATTAGTAGTAACACGTTTTAATATAACTTTAAATACATGAAAAAATTAGTATTAATTTTATTTTTAAGCTCTTTTATATTAAATGCTGCAAATGATAAATACCGTTTAATAATAAGAAATAATCCAGCAACAACAATAACTATTGGGTGGAATCAAATTTCTGGAGACAATCCAACAATATATTATGGCACAACAGATTTTAGTACAAATTACACCAATTACAAAAACCAACAAACCGTTGATAGAGCTATCTACTTTAAAGGAATGCATAATAATTTTGTTCGTTTAAAAAATCTTAAATCAAATACTGCTTACTATTTTGTTATTAAAGATACCGAAGGTACAAGTGAACGTTTTTGGTTTAAAACTGCTCCAAAAAACAAAGAATCTATTTCTTTTATTGCTGGTGGAGATTCTAGAAACAACCAAATTCCTAGACAAAACGCGAATAAATTAGTATCAAAACTAAAACCAACTGCTGTGTTGTTTGGAGGAGATATGACCTCAAAAGATACAGATAGTGAATGGCAAACTTGGTTTAACGATTGGCAGTTAACAATTGCGTCAGATAATAGAATGTTTCCAATAATTCCTGCCCGAGGAAACCATGAACGCGACAACAAAAGCATTTACAATTTATTCGATACACCTTCAGAAAGTGTGTATTACAGCATTCCTTTTGGAAAACATTTTGTTCGAATTTATACACTAAATTCTGAAATTGCAATTCCAGGAAGTCAAACTAATTGGCTTAAAAACGAATTAAAAGCGAATAAAAAAGATCTTTGGAAAATTGCACAATACCACAAACCAATGCGACCACACGTTTCAAGAAAAAAAGAAGGTCATTATCATTACCAACATTGGTCAAATTTATTTTACACTCACAATGTTCAGCTAGTTGTTGAATGTGATTCACATACAGTTAAATCTACCTGGCCTATTAAACCTTCAACAAGTACTGGAAGTGATGAAGGTTTTATTAGAGATCCTAAAGGAACAATTTATGTAGGTGAAGGTTGCTGGGGTGCA
The DNA here is from genome assembly GCA_965367745.1 of uncultured Flavobacteriaceae bacterium. Classification (GTDB taxonomy): domain Bacteria; phylum Bacteroidota; class Bacteroidia; order Flavobacteriales; family Flavobacteriaceae; genus Lutibacter. Next base: position 9,606 of record CBDUKG010000031.1, on the reverse strand, counting down.
CCACTTAGAAAAAATGATGATACTAAAGAATGGACTAGAGATTCTGGATCTTTTAATCAATTTAAATGGATTTTTGTCTCAAAAGATGCCATAACAACAAGAACTATTAAAACTGATAACGTTGATGAAGTTGCCGAATTAACGAACGAAAATCAGTTTGAAATTCCTAAAAATTTAAACATTTGGTCACCGCCAAATGGAGCAGTTATTGAAATTAAAAAATAAAAATTTGACATCAAATACAATTACCAACGGAATATTAAAAGCAATTGCCATAATAATTGGTGTTTGTTTGCTGCTGTATTTTTTATATGAAGTACAATCTATAATGGTTTATATAGCAATCTCAGTTGTTATTGCATTAATTGGAAGCCCAATAATTTCCTTTTTAAGAAGAAGGTTAAAATTTCCAAATACCTTAGCCGTAATTTTTACAATGTTTATTTTTATTGGAATTCTTTCTGGCTTAATTTCTATGTTTATTCCTTTAATTATTGAACAAGGACAAAATTTATCATTATTAAATATAGATCAACTTCAAACAAATATTCAAAATTTATTAATTCAATTAAATGACTATTTCTTAGCGAAAGGAATAGATGTTTTGAATGAAATAAAACTTGCCGATTTATTTAAAAATATTACTGCAATACCAAATTTATTAAATTCTGTAATTGGCACTCTTGGTAGTTTAAGCATCGGTTTATTTTCAGTGCTTTTTATCACATTCTTTTTAATGAAAGACACTCAAATAATGGAAAATTCTATCTATGTTTTGGTGAGTGATAAAAACGAAAATAAACTTAAAAGATCCTTATCAACCATCAACCACTTATTATCTAGATACTTTATTGGTTTGGTTTTTCAAATTAGCATTCTGTTTATCATTTACACCATAACACTGCTTATTTTTGGAATAGAAAATGCCGTGGTTATTGCTTTTTTATGTGCACTTTTAAATTTAATTCCATACATAGGCCCTTTAGTTGGAGGTGTTTTAATGTTATTTTTATCTATGAGCAGCAATTTAGGTCAAGATTTTCAATCGGTTATTTTACCAACCACCATTTATGTAATGATTGGCTATATAATTGCACAATTAATAGATAATTTTTTAAGTCAACCTCTAATATTTTCAAATAGTGTAAAATCCCATCCGCTTGAAATATTTTTAGTAATTATGATTGCTGGGATTCTTTTTGGGGTTACTGGAATGATTGTAGCCATACCAACTTATACAGCAATTAAAGTAGTTTTAAAAGCTTTTTTAGCCGATAACAAGATTGTAAAATCACTTACTAAAGATCTATAAATGAATACTTTTATCGCACTACTTCGTGGCATTAATGTTTCTGGAAAAAACAAAATAAAAATGACTGAACTAAAACAACTTTTTTTAGATATTGGTTTTAGTGAAATTACAACTTACATCCAGAGCGGTAACGTAATTTTTTCTTCTGAAGAAATAGATACTTCAAAAATTGAAAATAAATTAGTGACTGAGGTTAAAAACATATTCGGGCATTCCATAAAAGTGTTGGTTTTAAAAAAGGAAGAATTAGAAACAGCTTTTAAATCGAATCCATTTATTAACGGGACAGACTATGATTTCAAAAAAACTTGTGCAACATTTTTAGATAAAACTCCAACCGAAGAAGGAATTGAAAAAGTAAGAGCACTTGCAGCCAAAGATGAATTACTTATTTTTAAAAATAAAACAGTTTATATTTATTGCCCAGATGGATTTGGAAGAACAAAACTATCTAATAATAATATTGAAAATAAATTAAAAGTTTCAGCAACCTCTCGAAACTGGAATACTATTTCAAAACTTGTTGAACTATGCTATCAATAAATTGAATACCAACATCCTAAATACAGAAGTTCAAGAGTTTATAACTGCTAATTTAAAATCGGATATTACAAAACTTATTTTAAAAGGAAGTCCGTTTAGTAATGTTTCTATTCAAGAAATTGCTGAACAAATAGAGTCGAAAAAAAGGTGTGAAAAAAAATTACCTACTTGGTTTTCAACTGAAAATATCTATTATCCAAATAAATTAAATATTGAACAAACTTCCTCTGAAAAAACTGCCAACTACAAAGCAAATTTGGTAAGTGGAAATACTTTTGTTGATATTACAGGTGGTTTTGGGGTGGATTGCTATTATTTTTCACAAAAAGTTAACCAAATAACACATTGTGAAATTGCCCAAGAACTATCTAAAATTGTTTCTCATAATAACAAACAGTTTAATAAAAAAAACATTACTTCTTATATAGGAAATGGCTTAGAATACTTAAAAAATTGTACTCATAAATTTGACTGGATTTATGCTGATCCATCTAGAAGGAATGATATAAAAGGAAAAGTTTTTTTATTAGAAGATTGCTTGCCTAATATTCCTGAAAATTTAGATGTTTTATTTGAAAAATCTTCAAATTTACTACTAAAGATTTCACCCATATTAGATATCACCAGCGCTATAAATGAATTAAAATTTGTTAAAGAAATTCATATTCTAGCTGTTGAAAATGAAGTAAAAGAATTATTATTTTTATTAGAAAAAAATTACACACAACAAATTGATATTAAAACCTTTAATTTTGATAAAAAAGGAAACCAGCAATTTAATTTCAGTTTAAACGAAGTAACTTCTGCTTCATATTCCGAACCAAAAAAATATTTATTTGAACCAAATGCCGCAATTTTAAAAGCAGGTGCTTTTAACCAAATCTCAGCACAATTAAAGTTAAATAAATTACACCAACATTCTCATTTATACACCACTGAAAAATTAGTAGAATTCCCTGGTAGAAAATTCGAAATTAAACATATTATTTCCTACGATAGAAAACAACTTAAAAAATTAATTCCTTCAAAAAAAGCGAATATTACCACACGAAATTTTCCAGAAACAGTTGCTCAAATTAGAAAAAAAACAGGATTAAAAGATGGTGGCAATCAATTCTTGTTTTTTACTACTGATTGCAATCAAAAACTTATTGTTTTAATCTGTAACAAAGTCTAAGTTCCGTTTTAACCTACATCCTAAAATTTTTAGTATTTTTAGCCAATTATATCCAACAATATGGCAAATAAAAATTTACGATCACTATCATCTCGCAAGGGTTTAGATGATAATCTGTTTGAAAATATAGCAGATTTATCAAATAAAAATGCACCAAAAGAAGATTTTAAGAAATTAGCAAAACGCTTTTTATTAGATGATTCCGTTATTGTTGGAACATCTTCTTTTTACGATTTTACCAGAGAAGAAAATCGTACTAAAAAAATACATATGTGTAGTGGTACTGCCTGTATGGTTGCTAAAACACAAAATAATCTTCAAAAAAATATTGAAAAACACTTCAAAGACGAAGAGATTGGTCACGCTGCTTGCGTGGGTCGTTGCCATACCAATAATGCTTTTATGTATGATGGTAAGACATATAATGCATCAAATGAAAAAGAAATTGCAACTATTATAGTTGATAAAAAATATCAGGAGAATACCTATACTATAGATTGTAATACAATTCCAATTTTAACTTCTAAAATTGAAGATATTACAGAATTTTATGCATTAGCAAATATTTATAAAGCAAATCCTCAACAAGTTATACAAGAAGTAAAAACTTCAAATTTAAGAGGTCGTGGTGGAGCTGGATTTCCTTTTTGGTTTAAGTTAGACGCTGTAATTAAAGAGGAAAATAAACAAAAATACATTGTTTGTAATGCCGACGAAGGTGATCCTGGAGCCTATTCTGATATGTATTTAATGGAACATCAGCCTCATAAAGTACTTTTTGGAATGTATCTGAGTGGTTTAATTGTGGGTGCAAATACTGGTGTTTTATACATTCGTGGAGAATATCCAGATTCTATAAGAATTATAGGTGAAGCTATTAATCAATTGAAAGACAAAAACTTAATTGGCGATTTTAAATTTAAAATAATTCGTGGTCAAGGTTCTTATGTTTGTGGGGAAGAAACTGCATTATTAAACTCTATAGAAGGATTACGACCAGAAGTTCGTGTTCGACCTCCTTATCCCGCCCAATATGGTTTGTATGGCAAACCAACAGTATTAAGTAATGTAGAAACGTTTGCAAATATTCATTGGATTTTAGAAAACAGTGGCGAAGCATATGCAAATATTGGCACCAAACAATCCACCGGCACAAAATTAGTCTCGTTAGATAGTTTCTTCAACAGCCCTGGAATGTATGAAATTGAAATGGGAACTTCATTAGCAACTGTTTTTAATGAGTATGGAAAAGGATTGAAAAAAAGCATAAAAGCATTTCAAATTGGTGGTCCATTAGGAGGCATTGTTCCAACACATAAGATTCAAGAACTAACCCTAGATTTTGAAAGTTTAAATTCAAACGGTTTTTTATTAGGACATGCAAGTGTGGTTTCTATTCCTGAGGATTTTCCAATGGTAAAGTTTTTAGAACATTTAATGGAATTTACAGCCGATGAATCTTGTGGTAAATGCTATCCTTGCAGAATTGGCTCTCATAGAGGTATGGAAATGCTTCAAAAAGCGCAAAAGGAAGACTATAAAATTGACCGTCAGTTATTTGATGACTTGTTAGAAACTTTGGAAATTGGTTCATTATGCGCTTTGGGCGGAGGTGTTCCACTTCCTGTTAAAAATGCACTAATGTATTTTAATGAAGAATTAAAACAATATTTTACTTCAAACTAAAAAATCATGAAAGCATATATAAATAATACAGCGTACGATTTTATTCAAGGAGAAACAATGCTCGATTTTGTTCGAAGAATTGAAAAGAATCAACAAGCTATTCCAACAATGTGTCAAGATGATCGTTTAGAGAATTTTGGATCTTGTAGAGTGTGTTCTGTTGAAGTAGCACGTGAAAAAGATGGGCCAACTAAAACAATGGCATCGTGTCACACACCAATTTCCGAAGGGTTATTCATTTATCATAATACAGAACGAATTCAAAGGTTACGTAAAAATATAGTTGAGCTCATTTTAACAGATTATCCATCAGACAAAATATTTCCTTCTAAAGACAAAAAAGCAACTCCTTTTCAAGAAACAATTGCACATATTGGAATTCCAAATATTCGTTATCCAGAAGGAAAAAATCATTTAGATATTGAACCTGACCGAGCGCATCCTTATATAAAATCCGATTTATCACAATGTATTAACTGTTTTCGCTGTGTTAGAGCTTGTGAAGAAATTCAAGGTGAATTAATTTTAGGAATGTCTGGAAGAGGCTTTGCAACCAATATTATTAAAGGGTTTGATGAGTCTTTTAATGAATCTGCCTGTGTTTCTTGTGGCGCTTGTGTTCAAACTTGTCCAACAGAAGCCTTAACAGATAAATTTGAAACAAAAACATTAATTGCAGATAAAACTGTAAGAACAACGTGCACCTATTGTGGTGTTGGTTGCCAGTTAGATGTTTCTGTAATTGATGGAAAAATAAGAGGTATTCAAGCTCCTGAAACTGCAGAAGTTAATGAAGGTCACACTTGTTTAAAAGGTAGGTTTGCTTTTCAATTTTACAATCATCCAGATCGTTTACGTGAACCTATGATTAAAAAGAACGGCAAATTTGAAGTTGTTTCTTGGGATGAAGCGTATGACTTTATTACTAAAAAACTACTAGAAATAAAAAATAACTACGGACCGGATGCTATTGGAGGGATTTCTTCTTCAAGAGCAACCAATGAGGAAAATTACTTAATGCAAAAAATGTTGAGAGTACCAATTGGAACAAATAATATTGACGGTTGCGCGCGTGTATGCCACGCTCCTACTGCCTTTGGAATGCAGCAATCCTTTGGTACTGGAGCAGCAACAAACTCCATCGAAGATTTAAAACAAACTGATGCAATTTTCTTATTTGGTGCAAATCCAGTGAAAGGACACCCAGTAACAGGAGCAAAAATTAAACAAGCTTTTATGAAAGGAGTTACCTCCATTGTGGTAGATCCTATTAAAACATCTTTAGCTGAATTGGCAGATTATCATTTACAAATAAGACCAGGTACCAATGTGGCAATTTTAAACATGATAGCGCATTATATTGTTAAAGAAGATTTAGTTAATAAACATTTTATAGAATCGTATACCGAAAAATATTCAGCATTTAAAAACCACGTTGAAACTCTTGATATGGATGAATTAGAGACGCTTACAGGTGTTTCTAAAGAAATAGTGAAAAATGCTGCTGTTGCATATGCTAAAGCTAACAGAGCAATGGAATTTCACGGTTTAGGTGTTACAGAACATTTTCAAGGTAGTAAAACCGTAATGCTGTTATCTAATTTAGCTATGATGACTGGAAATATAGGCAGAAATGGTGTAGGTTTAAATCCGTTACGTGGACAAAATAATGTGCAAGGTGCTGCAGATATGGGCGTACAACCTCATCAAGGAGCTGGTTATATGGATATCAACAAACCAGAAATTCAAAAATATTATGCTAAAAAATATGGTGTTGATAAAATGCCAGAACGCGAAGGTTTAAAAATTCCACAAATGCTAGATGCCGCAATTGATGGTAAGTTAAAAGCCCTTTACATTATGGGTGAAGATACCATAATGACAGATCCCAACACAAATCACAGTATAAAAGCTTTTGAAAAATTAGAATTAATTGTTGTTCAGGAATTATTTATGACTGCAACTACAGAAATGGCTCATGTGGTTTTACCTGCTTCTTCCTATTTTGAAAAAAATGGAACATTTACCAACGGAGAACGCAGAGTGCAACGCGTGAATAAAGTAATTGAACCTATTGGAAACACAAAACCAGATGGACAAATAATTATCGATATCATGAGTAGATTAGGTTATAGTCAACCTACCGGATTAACATATGATGCAGCTAAAGTTATTGAAGAAATTGCAGATGTTATTCCATTTATGAAAGGATTATCTTGGAATAGATTGGGAGAAAATGGTTTACAATGGCCTATAAATGAAGATGGAACGGACACTAAAATGTTACATATTGATGGTAATTTCAAAAAAGGAATTGGAACTTTTCATCATTTTGATTTTGAAGAAACGCCTGAAATAACTTCACACGGAAAAAAATATCCCTTTATATTAACTACCGGAAGAGAATTAGAACATTATAATTCCGGAACAATGACTCGGAGAACAGATAATCAAACCATTCTTTCAAAAGATGTATTGGAAGTACATCCACGAGATGCTAAAGAAAAAGGAATTAAAGACAATGAGATTGTTCGAATTTTTTCTGATAGAGGAAGTGTTCAAATTCCAATAAAATATTCTAAAAACGTTAAAAGAGGTGTTTTAAGAACTACTTTTCATCAACCTGAAGTATTTATTAATATAATTACAGGCAGTGTTGGAGACAAAGAAACAATGACTCCAGAATATAAAGTTGTTGCAGTTGATTTTGAACGAATATCTAATTAGTTTTATGCAAACATTAAATTACGAAGGATTTTTAATAAACAATGGAGACTCTAAAAAAATAAAAGACGCTTTAGTTGTTGAGGCTGCTTTACAAATTAACATTAATAATGAGCCATATACTGTGGTAATGAGAACTCCTGGAGATGATTTTGAACTTATTCGTGGTTTATTATATGCTGAGGATATTTATAAAGGAAAAGACAATATCACTTTTGTTATCCAAGAAAAACGCGAAAATGGTTTTTCCATTATAGATGTTACGATTCCAAAAAAATTATTAGGAAAAGGCTTTTTAAACAAAAGGACACTATTATCTGTTTCTTCCTGTGGAATTTGCGGGAAACAAAAATTAGAAGATATTGCCATAAAAGGAAGTAAACTTAAAAACCATTTTAATTTTGATTTCCAAAAAATTGAGGAGCTATTTTCAGAAATGAAAGCCAACCAAGATACTTTTGATTTATCCGGAGGCTCACATGCAGCGGCTCTTTTTAATACAAATTACAAACTTTTAGCAATTAAGGAAGATATTGGCCGGCATAATGCCGTTGATAAGGTAATTGGAGAATTATTATTAAACAACACTTTAAAAGATGCTAATTGTATGTTAGTTAGCGGACGTGTTTCTTATGAAATCATTTCAAAAGCTTTTATAGCAAAAATACCATATGTAATTGCAGTTTCTGCCTGCTCCAGTTTAGCAGTAGATTTTGCAAAAGAGTTTGGAATTTCCCTAATAGGTTTCTCACGTGGTAAAAAAGCAACCCTCTACTCTTAACAATTGAACAAACCGCGCGTTTTTTATAATAAAATACTTATTTTGTATAATATTTTGCATATATAAATATTTTTTATATTTTTGCATCAGTGAGAGCGTCCCTATAGTTACAAATTTTTACGGAGAGGATTTGTAATTCGCTGATTATTACGACAAATAAACTATTTATGTTGAATAATAATTCAGTTTTGCTTTTAAATATCTCCAAAATAGAAGTTTTAGATACTAAAATTTAAGACTGTTTAACCTTTTATATTTAATAGGCAAGCCCTTTAAATAAAAGGAAAATTAGTTTTTCAAATCACATTATTTTTTAATTTTAAAAAAATAATGGAGGTATTTTTTTGTTTATACGTAAGTTTTATTCTAAATTTGAGGTTCTTACTAATCATTTAATTCTTACAAAAATGAAAAAATTAAAATTAATTTTCGGATTGCTACTTGTAGCAGGGTTTTTCGCTGCAATAGCATTAAGCAACACATCAACTGATGATCAAGCTATTAAAAAAAGAGGTCAAATGTATATACCTACAAAAGGTTAAAACCAAAATTTAATACATAAAATTATCAGGTTTAACATTCACCACAATAGAATACTATTGTGGTTTTTCTGCTTTCTTTTATTTTGTGATTGTAATTAATTCACTATATTTGTTTGAAAGAATAGTTTATTATACGAATGCTAAAAACTAATAAAAAATCATCTTTACTTATTGGGAGTATTATTGTGTTTTTAATTATTATAACACCTTATTTACTTTACTTTTACCAATCAGTGCCTATAAATTTCCCTAATGATCCAGATTTTCCTGAAGACTGGGATACTATATTTGGGGTTATAAAAGCAGGTTACTATGTAAAAGCAAGCAACTATATTTATTATTTCTTTTCAAAATTTGTTCCCTTATTGCTTTTATTTATTTGGTTTGTAACCAACAAGCATTGGTGGGTACATTCAATTGCAATTCCTATTTCAGTCTATCTATTTCAATTAATAGCAGTTATAAATGACAGCGTTGATTATGTTGATGAAGTAGAATTTATCTATACCGTTCCAATAGCGGTTATAATTATAACAATATTGTATTTTATTAGAAGTAAAATGGCTATTTACATACAAGCTGTAGATTTGAAAAAGGAAATGGACGAGAACATGAAAGATCCTCAAAAAATAGAATAATCTCCTTAAAGTTAATGCTTTTCAATCTATTCAATTTTAAATACTATTTTTCAATGAATTAAATAGTAAAACACCTACTATTATTTATAACGACCTATTATTTTATAAAAATATTGAATAATAAAGAAATATTTATATTACAAAATAAAAAAACCTTGTAAATCTTATGATTTACAAGGTTTTAACACTATTTGATAAGTGTT
>CBDUKG010000030.1:0-26074 GCA_965367745.1 uncultured Flavobacteriaceae bacterium | reverse complement strand
GCTTCTAATATTGAAAAAGACTGGAATTGGATTTCACAGCATAACGATTTAGGTGTTGAAATGATTAATAATTCTGATGAAATTTCATTATTAGCAGTGCAAGGGCCAAAAGCTTCTGAAGCTTTACAAACGCTTACAGATATCGACCTTTCAACTATGGTATATTACACTTTTAAAATTGGCGAATTTGCTGGTTGTAAAGATGTAATTGTTTCTGCAACTGGTTATACAGGTTCTGGTGGATTTGAAATTTATGTAAAAAATAAGGATGCTGAAGCTGTTTGGGATGCAGTTTTTAAAGCTGGAGCAGAATTTGGAATAAAACCTATTGGATTGGCTGCTCGTGATACCTTGCGTTTAGAAATGGGATTCTGTTTGTACGGAAATGATATAAATGATACCACTTCGCCTATTGAAGCTGGTTTAGGATGGATTACAAAATTCACTAAAGATTTTGTAAATGCTGAAGCCTTAAAAAAACAAAAAGAAGAAGGTGTAACAAAAAAATTAATAGCTTTTGAAATTTCTGAAAAAGGAATTCCTCGCCAAGGTTACGAGATTGTAACTAAAGATGGAACTGTAATAGGAGAAGTAACTTCTGGTACTATGAGTCCTTCACTAAAAAAAGGAATTGGAATGGGTTATGTAACTACAGCATACGCTAAAAGAGATACAGAAATTTTTATTCAAGTTCGTAAAAAAGCAATTCCGGCAACAATTGTAAGATTGCCTTTTTATAAAGGATAATATTAATTTTTGTTAGCATCTTAAAAAAAGAGGTTGACTAAAAGGTCTTATTTTCTTCAACCTGCGCTTCGACTCCGCTCGGCAATCCAGAAATTACACTGGTAACTAAGCGGAGTCGAAGTGTTTTAACACTTATGGTTTTACGCTTAGTTTAAAGCTTATAAATTAAAATTTTCAGGTATTTTACCTTTCACACCTCTAAAATAAGTGTAAAAATGTTCAAAGTCTTTTTCTAAATTACCTGTCAAATTATAAGGTGCAGAGATTTTTACTTGTTTTTTTCCAAAATCTAAGGTCCCCATTACAATAGGAACTTTGGCTCCTTTAGCGATGTAATAAAAACCTGTTTTCCAAGGATCAATTTTTTTTCGAGTTCCTTCAGGAGACAATGACAAAATAAATTTTTCATTATTATTAAAAACATCAACAATTGCTTGTACTTTGTTGGTGCTTTCACTCCTATTCACAGGTGTTCCACCAAGCCATCTAAAAATAAACCCAAAAGGTGGTTTAAATAAGGATGCTTTACCAATATAATTTATGGGCGTTCCAGTAGCATATTTTATACAAATTCCCAAAGGAAAGTCGAGCCAATGCGTATGAGGAGCTGCTATAATTACATATTTTTTTAAATCTTTTGGAAAATTTCCAATAATTTCCCATCCTAATAACGTGTGTAATATAAATTTTGCAATTGTTTTCATATACTTGTTAATAACTCGGCTTTATATTCTAATTCACTAGTTATTATCGCAAATATAAAAATCTTAACTTTATAACCTAAAAAATTTTAAAATCCTTTAAACTTTCTGAAATGAAAAAATACATTGTTTTACTATTGATATTTACTGGCTTTCAAACTATTACTGCTCAAAATCCTATAGCAATAAAAGGCCCTGTTATAAACGACTATGGGGTATCTTTTCCAATTGAAAATGCTGATTTACAATTTGAAAAAGATAAAGAGTATAAAGTGATTTTTGATGTTTTCACTGACAATTCAAAAGAAGGAGCTGTAAATCCTTTAATAAATACAGTTGCACGCTATTTAAATATGCATGCACAGCAAGGAATAAAATTAGAAAATATGAAAGTTGCCTTAATTTTACATGGAAGGGCAACAAAAAGCGTATTAAGTAATAAAGCATTTAAAGAAATTTATAAAACAGATAATCCAAATGCTGAATTATTGAGTGCGTTAAAAAAAGCTAATGTTGAAATTTATGTTTGTGGACAATCATATTTGTTTAATAAATATAAATTTGAGGATGTTTCTGAGAATGTAAAAGTTTCTCTTTCTGCCTTAACAGCATTGGTTGAATATCAAAGTAATGGGTATCAAATTATAAATTTCAACTAATAATGGAGCACGGTATTTTAATTATTGTTGTCGCAATAATTACTGCTTTAATTGGCTGGTATATTGGAAAACTTTTGACTAAAAACAATTACCAAAGAATTACTTCTGAATTAGAAATTAAACATAAATTACTACTTGAAGAAAACGATAATAATAAACTTCATATCAATAAATTAAATGAAGATAAAACAATATTATCTAATGAAAAACATGAAATTGATTTGCGTTATACTGAAAAGGTTTCTGAATTAAAATATTTAGAAGAAAAGTTAACGGAAAACAAACAGGAAATAGAAAAATTACAAGAAAAATTTTCAAAAGATTTTGAATTATTAGCTTCAAAAATATTGGAAGAAAAATCATCAAAATTTACAGAGCAGAACAAAGAGAACATTAAAAATATTTTGAATCCCCTGCAGGAAAAAATTCAAGATTTTGAAAAGAAAGTCGAAAATACCCATAAAGAAAGTATCGATTACCATGCGGCTTTACGTCAACAAATTGTTGGTTTAAAAGAGTTGAATTTACAAATGAGTAAAGAAACCTTAAACTTAACAAAAGCTTTAAAAGGAGATAGTAAAACTCAGGGAAATTGGGGAGAACTAGTTTTAGAACGTGTTTTAGAGAAATCTGGACTTGAAAAAGATAGAGAATATTTTGTACAGCAAAGTTTTACCAACTCAGAAGGAAAACGCATACTACCAGATGTTGTAATTCATTTACCAGATCATAAAAAAATGATTATCGACTCTAAAGTATCATTAACAGCTTATGAGTTATATGTTAACGCAGATAATGTAACTGACAAAGAACAAGCAATTATAGCTCATGTAAATTCTTTAAAACGTCATATTGAACAATTAAGCGAAAAAAATTATCAAGATATTTATCAAATAGAATCTCCAGATTTTGTATTGCTTTTTGTACCCATAGAACCTGCTTTTGCAGTAGCTTTAAACAATGATAATCAACTCTATAACAAGGCTTTTGAAAAAAACATTGTTATTGTAACTCCTACTACTCTGTTAGCAACTTTACGTACAATTGACAGTATGTGGAATAACGAAAAACAGCAACGCAATGCCATTGAGATTGCACTACAAGCCGGACGTTTATACGACCAGTTTGTAAATTTAACTGATGATTTAATAAAGGTTGGAAATCAGCTCAAAACAGTGCAAGGCAGTTATGATACTTCAATGAAAAAATTAACAGGACAAGGAAATCTTATTAAAAAAGTAGAAAATATTAAAAAGCTTGGAGCTAAAGGATCTAAGACTTTTAATGATAAATTAATTGACAGGGCTTTAGAAGATGAAGATTAATTTTGAACATTAAAGAAGTTTAATGTTTTAAAGGTTAGACATAAAAAAAAAGATAAAAATAAAAAAACTCAAGATTGAATTCAATCCTGAGTTTTTTTAAATATTTGTAAGTTTAATAACTGAAACCCCTTATTTAGTAGTCTTATCTAAATAATCTGGAATACCATTTCCATTAGAATCGTCATTTGTTGGATCTCCATCGCCATTAGCATCTTCATCTATAGTTAGCACCCCATCTCCATCATCATCATCATCTAAATAGTTGTAAATACCATCTTCGTCTGTATCATCGTTCGTAAAATTATTATCACCATTTAAATCTTCAAATTTGGAATCTATACCGTCTAAATCGTGATCAATTAAGTTCACATTTTTCAACTCAATTTCAAAAATTAAAGGAGAGTTTTTCTCAATGATGCTTTGACTAACATTACGATAAGCTAAACCTGAAGGTATAAATAATATTCCTTTGCCATAATCTTCAAAATCAAAAGATTCATCAGCATTTTGAACTACGGTTCCACCTTTAAAATTTGTAAAACCATATTGCCAACCAGGAATTAGTCCACTTAATATAGCCGGACTAGTACCTATATTCCACGAAAAAGTTGTCTTCGAATCAAAAACAGTACTATCTAACAACATTCCTGTATAAGTTGCATAAATTGAATCCACTGCTGAAGGTGCTATTGATGAACCCTCATTTTGCCTTAAATAATATAATTTATACGCTACATCATTATAGGTAATATTTTGAGTATTAACTTGCCCCATTAACGGAGTTTCACCATTAGTAATGGTCCAAATCCCCCCGTCAACTTCATTCAAATAATGTGTTTTTAAATAGTCAATCAGCACACTATCGTCTATAATTGATTGTCCAGCAGCGTCATAATTATCTGAATCATCATCATCCTTTTTACAAGAAAAAATAACCAACCCAATTATAAATAATACTAATATATTTTTAATTTTCATTTACTTTTATTTTAAGGTGCGCAAGATACTATTTTCATACCTTTGTTAAAAGAGAAAAGCTAAAATTTAACTTTATTATAGTATTTAAATGCGAATTGATAAATATTTATGGTGTATCAGGTTGTACAAAACCAGAAGTATAGCTACTGAAGCCTGTAAAAAAGGGCATATAAAAATAAATGATGCTAGTGTAAAAGCCTCAAAATTAATTTTTAATGGAGAGCAAATTACCATTAGAAAAGATCAAATAAATTATAAAATTGAAGTTTTGGATATTCCTCCAAATAGAGTTGGTGCAAAATTGGTTGATTTGTATAGAAAAGATATTACTCCAGCAGAAGAATTTGAGAAATTTGAACTTTTAAAATATGCTAAAGATTATTATCGTAAAAAAGGAACTGGAAGACCTACAAAAAAAGATAGAAGAGACATAGATGACTTACAAGAAGAATAAAATAGATTTTGACAAAGAATATTGGGAGCATAAATATGAAATTAATAAAACTGGTTGGGATATTGGTTATGTCTCCACTCCTATTAAAGAATACATCAATCAACTTAAAAATAAAGAACTAAAAATTCTTATTCCTGGAGGTGGTAATAGCCACGAAGCTGAATACTTAAGAGATAATGGTTTTAAAAATGTAAGTGTTTTAGATATTGCACAACAACCATTAAAAAATATTGAAAAAAGAATTCCACAGTTTCCAACAGAAAAATTAATCAATCAAAACTTTTTTGAGCATACAGCTACCTACGATTTAATACTAGAACAAACCTTTTTTTGTGCGCTGGCTCCTTCGCTACGCACAAATTATGTTGATAAAATGCATAGTTTATTAAATAAAAATGGAAAATTAGTAGGATTGCTTTTTGATTTTGAATTAACCGAAGAAGGTCCACCATTTGGTGGAGATTTAATTGAATATATTCAGCTATTTTACGCTAAATTTGAAATTAAGGTTTTCGAAAAATGTCATAATTCTATAAAACAAAGACAAGGAAGAGAATTCTTTTTTATCTTTGAAAAAAAATAACAACAATGGAAAGTTCAATTATTTTAACAAACGAGCAAATTAAAAATAAAACACGTCGTATTGCCTATCAGATTTATGAAACCAATTGTAATGAAAAAGAAATTATAATTGCTGGAATTAATGGTAATGGCTATGTTTTCGCTCAAAATATTGCAACTATTTTAAATGATATTGCTGAACTTAATGTTGTTTTATGTGAAGTAAAGGTTGATAAAAAAAATCCTAGAAAAGAAATTACAACTAGTATAAAACCAGAAGAATACAAAAATAAATCGTTGGTATTAGTTGATGATGTTTTAAGTTCTGGCACAACTTTAATCTATGGAATAAAACATTTTTTAGAAGTACCTTTAAAAAGATTTAATACTGCTGTTTTAATAAATAGAAATCACAAAAAATACCCTGTAAAAGCAGATTTTAAAGGAATTTCCTTATCAACATCAATGCAAGAACATATAAATGTAATTTTCGATAAAAATAGTGCTTACGCAATTTTAGAGTAGCGCTGAAATTTCATCAACAATAGATTTAATAGATTTATCATTAACAGCAATTATTTCATCCGCTTTGGTATAAAAATGAGCCCGTTCAAAAAGATGTTTTCCAATATATTCCATTAAATGCTCTTCACCAATAGTTGCTACTAGAGGTCTTTGTGAAGTTTCTCCCTTTAATCTATTAAAAATTGTACTTATTGAAGCATTTAAATAAAATGACGTAGAGTTCTTTTTTATTATATCCATATTAGTACCATAACAAGGTGTACCACCACCCAATGAAATAATACAATCTTCAGTTAGATTTAAAAGTTCTTGTAAATATTCAGTCTCTATTTTTCTAAAATAAATTTCGCCTTTGGTTTTGAAGATTGATGTAATTGAAGCTTCTTCGCAGGTTTCAATATAAAAATCTAAATCTATAAATTTAATTTTTAAGTTATCAGAAAGTTGCCGACCAACTGCTGATTTCCCCGATGCCATATAACCTAATAATACAATTTTCATATAATAAATTTGTCTGAAAAAATAAGATTACAAATATCGTTTAAAAAACTACATAAAAAAACTTGTATTTTAAACATTAGATAGTATATTTGCACTCGCTAATGCGAAAGATATAAAAGACCTGGTAGCTCAGTTGGTAGAGCACCTCCCTTTTAAGGAGGTGGTCCTGGGTTCGAGCCCCAGCCAGGTCACAAAAAAGTTAAGTTTTTACTTAACTTTTTTTGTATAATATAGTTAAGCGCGTATGGCGGAATTGGTAGACGCGCCAGCTTGAGGGGCTGGTGTTCGCTTAGAATGTGCTGGTTCGAATCCAGTTACGCGCACAATTAAAATACTTAACTATTTTTATAATTTTGCATAGCTTTACTTTGTAGCTATTTTAAAAATGTTTAATTTTATCGCTTAATAAAGAAAAAAATGAAAAAATACATATATACAATAGTTTTATCAACATTATTATGGTCTTGTGGTGGTTCAGGTGGAGATTCTCCAGATCCAGAACCAGAACCAGTGAATAACGCTCCAAATGTTCCAACACTAGTGTATCCTTCAGCTAATTTACTTTGTATTGATAATTCAATTGAGTTTAAATGGAATGCTGCAACAGATCCTGACGGTGATCCTGTTACCTACCAACTACAAATAGCTAAAGACAATCAATTTACTCAAATTGTACAATCGGTGTCTAATTCAAGCACCATAAAATTATTTTCGTTAGAAAAAGGTGTTGCTTATTATTGGAGAGTAAGTGCAAAGGATAACAAGAATAAAGCTAGTGCCTATTCAAATGTATATTCTTTTTATACTGAAGGAGAAGGTGTATCAAATTATTTACCTTTTTCACCTGAGATTGTTGCTCCAACATTAAATGCAACAGTTACAGAAACAAGTACAATTCTAGAATGGAATGCTTCTGATGTGGATAATGATCCGCTTTCTTTTGATGTTTATTTTGGAACAGCCAAAACACCAACAACAGTTGTTTCTTCAGATCAGACTGCTAAAACATTTAATGTAAATGTTACAGGTGCAACTTCTTATTATTGGAAAGTTGTTGTTAAAGATGATAAAGGTGGCGAAACAATTGGCCAGGTTTGGAATTTTAAAACAGATTAAATTTTTAGTATTTTATGTAGTTCACGGTAAAATCCTTTTTTAATTTGGATAAAGTACATCCCTGTTATTAAATTGGATAAATTTATTTTAACAGATGAACCGTTTACAATCATTTTATCGTATAGTATGGTACTTCCTATATTATTAATAATCTTATATTCTATTTCATAAACTTCTTCTAAACCAAAAATTGTAATAATATCTCTAAATGGATTTGGATAAACCTGCCATTTTTTCAATTCTTTTGGTGTAGTATCAAATTCATTTACAGCCAACGTTTTATTTAAGCAACCTTCAGAAACCTTAGACAATGGTTTAATTAATTCATCAATTTTAGATGTGGTAAAACTTGTTGCTGATGGTAAAGATGAATAGTTAAAAAAGGTACTATCAATAACCGAATTTTGGGCTCCTAGAAAATCTTGCAATAATGTTGCAACTGTTTGTCTATAATCATACTGAACTGCACTTAATTGAAAGTTGTTATCTGAAGTAGCTTCACTTAAATCTACATTTAAACCCGATACACCGCCTTCAATAGCTTCTCCAAATACAAAAGCAGGTGAAATTTGCCCATGGTCCGTTCCCATATTTCCATTTTCTCCAGCTTTTCTTCCAAATTCAGAATACGTTAAACCTGATACATCTTCACCAATTCCTTGTTGGTTTAAATCATTTACAAATGCTGTAATAGCTTCAGATAATTCATTCAACAAATTGTAATGTTTCCCTAATGGATCATCTAAACCTTGTATTTGGTTATTATGTGTATCAAAACCAGATATTCTAACCATATATACTTTGGTTTTCAAATTTCCACTTATAAGTTTTGCAACCGTTTTTAATTGGTCTGCTAAATCTGTATCTGGATAGGTACTTGTGTTAGTTCCACTATTAAAAGCATCTGAAATTGAAGCGGCATGTGTGTTTGATAAAGCATCAACTCCTGCTATAAAAGCTAACTCTGTTCCATAGTCAGAGTTCGGAAAAGTATTAGGTGCTTGACCTCCTAATCCGTTTAAAATAGAATAGAATCCTGCTGGATCTTGACCTGTTAAATTTAAAGACAAGCCATGTTCCTCAACTCCATGAAAACCCAAAGAAGTTTTATCTGAACCAATTTGAATTGCTAACGGATATGGTTCTGTAATTTCTGAAGGATAATAAAGCTCCATAAATCTACCAATCCAGCCAGAGTTTGTACCATTTAAATTAAAATTTCCATCGTTTCCAGTCATGTATATATCACCCGATTTAAAATGACTTCTATTTTGAGATGGATAACCAACAGATTGTAAAATTCTAAGCCACCCTGCATCGTATAATGATTTTAATCCAGTTAATGCTGGATTTAAACCAATTTGTTGATTCGAAGGTAAACTCATATCTAAATTTAAATATGATAATCCACCCGTTTCAGGGATTTTAATGTTTGGCCTTAAATTAGCATAGGCGCTATATTGGTCTAGTGGAATAACCGTGTTTAACCCATCATTCCCTCCGGACAGATTAATTAAAACCAATTTCCTATTAGATACATTTGGGCAACTAAGAGTTAGTAATGGTTCTAAAGCAGTGTGAATTTCAATAGGTGATAATCCAATTGCTGATGCTGTTGCAGATAACTTTATAAAATTTCTTCTTTTCATTCTAAAAATAAAACTATTACATTAATTGAAATTCAGCAGCATTTACTAAGGCAATTACTAAATCGTCTAAACGTGTTTTAATTACCGAAGTATCTCCAGTATTTACATATTTCCCCCATTCACTAGACCAATAATATTCATTATAACCATCAATTAAAAAATTTACAAAATAATTCACTCTTTCAGTACTTACACTTTCAGGAAATAATAAATCCGTTAGCTCTATAACTAGTAAAATTGAATCTGACGGGTCGGATATGTTATTTTCAACAAAACTAATAGCATCAAGTGTTACATAAATACTTCCGCTAGTAATGGTGTTTTTCCCCGCAATAAAACTTTCTATCATTTTATAGCGTGCAATTAAAGTATTAGATCTAAACCAATGTCGATCGTAATCTGGTTCTTGATAAAAAGCGGGATAACCCGCAACTGAATCTGGGTTGAAAAACTCAAAACCTGCTCCGTTTAAAAACGAATTATGCACAAATTGCTGAAAAAATTTACTATAATATTCAAGTGCTCCATCTGGGTCTGCAATTGGATCTCCTGGGTTATCAAATGGTGTATTAGGATTTGTTGGATTAGGTGGTTCTGGCATTGTCAAATTAAACATAGTTGTAACTTCTGAAATTAATTGCAATGGACTTTTAACTATAGCACCGATTATATTATCTGTATCATCACTATCATCCTTATCATAAAAATGTTTACAGGAAAGTAATTTGGTTATAACCGGAATCATCTCATAATTTTCTGAAACCATAAATTGTGCTAATGGAATAATAATATCATTTTCAACTTCAGCAGTAATTTCACTTTTTACAAAAAAGCGATATAATTTTCTACAATAAGATATTGATGTTGCTGGTTGTGCAAAAACCATTTCTACAAAATCGTCTAATTCCTGAAACGAACTAACCTCATCTGTACCTCCTGTAATTTCTTGACCTCCAAAAGCAGCACTAAATGTTTTATTTCCTATATCGTGTTGCGTAAACTTCAAATATCCCATTGGTATCAAAGTTTCCAAATCTATCAAGGTTCTGTCTATTTGCTTTTTATATCCTGAAAATACTCTAGCAGCCTGTTGTACATCAATTTCAGTATAATTTGTGTAATTTCCATCTCCAATTTGAGGCCCTTTTAGAATGGTGAATAATTCTAAAAATTCACGTGCATAATTTTCATTAGGGTTATTTTTATTATTACTTGTATTATCTAAATAATCAAGCATAGAATTATCTAATGTAATTTTTTTTGCAAGCTCTTTTATATTACCGTAGGCATAATATTCTAGCAATTTTAAATGATCATAAAAATTTCGTGCATTTCCCGAATTCGAGTCTTTACCTACTGTAAAACTGGTATGTAAAAAAAAAGTTAATTTATGTTTTAATGAAGTTTCTTTAATTGCATTATACCACCACCAACCACAAACTTGGGTTCTTTTTCTCGTAACTCCACTAAAACTAATTGGGTCTATACTTAATGAAGTCCAAAATCCATTAGCTGTATCACTAGGATCGTAAGGGCCGTATTGAAGATAATTAGTGGTATTAGCAAAAAGTAAATCTATAGCCTCAATTGGTGTTTTAGTAGCAAATAAATCAATTCTTTCTTTTGAATAATTAAAAGAAGACCTTCGTAATAGGTGTTTAGCGCGTCTAAAACCTAATACTTCAGTTAAGGGGTCTAATGAAGCCATTATTATAGGGGTTAATTTTGGCTAATATAAAAATTATTTTATTAAAAATTAATTTTATTAATATAAGCTCAACTATTATATATTGAAATTTGCAATTCCTTAACAATCTTTTTCACTAATATTTAGTATAATTGCATATGCTAAAAAGAATAGTTTATATAGTATTGTTTTTAATTTCTGTGAAAGGAATTTCACAAGATTTAATTAAAACAGATACTTTAAAAAATTCTACAATTGCTGTTACTTTAAAAGGACAAGTTGTAGATCAATTGGATAAAACACCTTTAAAAGGAGCTCATATCTTCAATTTAAATTCAGTTTTCGGAACTATTACAAATGAAAATGGTGATTTTGAAATTGCAATTGCGGCAAGTGATACTATTTATGTTTCATACCTAGGATATCAATCAATTAAATTAAAAATTACTAATGATTTATTAAAGGGAAACGAGCTAGTAATAGAACTCTATGAAAAAACAGAAGAGATTAGTGAGGTTGTTGTAAAATCTCATAAATTAATTGGTGTTTTAGAAATAGATGCTAAAAATGTTCCAAAAGATAAATATGCGCGAATTCATATTAACGGTTTGCCTCAAACTTATGAAGTTGGCACACGACAACGAAAAGAATTTAATTCACCTGTAGATGCGCTCTTTAGACCAATTGACTTTGTATATAATATGTTTGGTAAAAAACCAAAACAGTTAAAAAAGCTTAAAAAAATGCGTGATGATGATGCATTACGTCAGCTTTTAGAAGCAAAATTTAATAGAGAGTTAATGATGGAATATTTAGAAATGGATGCAGCAGAGCTAACTGAATTATTAAACGAGTGTAATTATTCTGATTATTTTATTAAACAAGCTAGCGACTTGCAGTTAATTGAAGCTGTTTTATTGTGTTATGAAAACTACAAGGCAATAAAAAAAGGAAGCACTATTAAAGTAATTGATAAACAATAGTCTAAACTCAAATCAATTTAAGTCTTAAAATTTTAAAATAATTTGAATCAAAAAAAAATTAAATACGTTCCTTCTGAAATTTAAAATCACCGGGATAACAAACAGATTAAATAAATTTCTAAAAACAAAAAACCTTTGAAAATCAAAGGTTTTTGTTTTATAACAGTATAAAATTTTATCATTATCCTAATACTTCGGCTACTTTAGCTCCTATTTTTGCAGGAGAATCCACAACGTGAATACCATTTTCTCTTAAAATTTCCATTTTAGCCTGTGCTGTATCATCTTTACCGCCAACAATTGCTCCGGCGTGCCCCATTGTTCTACCTTTTGGTGCTGTTTGTCCAGCAATAAAACCAACAACTGGCTTTTTATTTCCTGTAGCTTTAATCCATTGTGCAGCTTCAGCTTCTAATTGTCCTCCAATTTCACCTATCATTACAATACATTTTGTCTCATCATCATTCATAAGCAATTCAACAGCATCTTTAGTAGTAGTTCCAATAATTGGATCCCCACCAATACCAATGGCCGTTGTAATTCCATAGCCTTGTTTTACAACCTGATCTGCAGCTTCATAAGTTAATGTTCCTGATTTTGAAACAATACCAACTGTACCTTTTCTAAAAATAAACCCTGGCATAATACCTACCTTAGCCTCATCTGGTGTTATTACTCCTGGACAGTTAGGACCAACTAATCTGCAATCTTTAGTTGCTATATATGCTTTTACTTTAACCATATCAGCAACAGGTATTCCTTCTGTAATACAAATAATTACCTTAATTCCCGCTGAAGCAGCTTCCATAATTGCATCTGCAGCAAAAGCTGGCGGTACAAATATAATTGAAGTATCGGCAGCAACTTTATCTACGGCATCTTGTACTGTATTAAAAACAGGTTTATCAAGATGAAATTGCCCCCCTTTACCAGGAGTTACTCCTCCAACAACATTAGTTCCATACTCAATCATTTGGGTAGCGTGAAATGTTCCTTCACCACCTGTAAAACCCTGTACAATTATATTTGAATTTTTATTTACTAAAACGCTCATTTGTATGTATTTTATTTTTAAACTATTACAAAAGTAATTTATTTTCTAAGTTTAACTTAAAATAAAATTTACTTTTTTTGATTTTTTATAATTTGTTTGATTGCAACTATTTCTTTTAACTTTTTTCTCGATTCTTCAATAGGCGTCCCAAAATAAGTTAAATTACCTTTTATAGATTTTGTAACACCTGTTTGACCTAAAACAACAGCATTTTCACCTATAGTTATGCCACTATTTGTACCAACTTGCCCCCATAGAGTTACATTATCTTCAATAATAACACAACCTGCAACACCTGTTTGGGCAGCTATTAAACATTTCTTTCCTATAATTGTATCGTGACCTATTTGAACTTGATTGTCAATTTTTGTTCCCTTACCAATTGTAGTATTTCCTGAAACACCTCTATCTATTGTGCACAAAGCGCCAATATCTACATTGTCTTTAATAATAATGCTTCCACCAGAAATTAATTTATCGTAACCCGTTTTCCGTTTTTTATAATAAAATGCATCTGCTCCCAATATGGAACCTGAATGAATTGTAACATTACTACCAATGGTACAATTATCGTAAATTGTAACGTTTGGATAAATCACACAGTTTTTTCCAATGGTAACATTATTTCCAATAAAAACATTTGGCTGAATAATTGTTCCTTTTCCTATTACAGCTGAATCAGCTATTGCTTTATAAGCTGGTTTAAAAGCATTAAAATGCTTTGTAAGTTTATTAAAATCTGTAAAAGGATCTTCAGATATTAATAATGCCTTCCCTTCTGGGCAAGCAACTTTTTTATTAATAAGAACAACGGATGCTTTTGATTTTAATGCCTTATCGTAATACTTCGGATGGTCAACAAAAACGATGTCACCATCTTCTACAACATGAATTTCGTTACATCCAAAAATTGGAAAATCATCTGGGCCAACATATGCAACCTCTAATAATTTTGCAATTTCCAACAAACTATATTTATGGGGAAATTTCATATGTCTAATCTATTTTTTTAAAGGTCATATGTTGTTCGCTATCAGTTA
This sequence comes from uncultured Flavobacteriaceae bacterium, assembly GCA_965367745.1. Taxonomy (GTDB): domain Bacteria; phylum Bacteroidota; class Bacteroidia; order Flavobacteriales; family Flavobacteriaceae; genus Lutibacter. The sequence goes on along the minus strand of CBDUKG010000030.1, from coordinate 12,094 downwards.
CTTCATTGAATAACCCACATTTTAACATGCTCATTTATAATATTACTCCTTAACTCTTTCTAAATAGGAGCTTTTTGCAGTATCTATTTTAATTTTATCTCCTTCATTTATAAATAAAGGAACATTAATTTGAGCGCCCGTTTCTACAGTTGCTGGTTTTGTAGCATTTGTAGCAGTATTTCCTTTTACACCAGGCTCTGTATGTGTTATTTCTAATATAACACTAGAAGGCATATCTACAGATAAAGGCATACTATCTTCTGTATTAAAAATAACTGTAACTATTTCTCCCTCTTTTAAAAGTTCTGGAGTATCAAGTGTTTCTTTACCTAATGTAATTTGATTGTAATCATCTGTATTCATAAAGTGAAATATATCACCTTCTGGATATAAAAATTGATATTTTCTAGTTTCTACTCTAATATCCTCAATTTTTCTTCCTGCAGGAAACGTGTTGTCTAATAATTTTCCTGAAGACAAACTTTTTAGCTTAGTTCTAACAAATGCAGGTCCTTTTCCTGGTTTCACGTGTAAAAATTCTACTACTTTAAAAATATCATTATTATGTTTTATACATAATCCGTTTCTAATATCTGATGTTGTTGCCATTTGTTTTATTTAAGTAATAAGTTTTAATTTTAAGCATATTATAAATTTATAGAATTAAATTCGTATTTTATAATTAGCTCCCTGTATATCCTTTCATTATACCTCTTTGCGAGTTTTTTATAAAAAGTAATATTTGATCTCTTTCTTTTGTAGCTTCCATTTCGGCTTCAATTATTTCTACCGCTTGTGAAGTGTTATAATTTTTTTGATATAAAAGCCTAAACACATTTTGTATTTCTCTAATTTTTTCCGTGTTAAACCCCCTTCTTCTTAATCCAATTGAATTAATTCCTACATACGATAGTGGTTCTTTACCCGCTTTGGTAAATGGCGGAACGTCTTTTCTAACTAAAGATCCACCTGAAACCATAGCATGTTCTCCAATATGAATAAACTGATGCACTGCTACCAATCCGCTTAATATTGCAAAATCACCAATTGTAACATGTCCTGCAATTACAGAACCGTTGGCTAAAATACAATTATTTCCTATTACACAATCGTGCGCAACGTGTGATGTTGCCATGATTAAACAATCGTCTCCAATTTGTGTTTTTCCTAAAGCTTTGGTTCCTCTGTTAATGGTACAACACTCTCTAATGGTTGTATTATCACCAATAATTGCTAAAGAATCTTCACCATCAAATTTTAAGTCTTGTGGAATTGCAGAAATTACTGCTCCTGGAAAAATTCTACAATTTTTTCCAATTCTTGCTCCTTCCATTATGGTTACATTAGATCCAATCCAAGTTCCGGAGCCAATAATAACATTATTATGAATTGTTGTAAAAGGTTCAACTACTACGTTGGTGGCAATTTTGGCACCTGGATGTATATATGCTAAAGGTTGATTCATTATTCTTTAGGTTTTTTTGCAATTTGTGCCATTAATTCGGCTTCCACAACTAATTTCCCATTTGCATATCCGTAAGATTGCATATGACAAATACCACGTCTAATAGGAGATATTAATTCAGCTTTGAATATTAAGGTATCTCCTGGTAATACTTTTTGTTTAAATTTAACATTATCCATTTTCATAAAATATGTTAAATAGTTTTCTGGGTCTGGCACAGTACTCAATACTAAAACCCCTCCACATTGCGCCATCGCTTCAACTTGCAACACTCCTGGCATTACAGGTGCTCCAGGAAAATGTCCAATGAAAAAATCTTCATTCATTGTAACATTTTTCATTCCCACAACGTGTCTATCTGAAAGTTCTATAATCCTATCGATTAATAAAAATGGAGGCCTGTGTGGTAAAATATTCATTATTTCATGAATATCCATTAACGGCGGCTGGTTTAAATCAAAAGTTGGAACTTTATTTCTTTTTTCTTGTTTAATAATTTTTTGAAGTTTTTTAGCAAATATGGTATTTATTAAATGCCCTGGCTTATTTGCAATAACTTTTCCTTTAATTCTAGTACCAACCAACGCTAAATCTCCAATTACATCTAACAATTTATGTCTTGCTGCCTCATTGGCCCAGCGTAATGTTAAATTATCTAATATTCCATTTGGTTTAACAGTTAAAGCATCTTTGTTAAAGGCTTTCTTCAATTTATTCATAGTTGCCTCTGAGATTTCTTTATCTACATAAACTATGGCATTGTTTAAATCTCCACCTTTAATTAAATCGTTGTCTAACAGCATTTCAAGTTCATGCAAAAAACTAAAAGTACGTGCATTTGAAATTTCCTTTTTAAAATCTTTTAACGAATTTAAGGTTGCATTTTGCGTACCAAGAACTTTCGTTCCAAAATCTACCATCGCAGTAATTTGATACTCATCTGAAGGCATTAAAATGATTTCACTTCCCGTTTCTTCATCTTTATATGAAATAATTTCTTTTACAATATATTCTTCTCTATCTGCCTCTTGTTCTTGAATTCCAGCTTTTTCAAGTGCTTCAACAAACTGTTTTGAAGAACCATCCATTATTGGTGGTTCTGCACTATTTATTTCAATACAAATATTGTCAATATCTAATGCTACTACTGCTGCCAGTACATGCTCAGATGTATTTACAAAAACACCTCTCTTTTCTAAATTTGTACCACGTTGCGTATTTACAACATATTCTGCACTTGCTTCAATTACAGGTTCTCCTTCCAAATCAATTCTAACGAAAGCATACCCATAATTAATTGGTGCAGGTTTAAAAGTCATAGTAACTTTATTACCTGTATGCAAGCCAACTCCTGACAGTGTTACCTCATTTTTAATTGTTTTTTGTTTAGTACTCATATTTTTCTTTTAAAGCTTTTACTTTTTTTTCTAAACTATTAATTGTAGCTACAATACTTGGTAGTTTTTTAAAATAAACATACGATTTATTAAAATCTGAATACCCAAACGCAGGTGTGCCCTGAATAATTTCTCCATCTTTTATATTTCTTCCAATTCCAGATTGTGCTTGTATTCTAACATTGTTCCCAATTGTTAAATGTCCGGCAATACCTACTTGTCCACCAATCATACAGTTTTCTCCAATTTTTGAGGAACCTGCAATACCTGTTTGTGCTGCTATTACCGTGTTTTTACCAATTTCAACATTATGCGCAACTTGAATTTGATTGTCCAACTTTACGCCTTCCCTTATAATTGTTGAACCTAAGGTCGCTCTATCAATTGTGGTTGCCGCACCTATATCCACATAATCTTCAATTATTACATTTCCAATTTGAGGAATTTTATCATAAACACCCTCTTTACTTGGTGCAAAACCAAATCCGTCCGCGCCTATTATTGCTCCTGAATTTATAACACAGTTATTCCCAATTTCAGTTTCAGAATATATTTTAGCCCCTGAAAATAAAATAACATTATCTCCTATTTTTACATTATCTCCAATATAGACATTTGGATAAATTTTTGCATTTTTTCCAATACTCACATTATTGCCAATATATGCGAATGCTCCAATGTAAATATCTTCTAAAACTTTTGTGCTTTCTGCTATAAATGAAGGTTCTTCTATACCTGATTTTTTAGCTTTTGATTGATTATAATACTCTAATAATAAGGCAAAAGATTGATACGCATCGTCAACTTTTATAAGCGTGGTTTTATACTCCTTTTCCGGAATAAAATGTTTTCCAACAATGGCAATAGATGCTTTTGTTGAATAAATGTATGGTGTATATTTTGGATTGGATAAAAAAGTTAACGAACCTTTTTCTCCTTCTTCTATTTTAGAAAGCTTATAAACTTCCACGTCTGCATTCCCCTCAATATCTCCTCCTAAAATTTCTGCTATTTGACTTGCTGTAAATTTCATTGTTGCAAAAGTAAAAAAAAAGTATCACTATACCTATTTCTTAGGATAACACAAATAATACTTGTCTACTGGTTTAGATAGTGCTTGAATATTTAAATGATCTGAAGCTTCAATAACATCTTTAATAGCACCATTTTTAAACACTAATTTTATGGTGTTTTTTGTTGAATCATATGCTTGGTTGCTAATTTTACCATTATAAACTAAATAATTTACTTCATCATTATTTAATTTAAAGGTCTTTTTTACACGTTCCTTTGCGCTCTCAATTTCTTCTTTAGTAAATGGATGATTTTGCAATTCAACTTTAGGTAATTTTCTATTAATTAAACTCTCAGATAATTTTGACAGAATTAAATCTTCATTAGAAATCCATTCTTTAATGGATGCTAACACATCAAAGTCATCTAATTTTGCAAATATTTTAAGTGTTTCTGAATTAAAATTTTCTTCGTTTATCTGATTGGTTAAAAAATAATAAAATGCCTTGCTTGCGGGTAACTTAGTTCCTTTTAACACCAATTCTTTAGCTCGTAATAGTACTTTTTCCAATAATTTTTCAGCTCCTAAACCAGTTTTATGTAGATAAACTTGCCAATACATCAAACGTCTAGCTACAATAAATTTTTCTACTGAATAAATTCCCTTCTCTTCAACAACTAAATCGTCGTTTTTTACATTTAACATGGTAATTAAACGTTCAGAATTTATATTTCCTTCAGAAACACCTGTATAAAAACTATCTCTTTTCAAATAATCTAAACGATCCATATCTAATTGACTGGCAATTAATTGATAAAAGAATTTGCGATAATAATCGCCTCTAAAGATTGTTATTGCTAAGGTTAATTTACCTTTAAACTCTTCGTTTAAAGCTTCCATAAACTTTAATGAAATTGTTTCATGATGAATCCCTGAAGCAATGCTTTGTTCTAGCGCATGTGAAAATGGACCGTGGCCGATATCGTGCAATAAAATGGCAATATAAAGTGCATTTGCTTCTTCGTCTGAAATCTCAACACCCTTAAATTTTAAAATCCTAACAGTCTTCTGCATTAAATGCATACAACCCAACGCATGATGAAATCGTGTATGATGCGCTCCTGGATATACTAAATGCGATAAACCCATTTGAGAAATCCTTCTTAAACGCTGAAAATAAGGATGTTCTATTAAATCGTATATTAAAGCATTTGGAATAGTAATAAAACCGTAAATTGGATCGTTTAATATTTTAAGTTTGTTCGTGCTTTTTTCGTTCAAAACAATTATTTTATTTTTAATACTACAAAGATAACAAACAATATGAGTGAAATAAGTATTTTATGGGTAGATGATGAAATTGATTTATTAAAACCACACATTCTATTTTTAGAAAAAAAAGGGTATGCTGTTACAAAATGTAATAATGGTGCTGATGCCATTGTTTTATGTGAAGAAAATAATTATGATATTGTTTTTTTAGATGAAAATATGCCCGGCTTGAGCGGATTAGAAACTTTAGCTGAAATTAAAAGTAAAAGCGCAAATCTTCCTGTTGTTATGATTACCAAAAGCGAAGAGGAGTATATCATGGAAGATGCCATTGGTAATAAAATTGCCGATTACTTAATAAAACCAGTAAATCCGAATCAGATTTTACTAAGTCTTAAAAAGAATTTAGACCACTCTCGCTTAGTTTCAGAAAAAACCACTTCTAATTACCAGCAAGAATTTAGAAAAATAGCAATGGATTTAGCTATGGTAAATTCATATGAGGAATGGATTACTGTTTATAAAAAATTAGTTTATTGGGAGTTAGAACTTGAAAACATCAGCGATTCTGGAATGGTGGAAATTCTTGAAAGTCAAAAACAAGAAGCCAATGCATTGTTCTTTAAATTCATTAAAAAAAATTACCAAGATTGGATTCAAAATCCAGAGGAAGCTCCAATTTTGTCGAACACCTTGTTTAAAAAAATTATAGTTCCGGAGATCAAAACTTCAAAAGGAACACTTTTAGTCGTAATTGATAATTTACGCTACGACCAATTTAATATTATTGAAAAAACAATTACTAAATACTACAAAAAACAATTTGAAGTTCCTTATCTAAGTATTTTACCAACAGCTACACAATATGCTAGAAATTCAATTTTTTCAGGCTTAATGCCTTTAGAAATGGAACAAAAACATCCAGATTTTTGGAAAAACGATACAGATGAAGGTGGTAAAAACTTGTATGAAAAGAAATTTTTAGAAGCACAATTACAACGACTTAGAGAGGACTTAAAATTTGAATATTACAAGATTACCAATTTAAAATCTGGTAAGCAATTAGCTGATAGTTTTAATTCTTTAAAAGAGAACGACTTAACCGTTATTGTATACAATTTTGTGGATATGATTTCGCATGCAAAAACAGAAATGGAGGTTATTAAAGAATTAGCAAGTGACGATAAAGCTTACAGATCTTTAACAAATAGTTGGTTTTTAAATTCGCCTTTATTAGAAATGATTCAAAAAGCGCAAAAACTAGGATTAAAATTAATTATTACAACCGACCATGGAACTATAAATGCAAAAGCTCCGTCAAAGGTTGTTGGCGACAAAAATATCAGCTCAAATTTAAGATACAAAACTGGTAAAAGCCTTTCATATGAAGATAAGGAAGTTTTTGCTGTTAAAAATCCTAAAGATATTTTATTGCCTTCCTTAACCATGAATAGTTCTTTTATTTTTGCAAAAGAAGATTACTTCTTCGCTTATCCTAATAATTACAACCATTTTGTAAAATATTATAGAAATACCTATCAACACGGAGGTATTTCTTTAGAGGAAATGATAATTCCATGTGCTATATTTGTACCGAAATAAGTTTAATAGTCTAAAAGTTGAAGGTTAGAAAGATTTCAATAATTGCTATTAAACAATTCAATTATTAAACAATAATGGTATGATTAAAAATTACACACTTCAACAACTTCCTGAAATTGCCAAAGAAGTTATTGAATTTTCTAACCATAAAGTGTTGCTTTTTTATGGAGAAATGGGTGTTGGTAAAACAACGCTTATTAAAGAGATTGTTAAACAATTAGAGGTTTTAGACACCGTTAGCTCCCCTACTTTTTCCTTGGTAAATGAATACCATACTTTAAAAAATGAAAAAGTATTTCATTTCGATTTTTATAGAATTAATAAAGAAGAGGAAGCTATGGATATGGGAATCGAAGAATATTTTTACAGTAACAACTGGTGTTTGGTAGAATGGCCAAATAAAGTAGAAAATTTATTACCTTTAAACTCAGTAATAATTAAAATTACAGCATCCGAAAATCAGTTACGAACTATAGAAGTTAGAAATAATGAGTAAAAAAATTACTTCACCATTTAGCCAACAAGAGCTAATTCCGCAAGAAGAAACTTTAGAAATCAGTAGACAAAAAGGTTCGCTTGTTATTGGAATACCTAAAGAAACACATCATCAAGAAAAGCGTGTTTGCCTTACACCAGATGCTGTTGCAGCATTAACAAATCAAGGACATAAATTTATTATTGAAACAGGTGCAGGTGAAGGTGCTAACTTTTCTGATAACGAATATTCTGAAGCTGGCGCAAAAATATCCTATGATGTTAAGGAAGTTTTTGGGTGTCATATTATTTTAAAAGTTGAACCACCCTCTTTAGATGAAATACAATTAATTAATCCTCAAAGTATTTTATTTTCTGCTTTGCAACTTAAAACACAAACCAAAAAATATTTTGAAGCTTTAGCAAGTAAACGTATAACAGCTGTAGCTTTTGACTTTATTAGAGACGAACACGGAATATATTCCGTAGTAAAATCTTTAAGCGAAATTGCAGGTACTGCCTCTATTTTAATTGCAGCTGAAATGATGAGTAAAGATAAGGATGGTAACGGATTACTATTAGGAAATATTAGTGGCGTACCTCCTACCGAAGTTGTAATTCTAGGTGCAGGAACAGTTGCTGAATTTGCTGCACGTTCAGCAATTGGTTTAGGTGCTAACGTAAAGGTTTTTGACAATTCTTTAACCAAGTTAAGAAGTTTACAACACAATCTAGGAAGACCCATTTATACTTCAACCATTCAACCAAAAACACTTCAAAAGGCTTTAATGCGTTGCGATGTTGCCATTGGAGCTGTGAGAGGAAATTCTCGTTCTCCAGTGCTTGTTACCGAAGCAATGGTACAACAAATGAAAACTGGGGCTGTTATTGTTGATGTAAGTATTGATCGTGGTGGTTGCTTTGAAACTTCTGAAGTAACAACGCATAAAAACCCTATTATAGAAAAATTTGGAGTTATTCATTATTGTGTACCAAATATCCCGTCTCGATACTCGAGAACTGCCTCTGTATCAATTAGTAATATTTTCACTCCGTACCTTTCTAATATAGCCGAAGAAGGTGGTTTTGAAAATGCTGTTAGATTTGATAAAAGTTTACAAAAAGGAATGTACTTTTACCACGGAATTTTAACCAACAAATCTGTGGCAGATTGGTTTAATATTCCTTTTAGAGATATAAACTTATTATTTTTGTAATATGACTTTTAAACAACGCTTGCCTTTCTTTTTAGGCGGATTAACAATAGGAATTATTATTGTAGTATTTGTATTTGGAAAAAAGAACACCACTTTTGATTACGGTCCAAATGCACGTGTATTAAAAAATATCCGCATTAAAGAACGTGTTTTTTCGGAAAAAGCTTTAACTATTTTAAATACTTCCTCGAAAATTGATACTGCTAATATTTCCGAAATTCTTAGAAAAGGAAATGTTGATTTAGGTAATAAGGTTAAGTTAGATAGCTGTCTGTATAAATACAACATTCAAGGAAAACAAGATTTAAAAAATATAACATTAACAGTTACCAACTGTGAAACAATGGCAATTATTGAAGATATTAAGATTGAGTAATTTTCGATAGCCGAGCGAAACAGAAGCCAATTATAGAATCAAAGTTATTATTCCTGTTTGGTTGGTTTGGATTAATATGAATTCCTGCCTCCGCAGGAATGACAAAATAGGAAAAAAATAATTGCAATAAAATTGTAGAATCGTAATTAAGATTCATTTTCTGCATAATATTTTTCTTTGATTTTTTTAATACTTTTTATGGTTTTCTCTAACCAATCCTGGTATATTTCAGATTTTTCTAGCTCCGATAATTGCCAATCAACAGTTGATGTTTTTAATTTTTCATTCATATTTTGAAGAATTATTGCTGCAGCTACAGAAATATTCAAACTCTCCGTAAAACCCACCATTGGTATTTTTAAAAACCCATCGGCATTATCCATCACATCTTTTGAAAGTCCTTCTTTTTCAACCCCAAAAAAGAAAGCCGACTTTTGAGTTACATCAAAATCTTGCAATAAACAGGATTCATTGTGTGGTGTTGTAGCAATTATTTTATAGCCCTTTTCTCTTAAAGCTGCAATACAATTAAGCGTATTATTAGTGTCTTTTTGATTGTACATAGAAAAATCGATCCATTTCTGAGCTCCCTTAGCAACTAACCTAGATGCATAAAATTTATACTTACTTTCTATCACATGCATGTCCTGAACTCCGAAAATATCACAAGTTCTAACCAAAGCACTTGCATTATGTGGTTGAAAAATGTCTTCTATTGCAACTGTAAAATGCCTGGTACGTTCCCTTAACACTTTTTTAAATAACTCTTTTCTTTTTTCAGTAACAAACTGCTCTAAGTATTCAGTATATTTTTTATCTACCATTTAAAATTACCTTTTTTCAAAGATAAATTTTTACTTTTGAATAAATTAGAGATATGAAAAAAATAGTAGTTCTTACGGGTGCTGGAATTAGTGCTGAAAGTGGAATTAGCACATTTAGAGATGCTGATGGACTTTGGGAAGGCCATGATGTTATGGAAGTCGCTTCTCCTATTGGTTGGAATAACAACAAAGCGCTTGTTTTAGATTTTTATAATAAACGAAGACAGCAACTTTTAGAAGTTGTTCCTAATTTAGCACATAAAGCATTGGTAAACTTAGAGCAAAAATATCAAGTGAATATTATTACTCAAAACGTAGATGATTTACATGAACGTGCTGGAAGTAAAAACGTGTTGCATTTACACGGGGAATTATTACAAGTTAGAAGTACCAAAAATCCTAATTTAGTATATTCTTGGAGTAAAGATGTTTTATTAGGTGATGTCTGCGAAGAAAAATCGCAATTAAGACCTCATATTGTTTGGTTTGGAGAGGAAGTTCCAATGTTAGAAAAAGCAATAGAAATAACAGCAAAAGCAGATATTCTACTAATTATTGGCACTTCTATGCAAGTATATCCTGCTGCAAATTTGATACATTATATCTCACCTAAAATTCCAGTATATTTTATTGATCCAAAACCTGCAATTCAGAAAAATTACTTTCCAAATTTAACAGTGATCGCTGAAAAAGCCTCTATTGGAGTTGTGAAAGTTGTTACTGAATTAATTGACTAATAGCTTTAAATAAGTCGCCTTTTGAAATTACACTTCCCATTTCAATCAACTTAAAAAGTTCTAAATTTCGTTCTTGAGAATACTTTTTTGATGCTTTAAAATAGTCAATATTTTCATTAACAGGATTTTTTAAAAACCAGTTAAAATCGTTTTTATCTAAAAAGCTTTTTGAAGTATCATTTAATTTAATATAAATTCTAATTATTTCTTTTGAGGAACATTTAAATATATTCATATCATTTTTAGAAATATGCTCTAAATACTTAGTTTTGGTCAGCACATCTTCCCAAACAACATCACTAAAAATATTTAATTCTTCTTCAGCCATTACTGGCTTTTCATTTTTTATAGTTTCCCACTCTTTTACATCAATTTGCTGTGTCGCTAAAAACTTAGCAAACTCCGTATGCAGTTCAGAGAATTGTTCTTTGGTTAATTGCCTATATTTCATCCAGTTATGCTATTTTTTTAGTGATCCTATTCCAACTAAGCCTTTATTGATCGAAGTCAAAATCAAAATATAGTCAATTCAACTTCACTTAATGGTCAAAAAAAAACCGCCCAAATTGGGCGGTTTAAATATATAAAAATCTTACGATTTTATTGTGCTTCTGCAATAATATCAACAGGTAATTCAATAATTACTGCTCTGTGTAATCTTATTGTTACATTGTATTTACCAAGTCTCTTAATGTTTCCACCTTCAACTTTAATGTATTTTTTATCAACTTCGTGACCTGCAGCCGCTAAAGCTTCTGCTACGTTTCCGTTATTAACAGAACCAAATAATTTAGTACCATCACCAGTTTTGGCAGTGATTTTAATTTCTAGTTCTTTAATTGCGTCTGCAATTTTAGTTGCATCTTTTATTAGTTTTTCTTCTTTATAAGCACGTTGCTTTAAAGTTTCTGCTAATACTTTTTTCGCCGATGAAGTTGCTAATACTGCAAATCCGTGAGGAATTAAAAAGTTACGACCGTAACCATTTTTTACAGTTACAATATCATCTATAAAACCTAAGTTTTCAACGTCTTGTTTTAATATAATATCCATGATTCCTTTCAGTTTTATTTTAACATATCGCCAACATATGGCATTAAAGCTAAGTGACGTGCTCTTTTAATAGCAACAGAAACTTTACGTTGGTATTTTAATGATGTACCAGTTAAACGACGAGGTAAAATTTTACCTTGTTCATTTACTAAGTATAATAAGAAATCAGCATCTTTATAATCAATATATTTGATACCGTTCTTTTTAAAACGACAGTATTTTTTAACCTGTTTAGTGTCAATATCTAATGGAGTCAGGTAACGAACATCACCTTGTTTTCCTCCTTTTGCTTGTTGTTCTATAGACATAACTCTTATTTTTTAGTTGCTTTAACTCTTTCTCTTCTTTTTTCAGCCCAAGCAGCAGCATGTTTATCTAACCTTACAGTTAAATAACGCATAATACTATCGTCTCTTCTGAATTCAAGTTCAAAAGCGGTAATTTCTTGACCGTCTAACTTGTATTCAAATAAGTGGTAAAAACCACTTTTTTTGTTTTGGATTGGATACGCTAATTTTTTTAGCCCCCAGTCTTCTTTTGAGATCATTTCGGCACCTTTAGAAACAAGATAGTCCTCGAACTTCTTTACTGTTTCCTTTATCTGGATATCAGATAAAACGGGATTCAAAATGAAAACAGTTTCGTAATGATTCATAATTAAA
>CBDUKG010000029.1:0-26091 GCA_965367745.1 uncultured Flavobacteriaceae bacterium | reverse complement strand
GAAATAAAAGGAACTGCTATTAACAGTAAAAATACTATTATAGGGTTTTTTAGGTTTAGTAGTCTTGTTGCCATAATATAGAGGGGTTTTTATGGTGTTTGGAACAAATATACACTTTGCAAACATATTAACAAAAAATAACGGGCTAAAAGTACAACACCTATTTAATTTTAACTACCTAATAATTAAATATTTAAGTTCGCTGAAATAGAAATATTACGCCCAGGAGCACTAATTGAAGATGCAAACTCTTTATAATGGTTGTTAAAAATATTATCAATATTTAAAAATAGGGTAAAACTATTGCTTATTTTATAATTGGAATGGATGCTAAAAGTATTCCATTTTGGGTTGCCATAATAACTGTCTGTAAGTGCGTTGTAAGGCGTTTGTTCTAGGTTGTCTATACTTTCAATTAAGTTATAATCTTCCAATCTTTTTTTAGCATTAAATCTCCAGTTTAAATTTGCCTGGAAACGGTCTTTTTCGAACCCAATTTCTAAATTTCCAAATAATGGAGGGATGGAAGATAATGGTAATTTAGTGTCGTAGGTTTTTCCTTTTGTATACGTTACGGAGCCTTTTGTATTCCAAGTTTCATTAATATTTCCTTTAAAACTAAAGGTGCTTCCGGCAATATAGGCATTGTCTTTGTTTACATTTGCTAAAACGGTGCCTTCTTCACCATCGTATAAAATAGTAGGGGAGTTATTTATTTCAAAATAATCTCTTGTTATATAATTATTTAAAAGAGTGTAATAAATATTTAAACCAGCGTTGAATTTTCTATTGTTAAAATACTTTAAAATACCTGTTTCAAAATTATAGGCATACTCTGGTTTTAAATGAATATTTGGTACGGTTACATTGCCAGATTTTTCTCTTATTTTTCCAACATCATCAATATTTGGAGATCTAAACCCCGAGGAAATAACACTATTTAATTGCCAATTTTCTGAAGGCTTGTAGGCAAAACCTAAAGTTGCAGTAACAGCTGCGTTATTTAGTGAAATATCAAAATCGGGTAAGGTAATAAAGGTATCATCAATCCAAGTTGCTTTTAAATTGGTATTAACAATTCTGGCGCCTGTATTTAACGTTGTTTTTTTATTAATATCTTGTCTGTAATTTACATAAGTAGCTAAACTTGTATAACTACTTCCGCCATCTGGATAACGAGATTGCACTGTGTAATCATCTGTAAATCCTACAATTGTATTGTTATAAACGTCTAGCGTTTTTCCATAAGCATTAGAATTTACTTTGTTGTAGGTAGTTTCAAAACCATAGGATAAAATTCTATTATCTCCTTTTGTGAGCGGTACAAAAAAGTCGCCATTTAAGCTAAACACATCTACATTTTCGTTTCTATAAGAACGGTCTAAACTATTATATTTCCGTTGAATTCTAGACTCTTCAATATTTTGAAAAGCTGCAGTTATTGTACCATTTTCAAGCCAAGATTTATCCGGATTTATTTTTAATTGTGATGAAATTAGCAAACGTTTTTGGGGTCCGTAATACCATTCTGCCCATTTTAATTCAGTATCAGAATATTCGGTTAAAGCATCAAATCTATTAATATTAGAAGATTCTGAATATTGAATATTAAACATTAAATCACTTTGTTCTGAAAGTGGTACTGCAATTTTTTGTAAAATATCTAATTGATTATGACCCGTATTTTTCTGAATTAAATTATTGTTATTTACAAGAGGTGTGTCGCTATAATAACTATCAGTGTTGTTAGAGTATTCGGTTACTTTTCCCCAATCATCAAAACCGTGATTTCTGTTGTTACCCATTTTTAGGTCTCCGAAATTACTATATGAAACACTTGTAAAAGAGGCCCATTTTTTTCTGCGTAATTCTATATTTCCTTGAGATGTAAATTCGTTATTGACACTGCTATATCTGGAATATAGTTGCGTATTTACTTTATTTTTAGAGCTTACTTTAGGCGTTTTCGTATAATAATGAATTACGCCACCCAGAGCATCAGAACCATAAACTACAGATGAAGGGCCAAAAATAACTTCTGTTCTGTCTAATATATTTGGAGAAACAGAAATAGAATTATGTAAATGTCCCATTCTATAAATGGCATTGTTCATTCTAACGCCATCAACAACTAAAAGCACTCTGTTTGCTTCCATACCACGTAATACAGGGCTTCCACCTCCAAATTGAGATTTTTGCACACGTACTCCGGGTAAATTAGCTAATAAATCTGCTGAAGTTTGAGGAGCTATTTTCTTTATTTCTTCTTTTGATGTTATTGCAACTTGTTCTGCTATTCTACTTCTTTTTTCTGCACCTTTTGAAGCTGATAGCACAATTTCATCTAACATTTCAGCTTTTCTGGTTAAGTAAATTACAAACTCAACAACTGCAAGTTCTCGCTTTAGAATTTCATATTCAAAATAAGATAGGTGATTGAAAAAAAGAATATCAGAGTTTTTAAATACAGATAAATCTGCAATACCATTTTTATTAGTATGCACATAACTATTGTTACTATCATTATAGATTGTAACATTTTCTATTGGAAAATTTGAACCTCTTTCAAGAATTTTTACTTGCTGTGCTATTGATTTTACTGATAGTAAACTAATTAAAATAATAGTTATAACTCTCATAATTAACTAAATACTGATTTTAAAACATTTAAAGATTTGGGTTTCCTAAAGCCTTCAATATGATATTCGAAATACTGTATCAAAATTGATAGCACATCTTGCCTATTTGAACCACTAAAATTGACCTGCTCTATTACATCAAAATTTATGCCTAACAACTTTCTAAATTGAGTTATTTTTTCTCCAGATATTGTATTTAATTTATATGTATTTGTGAATTTCCCTTCTAATAAATCAAAATAAGTAAAATCTTTGTTTTTTATTTCTGGATAGAACCCTAAATGTTTGGTTAAATTCAATAAAAAAAGTAAGTGAAAATTTGAAATTTCATCGTGGGCATCTAACCAAAGTAAAGAAGCTTCTAAATAGTTGAAAAGTGAAGTGTTTTGTTCTTCTTCTTTTATAGAATAGTACAAAATTTCGGCTAGGAATAATGTAATAGACTGCTTTTTTATATCGGAATAGATTGCATTATAAAAATTAATAACTTCTATTTCTCGTATAGAATTTAGTGCTCCTTTAGTATTGTGATTGGCCGTTAAATTTAGTTGTGTTAGTGGTTGAAAATATGCTGCCTTAACCTTTGCTTTTTTTGCCTTTAAAACACCTTTTAACATATAGGTTTTTAAACCTCTTTTTTCCGTATAACAGGTAGCTATTAAACTGGTATCACCATATTTAATAGTATTTATAACAATGGCCTTGGTGGTTTCAATCATTTTTAATTGATAATTGCAATTTTTGTGATTCCTGTTTGTTGTTTTTCACTATCAATTAAAAGCACAATGTAGATGCCAGAAGCCACTTTTGTACCTGCTAAATTTGTTTTGTCCCATATAATTTTGCCTCCTAATAGTGCTTCGCCTTCTTTAACATTGGTTTCATGTACCAAATTACCTGCGGTATCTAAAATTTTAATATTTGTTCCTTTTGGTAAATGCGTACCATTTCTACCATCTATTGTTATAAATTCGTTGCTTTTTGTTGAAGGATTTGGAAATGCGTAGACTTCTGGAAGCGTATCTCCATAGGTAGCAACATTACTATTAAATGCAACAATTCCTTTTGAAGTGGCAAAATATACTTTACCAGATACCTTGTCTAATGCAATTTTTAAAATGGTATTTGAGGGTAGAGGAGAATTATTTTTGTTAAAGTTATGTATGGTATTTTTACCATTTGGATTTGTTTTTATAACGCCTCCATTATTAGTTCCAAACCATTTATTATCTGCTCCGTCAATTGCAATTGAATTTATTGTTTGATCTCCTAAAAGTTTTTTTGGAATACCGCCGTCATCTAAAATAATTACAGGTTCTGCATCAACTCTTGATTCGCTAAAAACCGAGCCTGCGTTATATAATACTACCAAGCCTTTTCGTGTCCCAATCCAAATTCTATTGTTATTATCGGCTTGTATAGCTCGCACGTTCTGATCTGGTAAAGAACCATTTGAAAGCTCTGTTGTTAATGCTCTTTTTTTATTGCCGTTTTCGTTAAAAACCAAGGCGCCATTTCCTCTTGTTCCAATCCAAATATTGTTAGTTTTATCTATAAAAAGTTCAGTTACTCCTGTTGCTAAACCTGTTGTTACAGATTTCGTTTCAAAACTTGTCCAATTTCCATCGGGACTGTATTTTTTAATGTTATTATCAACCCAGCCATTTGCAATCCATAAATTACCCAAGTTATCAAATTGAGAGCCATTTATTCTTATACTTACATAATTAGGGTTTGATATAACAAGCTTTTCTAAACCGCTGTTTAAATGGTTCCAACGGGTTGTAATTTCGTTATTTTCAATAATTATCATGCCTCCTCCCCAAGAGCTTATATATACTTTTTCTATATTATTTGGATCGAAAGTAACATTTACAAGGTCACGTACATTAATTTGGCTATATGGTGTATTGTACCAGTTTGTTCCGTTAAAATGATCTATTCCATAACGCCCATTTCTAGGAGCGTAGGAACCATCGTACCATCCGTAAACAACCCATAAATGGCTTTCTTTTGCCGAAATTGAGAAGGGTAAATTTGATACTGGTCCGTCTGGATGGATTTCTTCAAAATTTGGAATATTTTCTAAAGTACTTTTTAAAATACCAAACTCTTTTGTGCCTAAATAAAGTGTATTATCTTCAAAGTAAGCAGTATTTAAGTTATAATAAAACTCTTGATTAGCATTGGTAACATAGTTTAATTTTTCGGAATTGTTTTTATCTATGATGTACACATATCTTTGTGTTGCTAGTGCTAAATAATCTTCCGAAGCTTTTATGGAATTAATTGTTTGAGGGTAATTTTTTTGAAGTTGAAGAGTATTGTCTATAAATTTATACAACTTTCTTCCATTGGATACATATATCTGATTATTAAAGGCTTCAATTGAAGAGAAGTTTTCTAAAAAATGGTGCGTCCAGTTATTAAAATCAATTAAGTTGGGATTGTTAATATCTGCTGTGTAAATGCCATTTTCTGCTGCTGCATAAATAGTATTATCAACTATTTTAATTTCGTTTATTCTCGTTTCCGATGATTGATTGCCTATAAAAAATGTATCTCCAAATTGTAAATTATCGAGGTCGTAAACAACTATGGCAAATGAAGTCGAAAGATATAATTTACCATTGTATTCTGTAATATTATTTATTTGCTTATTCCCAGAATAATTAAAATTAACAATATCTTTTAAAATTGTAATGGAATTTTTATTGTCAATAATTTCAATTAATCCGGTTTCATAACCAATAATTAATTTTTTATAAGTAGTACTGTAAAATATACTTGATGTTGATTCTCCTGAAAGTCCGTTTACAGATGAAATCTTTGACATTTCTCCTGTGGTACTATTAAATGTAAAAACAGCATTATCTACAATTGCATGCAGTTGATCTTCAGTTTTTATAAAATCTTTTACATTATTATAGGAATAGAAATCTTCCCAATTATTTGAAAAATCAACTTGAGCCCAAACTGCTGCAGGTACAAGAAAAAAAACTAGTATTTGAAAAATATTTTTCATAATTATTCAAATATATCTATTAAAAATTTAAAAGAGAAACGATTGTTTATAATAAATTTTGAGCAAAAAAAAACCTTGAACATTATATAAATAAATTTATAATGTTCAAGGAATAAATAAATCAACCCCAAAGACTTATTTAATGTTTTATTGTACAGTGTCAAAACCCCTCTTGACGTTAATACAAATCAAATATACGGTAGAAATTAGATTCTAATAACTAATGTTAACAAAAAATGGTTATAAATCTGCAAATGGCACGTTTTTGTAAATAAATGGTAAATTCGATGTTTTAAAAAAATTGAAAATACTTTGTAAAGAGGTTTTGTTATTACATGAGAGGAAATCTTATAGAAACTTGTGTTCCTGTTTTAGTGTTTGAAGAAATATCTTTAGTTAAAATATGTACATCTTTGTTTTGATACAATATTCTTATTCTGTTTTCTGTAGCTTCTGCGCCAAAAAACTTACGCTTTTGACTCATATGAGATAATTCTTTGGCTTTATTTATGCCAATTCCATTATCCTGAATTATACAAAGTACGTTTCCTTTTTCTTTTTTTATTATTAGTTCAATAATCTTTTCACCTTCCATTTTCATAATTCCATGCCAAATTGCATTTTCAATAAAAGGTTGTAAAAATAATGGAGGTACTTTAATAGTGTCTAAACTAAGTGTATTGTCAACATTAACAATATAGTTAAAACCACCATTTACTCTCATTTGTTCTAATTTAACATACAATGCAAGAATTTCTAACTCATCAGATAGTGTTGAAGTTGGGCTAGAAGAGCTATTTAAAATTACACGAATTAATTTTGAAAATTTCGTGATATAATCTGATGCTTTTTCAACATCACTTTTTATTACAAAATTATTTATGGAGTTTAAAGAATTAAATAAAAAATGTGGATTCATTTGACTTTGAAGTGCCGTCATTTTTAATTCCTCCATTTCCTTTAATTTAATGGCTAATCGTACTTCTGCATTTTTACTTGTATCTTCAATTCTTTTTATTATTGCACCAATAATAACTGAAAAAATTAAAGCTTGTAATATTAAACCAATATAAACAAATAGTTTTGGTTCAATACCTATTTTAATAAATGGTTCTTTTCCAATAAAATGTTCTAAAAAAGTAATATTAGCTAGTATTGCATATACTGAAGATCCAATAACAAAATAAATTGCTGAGTTGTTCTTAATCTTAGTAATAATTATATAAAATGTAAGTATGGCAAACAATGTTAAAAAAGGAGCAATAAACGTAAATGCCTTAATTTGAAATTGATATCCAAATAAAAACTGAATAACTACAAACATCATCCCTAACAATAGAAATACTCTAGCTGAAATTTCAAAAAACTTATCCCATTTTAATAAATGAGTTCTAGAATCTAATAAATCTCTGGCAAAAGAAACATACGCAGCAAAAGCTAGAAATTGTACCGAATAATTTAAGTATTCAAAAAGAGTAGCACCTCCATGAACAATATCTTTTAGTAAATAAATACTAAATGAAAGTAGGTATAGGCTATAATATAAATATAGTTTAGATTTATTTTGAAAAAAAATTAAAATATGATACACAAACAAGATAAATAAACCTCCTCTTATCCATGCATATATTTCAGAATGATAATCTAATAACATTCTTTAGTCTAAATAAAGTTTCTTAAATAATTCTGCTTTTCTATTTCTACTTATACTGGCTGTTAAACCATTCGTCATAATTAATTCACCACCTAAACCTTTTAAATATTCCTTCACATGGTTTAAGTTTATTAAATACGAATTATGAACTCTAAAGAAGTTTGAGAATAAAAATTTCTTTTCTACCTCTTTTAGTGTTTTTGAAACCACAATTTGTTGTTCTGATTTTAAGTAAATTGTAGTATAACTTTTATCAGACTTCAACATTACTACATCATCTTTATCTAACAAATAAACTTTCCCATCTGCAGAAATATTTATTTTATCATTACTATCATTTAAATTATTTAATAAAACCTGTAGTTTATTTTCTAATAAATCTCCCTTTTTAAGGTTATGGATTTTATCCATAGAAATAATCAGCTCATCTTTATCAACTGGTTTTAATAAATAATCTATGGCGGATACTTTTATAGCTTTTAGAGCAAATTCATCATGTGCGGTAGTAAAAATAAGGTTAAAGTCTCTATTTTCTAACTTCTCAATCATTGTAAAGCCATCCATTTCAGGCATTTGGATGTCTAAAAAAACAACATCTGGCTTATCTTCATTAATTATATCAATAGCTGCAATTGGAGAATTACACTTGGTAACCTCCACATTATCAATATAGTTGTTAAGCTTCCATTCTAATGCTTCTAAAGCATCATTTTCATCGTCAACTAATAAGATTTGTAACATAGTAAAAGGGTCGATGTTAATTTATTAATTTGCAAGATACAACATTTGAATATATGTTCAAACTCTTACTATTTAATTTCAAAATTTTGTTTAATTTCATTTCCAAACTCATCCACAACTGTAATTAGATGCTTTCCTTTTTTAGGTGAAATTTCTATCTCATGAATAGTGTTTGTTTCTCCAATATAATTGTCATTCAAGTACCAATAAACACTGGCGGTTACATCGGAATGTATTAATTTAAAAATCAGACCGTTATTTATATTATTAAAGTCTTTTGATAAATAAATTGAAACATTCTCTTCAGGGAAAATAAATGCCATTTTTATGGAATTTCCAACCAAACAATCATTTCTAAAATTAGGTAATTTTTTATAACTAGGATGTTTTTTTTGATAATAAAATTCTTGTAATGGCGGCAAAATGAACCAGCTTTTATGTATCATATTATGTAACGATTCACACGAAGAATTGACTTGAAATTGCTCATTTTTATCTAAATGCACCCATTTATGATATGGACAAGGAGCTGTTTTTAATCCTGTTTGTTGAACAAAAACAGTATCTTTTTCCACGCAATATTCGCTTGCTCTATAGCCACTTTTATTACAAATAGGAATTTTTACTAATTCATCAAAAGGCCTTTCGAACCAAGAATTATTTGGTAATTGATTAAATACATCAAACAATATTGGAGCTGCAGTTGAAACTCCAACCAAACCTGGTCTGCCTTCTCCATCGGCATTTCCTACCCAAACTCCAACCACATAATTTTTTGTAACTCCAATTGCCCAGGCATCTCTAAATCCAAAACTTGTACCCGTTTTCCAAGCAATTTTGTTTGAAGCATCAAAAAACTCCCAGTTTTTTTCTTCTTCGGGTCTATTTACCTTACTTAATGCTTCTAATGTTAAATAGGTTGAACCTGCATCAAAAATTGTTTTTTCAATTGAAATTTCTCCAAAATTCGGCTGAAAACTGTTTAAATAGGAGGGTTCTAGAAATTCATTTTTGTAATATTTTCCTTGTGTATCATCATAATGATTTACTGTTGAGGCCATACTTGCAAAGCTTTTACATAAATCCCATAAATTACTTTCGGCACCTCCTAAAATCAACGTCAAACCATAATGATTTGCGTCGTATTTAATATCTTTTAAATTCAATTGTTTTAAATAATGGTAAAAACGATCCAATCCAAAACTTTGCAGCATTCTAACCGAAGGAACATTTAACGATCTATACAAAGCTTCACTCGCAGCAACAGCTCCGTCAAATCCTTTGTTAAAATTTTCTGGCTTGTAACTTCCAATTTGTGTTGGAATATCTGCAACCAACGTATTTGGTAAAATATCTCCAGCATCTAACATTGCAGCGTACAAAAACGGTTTTAAAATACTGCCTGTACTTCGTGGTTTATTAATAATATCAACATCTTTTTGATGCTCATTTGTAGTTGGTGAGTTTCCAACATATGTTAAAATTTTTCTAGTTTTTACATCTAAAACCAACACTGCTATATTGTTAATTTGATTTTGACTCAACTCGTTATAATGACTTTCAACTAGTGCATTTACCTTATTTTGCAATCCATATTTTATGGAAGTTTTAACGCGTTTTCCTTTTTGATTTGCTACTATACGTTGTAACAAATGAGGTGCAATTTGTGGAATTGCATATGGTTTTTGAGGTAATTCTTCTTGAATTGAAAGATTATAAGTCAGTTTGTCAATTATTTTTTTATCCAATAGTTTTTTTAACAATCGGTTTCGTTTATCTAATAATTTTTGTTGATTTTTTCCTGGATAAATTAAACTTGGCGCATTTGGTAAAACTGCTAATGTTGCACTTTCTGACCAAGAAAGTTGGTTTGGAGAACGTCCAAAATACCGCCACGAAGCAACGTCTAATCCAACTACATTTCCTCCAAATGGGGCATTTGAAGCATATAATGCTAATATTTTTTCTTTGGAAAATTTTAACTCTAATCTGGTTGACAAAATAATCTCTTTTAACTTTTCAAAGTAAGTTCTCTGCTGATTTTTTCGAGACAATCTAATTACTTGTTGTGTTAACGTACTTCCGCCTCTTTTTATGGAATTAGATTTTAAATTTTGAGAAAAGGCTTTAAAAATTGAAACTGGATTAAAGCCCGGATGTTTGTAAAAATACGCATCTTCAAACTGAATAATGCATTGCTTAAATTTAGTTGGCACACTATCATTTTGAGGAAATCTCCATTGTCCATCGCCTGCAATTTTTGCGCCTAATAATTCTCCTTCAGCACTTTCAATAACAGTTGAGGTTGGATTTTTAAATAAGATTTTCGGCAATGAAAAATAATAAGCCGTTAGTAAAATAACGGCTATTATTAATTTGATTTTATGATTTTTTATGAACTGCATGTTACTTCAAAACCTCAATCCATTGTCCTTTGGTTCGTGTAAAATAATCATTATCATACATTGCTTCTGCTTGCAAACCATATAAATAGTAATTTCCTAAATAGGAAGCATTTAATAATACTTTAAACGTTTTGGATTGACTCTTATTTAAATCAAAATAAAAATTAACACGGTCGTCTCTAATATCTGTAAAGTTGGTATTTTCAGATGCTGTGCTTCCAAAATCGGTAAAACGTGTGTTAACAATTTCCCAACCAGAAGGGAAAATCTGTGTAAGTGCAATGTCACGCACTTGTTCTTGTTTTAAGTTACTAACTGTTACGTGAGCTTCAAACTCAGTTCCTTGTGGTAATTTAGAAACATTAATTACAGTTCCTTGCGAATCTTTATAAACTATACTAACTCCTAAACCTCTTTTTTCTGAAATTTCTTGTCCTATTGGTAAAATCCCCCCAGTTGAAACGTTTACAAACACCACATTTGCTTGGTTATTAGTAATTGAAACTGAATTTTCACCAATATTAATTCCTAAATTTCGTTGTGCAATAGCAAATTTAGAATCAATAATTGCTGCTTTTTCGGCATTTAAAGTGTAGCTTAATTGAATAGATTTTCCGCCGTTTATTTCTACCATTTTAGCCATTGCTAATAAACTGTAGGCGGTAGTTTGTGTACTCATCCAACTATTAGATGACAAGCGTTTCGCTATGTATTTTGCCAATTCTTTTGCTTCATTATTTCCTGTTAATAACATTGTTTCCATTGCCATTGCTCGGTTTCTATCAACTGAACCGTACGTATAATAATCGCCTTTACTACTTTCAAAATTAACATTCGCTGTGTTTGAAATTTTGGTTGCTGCTTCTTTCTGACCAGCCAATGCATACGCCGCAGCCAATCGCCATTTTGCATTGTTAGAGAGTTCGCTAAATTCTCGCAGTCTGTTCATTGAAGATAAATCTGGATGTCCAGCCAACGCCAATGTATACAATCTATACGCTTGTGCTAAATCTGAATTATAACTAGTATAACTCGGTCTCCAATTTCGTGCTGCTTGTTTTTGGTAGCTCAACCAATTTGTTAAGAAAGTTAATGGTAAAACATACCCTTTTTTCTCAGCTTCAATCATAAAATGTCCAGCGTAACTAGAACCCCAATCGTTGGCAGTATTTTGTCCCATCCAATAACTTAAACCGCCATTCGGTGTTTGAAAATCGCCTAGTTTTTCGATTCCTTTTTTAATATTCTCCGTTATTTTTTGTTTTTGTTGCAACGGAATATCAAAAATCTCACTTAAAAACAACTGCGGAAATACACCAGAAGTAACTTGCTCAACACAACCGTGCGGATATTGAATTAAGTACTGTAACCTGCCTGTAAAATCCATTGAAGGTAATGTTGAAAACTCAATCTCAGCAAAATTACTTCCTGAAATTCCAAATGTTTCAAAATTAATAGTTTTTGTTTCATTTCCTGCCAATTCAAACTTATTGCTTTTTATTGAAATCGGATTTGGGTTTATTACATCAATTTCAACTTCGTAAGAAGATTTTTCTCCATTTCCAGAAGCAATCACTTCAATTTTACCAACACCTTTTGCCTCAGAAACATCTAATTGAAAATACGCCATTTTTTCATCAGGACTTTCAAAAGTTACGTTTTGAGAAGTTGCCCCAATTACTTTAATTCCTTTGGATAATTTTAAATTTATAGCTACATTTTTTACCTTGTTTTCCATCGCAAAAACTGTAACTGGAAGTGTTACTTTTTCGCCTGGACTTAATTTACGTGGTAACGAAGCCAATACCATTAACGGTTTTCTAACCGGTGTAGTTTCGTCTACTTTTCCATAAGCACCAATTTCATTATCCGCTGCAATTACCATAGTGCGCACCGAACCAATATATTTTGGCAACTGAATTGTGTGCGCACCAGTTTTTCCTTTTGTCAACGTAAAAGGTCCTAAATAACGAACTACAGGTTTAAATCTGTTTGCTTTTTTAGCGTTTCCTGCAGCTAATTCTGCATCACCACCAACGGCAAAAACTTGTTCAATACTTCCGCCAAAAGCACCAATAACATCATCAAAAATATCCCAGGTTTTCACACCTAATGCTTCTTTTGTGTAGAATGAATCCCAAATTTGAGGTGTTTTAAAACGTGTTAAATCCAGTAAACCTTCTTCAACAACAGCAATGGTGTACGACATCCGTTTACCGTTTTTTTCACTCACTTTTAAAGTGAATTTCTCTTCAGGTTTTAACACTTTTGGCATTTCAATTTTAGGTTCTAAACGTGTAGCTGCATCTTCAACCAATAATGGAATAATTCCGTACAAACGCAATGGCAAATCGTTTGCTGTACTAGCGTGTGGTTGTAATAAAGAAATATTTACAAACACATTTGGTGCCATTTCCTTCGTAATTGGAATTTCAATTGTGGTTTCTCCTTTTTGAGTTTTTTGCCAAATAGTTTCTAGTACTTCCGTACCGTTCTCGACACTAATTAATGCGTTACCTTCGGATCCGGATGGGAATGTAATTTTAGCAGTTTCACCAACATTGTAATTATCTTTGTCTGAAGAAAACACCAACATTTTTGAAGCTTCTGGGTCGTTTGTTGGTCGTTTCCACCAATTTTTATAGAAATAAGTTGTAGTTCCTGTTGCATGACCACTTTTAGGATCAATAACACGAATTAAATAACGACCACCATCATCATCTGCAATATTTAAATTAAAGTTTCCTTTACCACTTGCATTGGTATTAATTTTTAGTTTTTTATAAGGTTTATGAAAACTATTTCCGCTGTAAGTAGACAAATTATCTGGTGAAGAGTTCCACCACCAACGCCATTCAATTTTATACACTTCAATGCCTACATTATTTTGCTGCATTGGTTTTCCTTCGGAAGAGATCGTAACAACATCAAACGTAATATTTTCATCGGTATCATAAGAACTATATGCTTTTGTTTTTGGTAATTTTAAACCGACAAAAGAATTGTAAGGTGCATAATTTTTTGAAATTACATCCATAGAAAAATCGCCTCCGTTTTCAAAAGCTTTGGTTAAAAAAGCAACTTTTAACATTCCAGGTGCAGTATTTTCTAGATTTACTTTTTTATTAATGGTTGCAGCTCCTGTTGCATCTACTTTTCCATCAAATACTTTTAATTCTTCAGAAGAAAATTTTCTAGTCGGATCGTTAAAAATATAGTTCGGAAAATCGTTGCTAAAAGCTGATGCATTTGAAGTGAATTTTGCCGTTACCTCAGCTTTTATATTTTTAGCAGGCGCACCATGCAACCAGTTTACTTGTAAATTTCCTTTTATAGGTTTGGAATTTGTAAGTACCGCATCGTTAAAATCTATGTTGATTTTTAATCGGTTAGGTTTTACTGTTTCAACTTTTAACTGTTTGTAAAATTTTGCACCTCCAACTGAAATAGTGCTGTTCCAATTACCTGTTGGATCTGTATCTGAAGTTGGAATGGTAAATTTGTAAAAGCCGTTTACATTTTCTGTTGTAATATAATTAAATGCTAATTTTCCGCGTGCATCGGTTACTTCTAATTTTATTGGATGCTCTTTTGGTAATTTGTTGGCATTGTCATTCAACACAAAAGTTAAATGAATAGAATCTCCAGGACGCCAAACTCCACGTTCACCATATGTAAATCCTTTTAAGCCTTTTTGGAGTTTTTTTCCTGAAACGTTGAATTTACTTAACGACAACGAATGACCATCGTCTAATTTTAAGTAGGTTTTATGGGTGTCTTTTGAAATAATAGCAAAATAGGCATTGCTATCCAAATCCAATATGGCAATCCCTTGATTGTCCGTAGCTTTTTGAGAAATTTCTTGCTGTTGGTAATTATACAATGTAACTATTGCACCAGTAATAGGGTTGGTTGTTAAAATATCTGTTACCGCAAAAAAGTAGTTGTTTTTTTCTCCTTTTTTGGCAATTACACCAATATTAGAAGCTAAAATATTAGTTGTAACGGTTCTGTCTTCATTTAAAAAATAGGCTTTTTTACATGGATTTTCTCGATCGTTCCAATTGTAATATGTATTGTTATAACTGTAGATTAAATTATCCCAATATTGCTCTTCACGCTCATCTAAATCATCTGATTGTGCTGTGGAATACTCATTATCATTGTAATAATAATCTTCTTCATAATAGTCTTCTTCAGAAGCTGCATTTAATTCAACACCATCGCATTTATAAAGTGAATATTCAGGTTTTAGATCAAATTCAACACGATAAATTGCCCCTGGATTGGTTTGAATCATTTTGGACAAATCAATAGCGTATGCTTTCCATTTTCCGGTATTTTCAAGTTCGTTTGAAACTAAAGAAATTGTTTTTTTAGCCACACGTCTTCCTACTCTTTTAATTTGATACCTATTGGTGCTTCCTAAAGTATTATCTTGTAAAAATTGCAATACATTATCTTCAAAAATTTTAATAATCCGAACGTCAACAGCCTTTAAGTTAACGGCTTCAAAATTTAATTTTAAATTGTTAGAATTTGGTAAAATAACACCGTTTGAAAGTAACCTAATTGCTGGTTTTAATTGTTCAAAAGCAATGTTTTCCGAAAATTGTTTTTTTAATTTGTACCCATCAACACTCGTAATTCCTTGAAATACATCAACTAAAACGTTGCCAACTATACGCGCATCGGCATATACTTTTAATATGTTTCCATCAACTACATATTTTAAGTTTTTTGCATTCTTAATGGCGACTAAACCATTAAAATTTTGTTGTTTTTTTAAAGGATCTGAAAAATTGATATTTAAATGTTGTTCAGGAGATTGAATAACATCAACATTTAAAATAGAAAAATTATTTTTTCCAGGAACTATAAAAGCATTTTCTCCACTATTTTTAACATCAATACTATTTCCACTCCAAGAAATAAGCACTTTAGAGTCGTCCTCAAAACGTTGTACGCTATCTATTATAAACTGAAATTGTTTACTCACAGAGTCTAAACCTTGCCATTTAATTGGCAGTTGCTTGTTCTTTTGTTTCGCTGAAACTAAGTTTTTCGCATTTTCTAACGTTAAAATGTCAGCCGTTTTTACAACACCTTCTATATATTGCCATTCTTTAGAATACGATTGAAAACTTGTAGTTGTTACACTAAAATTTTGTTCAATGGTTTTAAATTTAAAAGTAAATGTTTTAAATTCTGAAGGAATATTGTTATAGATTTTACCTAAATAAACGGTTACCGTATATTCTTTATTTGGGTCTAAATTTTTTGAAGGCTGAAATAGTAAACTACGAGAATTCATAGCTGATAATTTCCCACTTACACTTGGTGAAATGCTAAAAAACTTCTCTGAAATTTCCTGATTTGAAATCCAATCTTCTACTTCTTGAGCCAACTCAATTTTAATTGGCTCAGCAACAGAAACCAACCCAGAAGTTGTATAATTTATATAGTTTTTGAATTTAAAAATATTATTGGTTTCACTTTGTGGATTTTGATCTTTACAAGCTATAAATACTACACAAAATAAGATGGATAAAAGTAATTTTTGAAATTTCATTTTAAAGATATTTATCTGTTCAGCAAATTTTTAATGAAGTTACTAAAAAAACAACTGAGATAAAATGAAATTAATAAGTTTTTATTGACCTACTTTTTTATTGGTAACACATAAAAAAACACTGCTATAAAATGACAAAAACTACCTAATAATACGAAGATATGAAAAATGGCATGGTTGTATTTTATTTTTTTAATACTGTATAAAATTGCGCCAACTGTGTAGGAAATTCCTCCACCCAACAACCACAATAACCCTTCAATTGGTAAATTTTGCACCAATGGTTTAATAGCGAAAACAATAAGCCAGCCCATTAAAACATAAGCAATGGTAGAAATTCTATCGTATTTTCCTATAAAGAAAAGTTTTAAAATTACGCCTGTTAATGCCAAACCCCAAGAAACCCCAAAAATTGTCCAACCAACCCAGCCATCTAAAACAACTAATGTAAAAGGCGTATAAGTACCAGCTATTAAAACATAAATTGAAGCGTGGTCGAAAATATTTAATCTATAACGTAATTTAGGTGTTTTTGAATTATGATAAAATGTGGATGCTGCATATAAAACTATTAAACTAGCGCCATAAATACTAAAGCTAACTATATGCCAGGCCGAACCTTCTAAACTTGCAAAAACAACTAATAAAACTAAAGCGATAATACTTAAAACCAACCCGAATGCATGTGAAATTACATTCAGTTTTTCCTCTTTAGGATCGTAATATGTGATTTTTTTTTGTTCCATTCTTGTAAAACGAATTTGGGTGTAATTAAGTATTTTTTTCTTGCTTTTTTGTATCAGAAATTAGTTCGTTATAAATTAAATCGAAGGTTTTATTTTTTATGGAAACACTATCTTTTAAAGTAAGTCCATCAGTTTTAATAAAATGATGAATTTTTACACGTAATTTTCCGGGACTTCCACTAAAAAAAGTATAAGAAAAACGTTTTTTACAATCGTACATTGTTATTGGAACAATCGGTATTTGATGTTCAATTGCTAAACGAAATGCACCATTTTTAAAATCTGCTAATACAACACGTTCATCACCTGGAACTAATCCTTCAGGAAAAATACACACATCTAAACCGTTACTTAACTTTTTTCGGGCTTCATCAAACACTGCTTTTCTACTTCTAGAATCGCTTCTATCGACAATAATACAGGTTCGTTTGTAGAAATATCCAAAAACTGGAATTTTAGTCAGTTCTTTTTTTCCAACAAAAACAAACGGATTTTTAGCCAAAGCTAACATCACCATTATATCAATCATAGAGGTATGATTTGGACAAAACATATAGCTTTTTGTATCGTCTAAAGCTTCATCTTCTTGCACGTCTAGTTTAAAACCCATTACAAAAAGCAACGTTTTTCCCCAAGCTTTTGCTATTTTAAAAAATGCTGGATAAAATTTATCTGAAGAAGTAACAATTAATAATACTGGAAAAATAGCGATAATGCTAAATAATAACCAGCCATAAAACAAGCAACGCCAAAAAATGTAAAAAGGGTATTTAAAAATTTTCATTTTATAATTGGTAATTGCGACTACTTGTTAAAAATATTTTTTTTGTTTGAATTTTACACAAACTTTTTCAGAAGTTTCAAAAGTACATATTTAAATTCTATTCTTATTTTCTTTTTTAAATATGTATTTTTGCTGTCAAAATTAAAAAATAAATGTCAAGAATTTTAACAGGAGTTCAAAGTACAGGAACACCACATTTAGGAAACTTATTAGGAGCAATTATTCCAGCAATTGAAATGGCAAACGATCCGAAAAATGAATCGTTTTTATTTATTGCAGATATGCATTCACTTACGCAAATTAAAAACGGAGACGAATTACGTCAAAATACCTATAGCACGGCTGCAACTTGGCTTGCTTTTGGTTTAGATGTTAGTAAAACTGTTTTTTACCGCCAAAGTGATATTCCAGAAGTAACGGAGCTTTCTTGGTATTTAAGTTGTTTTTTTCCATTTCAACGCTTAACGTTAGCACATAGTTTTAAAGATAAAGCTGACAGGTTAGAAGATGTAAACGCTGGATTATTCGCCTACCCAATGCTTATGGCGGCAGATATTTTATTGTATGATGCTGAAATTGTTCCTGTTGGAAAAGACCAGTTACAACATTTAGAAATTTCTAGAGATGTTGCAAATCGTTTTAACCATCAAATGGGAGAGACCTTGGTTCCGCCTGAAGCTAAAATTCAAGAAGGAACTATGTGGGTTCCCGGAACTGATGGAGGGAAAATGAGTAAATCTAGTGGGAATATTATTAATTTATTTTTACCAGACAAGCAACTTCGTAAACAAATTATGAAGATTAAAACAGATTCTACACCTTTAGAAGATCCTAAAAATCCAGATACTTGTAATTTATTTAACTTGTATAAATTGTTGGCTTCTCCTGAAGAAATTACAACAATGAGAGCTAATTATGAAGGTGGAAATTATGGTTATGGACATGCAAAACAAGCTTTTTATGAATTGCTAATCAATAAGTTTTCTGAAGAGAGAGCACGTTACAAATATTACATGGAAAATCTAAATGAAATAGATAAGGCGTTGGCAATTGGAGCAAAAAAAGCTAAAGTTGTAGCTACGGATGTTTTAAAAAGAGTTCGCACTAAAATAGGGTATTAAATTTATTTATATAAAAAAAGCTGTCTAAAAAATGATTTTTTAGACAGCTTTATCTTTAAAAAAAGTACTTTTTAAATCACTTTCAATAAAAAATAACTTTTTTTACCGCGTTGTAATAAGACAAACTTGTCGGCAATTAAATCTGAAGGTGTAATTACAAAATCTTCTGTTACTTTTTCTTTATTAACTGATATTGAGTTTTCTTTTAAAGCTCTGCGTACTTCTCCGTTAGATTTTAAAAAGCCGTTTTCAGAAAAAGCAGCAATAATATCGAGCCCGCTTTCAATTACAGAACGCTGAACTTCTGCTTGAGGAACACCATCAAAAACATCTAAAAATGTTTGTTCGTCTAGGCTTTTTAAATCGGATGCTGTAGATTTTCCGAACAATATATTTGACGCTTTTATTGCATTTTCATAAGCCTCTTTTCCGTGCGTCATAATTGTTACTTCTTCTCCTATTTTCTTTTGAAGTAAACGCATGTGTGGTGCTTCTTTATGTTCAGCAATTAAGGCTTCAATAGTTTCTTTATCTAAAAAAGTAAATATTTTAATATAGCTTTCTGCATCTTCATCAGAAGAATTTAACCAATATTGGTAGTATTTGTAGGGTGAAGTTCTGTTAGCATCTAACCACACATTTCCACCAGCTGTTTTTCCAAATTTTGTACCATCTGCTTTTGTAATTAGTTTGCAAGTAAGTGCATAGGCTTTTCCTTGAGCTTTTCTTCTAACTAATTCGGTTCCTGTGGTAATATTCCCCCATTGATCTGAACCGCCCATTTGCAGCATACAATTTTTTTCTTTGTACAAATGGTAAAAATCGTATCCTTGAAATAATTGATAAGTGAACTCTGTAAAACTCATTCCGCTTTTAGCATCTGAATCTAGACGTTTTTTTACAGAATCTTTTGCCATCATATAATTTACGGTAATGTGTTTTCCAACATCACGTACAAAATCGATCAGTGAAATATCTTTCATCCAATCGTAATTATTAACCAATTCGGCTTTATTTTCAACGTTACTATCAAAATCTAAAAAACGTGCTAATTGTCCTTTTACACCTGCAACATTTTTATTTAAAGTTGCTTCATCTAACAAATTACGTTCGTCAGATTTTCCAGAAGGATCACCAACCATTCCCGTAGCACCACCAACCAATGCAATTGGATAATGACCTGCTTTTTGAAAATGCATTAGAATAATAATAGGTACTAAGCTTCCAATATGCAGCGAATCTGCTGTAGGATCGAAGCCAATATAACCTCTAGTTTTGTTATTTAATAAATAGTCTTCAGTATCGGGCATAATATCATGTAACATGCCTCTCCAACGTAGTTCTTCAACAAAATTCATTTTCAAATTTTTAAATTTCAGCAAAGATAAAATTTTAGTTTGTAGTTCGTGGTTTAAATGTTTAGTTTTTTGCGCAATGGTTTAAGGTACATTTCCTTTTGTATGTTGGGTCTTATTTTGTTTTATATAGTACGCCTTTATTTCCATCAAAATCAATGTCTCTGTTGTATTCTAGTCCAATTTTTTCTAGCACTCTAATAGAAGCTTTATTTTCTTTCATTGCTCTACCAACTATTTCATTAATTTTTAAGTTGTTGATTCCATATTCAATACAAGATTTTGCAGATTCAGTTGCAAATCCTTCACCCCAATATTTTTTAAAAAATCGAAAACCAATATCGTATTCATTTAGGCTCTCTGTATATTTAATTCCGCACCATCCTAAAAACTCGTTATCTTTTTTATGAATAACAGCCCATCTGCCACAGCCATACTTTTTATAATGATTGTAGTTTTTTAAAAACTTTTTAGCACCCTGAAGATTTTTAAAAGGCTTATCTCCAGTGTATTTTAAAACATCATTATCTAGATTTAAATTGTAAAATTTTTTATAATCAGCTACATTTAACTCTCTCAAATACAGTCTTTCATTTATTATGATCTTTTTCATATTTTAAGTTCTCTAAAGGTTTTTAGCTGAAATACAACTTGTATTACTCTCAAAAATAATGCTTTTTCGCATAAATTCAATCATTTTTAATGAACCCCACAAAATAGTCAACCGTTTTCTGTAATTAAATCTAACTACAAATAAACAACCCAACAATATTATTAATACATAAACATTTTTATTACATTCGTTTTATGATATTAGTTACAGGTGGAACAGGTTTGGTGGGAGCGCATTTATTGTATCAACTTTCTTTAGAAAACGATACGATAAGAGCTATATTTAGAAAAAACAGCAATTTAGAAGCTGTAAAAATTGTTTTTAGCTATTTTTCTGAAGATTTTGAAAACTTATTTAAAAAAATTGAATGGGTTGAAGCCGATATTACGGATGTAGTTGCATTAGATAAAGCATTTAAAAATATCACCGAAGTGTACCATTCGGCGGCATTGGTTTCTTTTAACCCAAAAGATTATCATAAAATGCGAAAAATTAATATTGAAGGTACCGCCAATATTGTAAATTTTAGTATTGAAAACGCTATAAAAAAATTGTGTTTTGTAAGTTCTATTGCTGCAGTAGGAAAATCTTTAAATACCGATTTTATTACTGAAACCAACGAATGGGATATTGAAAAAAGCAATTATGGTTATGCTATTTCTAAATATGGTGCCGAAATTGAAGTTTGGCGTGCTTCTCAAGAAGGCGTTCCGGTTGTAATAGTAAATCCGGGTGTAATTTTAGGTGCTGGTTTTTGGAATACGGGTTCTGGTAAAATTTTCTCTAAAATTTACAATGGATTTAATTTATATACCAAAGGAATTACAGGTTATGTTTCGGTAAATGATGTTGTAAAAGCAATGGTTTTATTAATGAAAAGCGAAGTGAAAAACGAACGTTTCATTTTGGTTGCCGAAAATAAAAGCTACCAAGAAATTTTTAATGAAATTGCCCTAAAATTTAATAAAAAGAAGCCTACACGAAAAGTAACAACGTTAATGAGTGAAATTGGTTGGCGACTGGAAAAAGTAAAATCGTTTTTAACAAACAAACCGCCACTCTTAACAAAACATTCATCAAAATCTATTCATCAAAAAAGGTATTTTTCTTCTGAAAAAATTGAAAAGACCTTAGATTTTAAATTTGAACCAGTTTCAAAAAGTATACATAGCATTTGCAAATTATATTTAAAAGATATTTAGTTTAGTTCGGAACCGTGTTATTGCTTTATCAATTAATCTTCTTGAAGATCTTTTAATACCAGTTGTAATGAAGTGTTGCCATTCCAGTGGTTTTCATCAATTGTAAAAGCTGCTTTAAAAGAATTTCCATTGGTAGTAAGCTGGTGTTTATCGCCCATACTAAAACCAATTGCATTGTAGGTTTGTTGGTGTACACCATCTATAATGCATAATTTTAAATGTGTTTGATCTGAACCAACTTTTTTACCATAACCATTGTCTCGCAAACCACCAGCCATAAAAACAGGCTTTAAATTTTGAGGCCCAAAAGGCGCTAATTGATCAATAATTCGGAAAAATTTTGGGTTAATTTCTGAAAGCGATATTTCAGTATCAATTGAAATTTCTGGAGTTCGCAATTCTTCTGGCAAGGTGTTTTTTACCACTTCTTCAAACTTAGCTTTAAATTTTGGGTAGTTCTCTGGATCTAAAGTTAAACCTGCCGCATATTTATGTCCGCCAAATTGTTCAATAAATTCTGAACATTGTTCCAAAGCTTCATAAACATCAAAACCTTTAACTGAGCGGGCAGAAGCTGCTAATTTATCGCCGCTTTTTGTAAAAACTAAGGTTGGTTTATAATAGGTTTCAATTAATCTAGAAGCTACAATACCAATTACACCTTTATGCCAAGTTTCAGAAAAAACAACTGTTGAAAAATTTTCAGTTTCGTTATTTTCTTCAAGTTGCTGCAGTGCTTCAATAGTAATGTTTTTATCTAAATCTTTTCGTTCTGTATTGTTTTTTTCAATTTCTAAAGCAAATTTAACTGCAGTATCAAAATCGGTTTCTGTTAATAATTCAACAGCATAATTCCCGTGTTTAATTCTTCCAGCTGCATTAATTCTAGGCGCAATAATAAACACAACATCCGTAATTGTTAATACTGTTTTATCAATTTGATGAATCATTGCTTTAATTCCAGTTCTTGGATTGCTGTTTATAACTTGCAATCCAACATATGCTAAAATCCTGTTTTCTCCAGTTATAGGAACAATATCAGCCGCAATTGCAGTTGCTACCAAATCTAAATACGGAATTAAATTTTCGATGGTTTCACCTCTTGTACTTCCCAATGCCTGAATTAATTTAAAACCAACGCCACAACCACATAATTCTTTGTACGGATAGTCACAATCAGGGCGTTTAGGATCTAAAACAGCAACCGCTGCTGGAATTTCGTTGCCTGGTCTATGATGATCGCAAATTATAAAATCAATGCCTTTTTCTTTAGCATAAATAACTTTATCAATTGCTTTTATACCACAATCTAAGGCAATTATTAATGAAAAATTATTGTCTTCGGCAAAATCAATTCCTTGAAAGGAGATTCCGTAACCTTCTGCATACCTGTCTGGAATATAAGTTGCTATTTGTGGATGTATGGTTTTTAAATAAGAATAAAGTAACGATACTGAAGTTGTCCCATCTACATCGTAATCTCCATAAACCAATATATTTTCATTCGCTTTTATGGCAGTTTCAATTCGGGCAACCGCTACATCCATATCTTTCATTAGAAATGGATTGTGCAAATTGTCTAAACTAGGTCTAAAAAAAGCTTTGGCTTCATCAAAAGAACGAATTCCACGTTGTACCAATAATTTAGCAAGTGTATATTCAATTCCTAATTCTTTTGCAAGATTTGTGGTAATTAGAGAATCTGTTTCGGGTTTAATTTTCCATCGCATAGCTTTATTTTTCTTCAAAAATAAACAAAATAATTTTACGCCTTAGTTGTTTAATTTTTATTGAATTGTTTGTTTTACTGCTTAAATGTTTTATAAGATATCAAATTTAATTTCTAAACATTTTTAAAAATGATTTTATTAAATTAGTAGCATGAATTTTCATTTGCTAGAAAAAGAACTAAAAAAAAGGTTAGATTTTCCATACGTATGGGGAAGAAAACAAACTGACAATTTTGATAATAACACAAATTTTATTTATAAAACCTCTAATTTTGAAGCACTTTTGACACATATTGATGCCACTTTTAAAAGTGATATTAATTATGTAGCAATAAAAAATTATGCTTTAAATAGATGGTTTAATTTTTGGTCGGCAAAAGCAATTGAAGCTTGTTTTTGTGAGCATAATAATGTTACTGCTCATAAAAATGCAAAAGATAAATACACAGACTTTTATATTTCTAATATTCCTTTTGACCATAAAACAAGTGTTTTTCCTAAGGGGTTTAATAAATCTGTGCCATATGCAATAGAACACAAACGAGAACTCATAGCGTGGTTTTATAATAATCAAAGTCAGCAAAAAAGGCATCATTTAAAAAATCGCCTATTTTTAATCGTATTTGATTATAGCAATCCAAATGAAAATTGGAAACTAAAGTCTGAGATATTATGGCTTCAAAAAATTGTTTCAACTTATTTAAGTACTTTTGATGCTCAAAATTTAGAAAGTTTTTACTTTCAAAACCAATTGGTAAAGTCCGATGTTATTTGGGCAATTAAATAAGTAAAGTGAATTATATAGGTTCCAAACATAAATTAGCATCATTTTTAAAAACTGCAATTACCGAGGTTGTTGGAGAGGATGTATCACAACTGGTTTTTTGCGATTTATTTGCTGGAACCGGAATTGTAGGTCGCAATTTTAAACCTTTTGTAAAACAAGTAATTGCGAACGATGTTGAGTTTTATAGCTATATTTTAAATAGAAATTACATAGGGAATCACTTACCAATATCTATTGAAAAAGAATTAGCTATTTTAAATAATTTAGAAGGAGTAGAAGGTTTTATTTTTCAGAATTATTGCGAAAATGGAAGTGAAGGCAGGTTGTATTTTTCTTCAGAAAATGGAAAAAAAATTGACGCCATGCGTCAGCAAATTGAAGTTTGGAAAAATACAAATACAATTAATAATGATGCTTATTATTTTTTATTGGCATCGTTAATTGAAAGTGCCGATAAAGTTGCAAATACGGCTTCGGTTTATGGCGCTTACTTAAAAAAAATAAAGAAATCTGCCCAAAAAGAATTAGTACTTCAACCTGCAATTTTTGAATTGACAAAGAAACCTCATCAAGTTTTTAATGAAGATGGAAATGTGTTAATCAAACAAATAAAAGGAGATATTTTATATTTAGATCCGCCTTATAATGCACGTCAATACGGTTCTAATTACCATTTGTTAACTACCATCGCAAAATACGATACTTTTAAACCACAAGGTAAAACAGGCTTACGCAGTTATTACAGATCTTCTTATTGTAAAAAAAATGAAGTCAAAAAATCTTTCGTAGAATTAATAAAAAATGCTAACTTTAAATACATTTTTTTAAGTTATAACAATGAAGGTTTAATGACTGAAAATGAGATACGTAGCATAATGAGTGCACACGGAAAATACAGTTTAAAAACAACCAATTATCAACGTTTTAAGGCTGATAAAACAGAAAACAGAAATCATAAAGCAACTGAAACAGTTGAATATTTACATATTTTAGAGAAACAATTATGAAGGCACAAGATTACAACAAACTTTTTGATGAAGTAATAGCAAAATATCACATTATAGATAGTGTAGATCAACCATTTAAAAATCCGTATGATAAAAATTCTTTTGAGCATTTATTATATAGAAAAAATTGGATAGACACTGTACAATGGCATTATGAAGATATTATTCGTTTACCAGATATTGATCCAGTTGAAGCGATAGTTTTAAAACGTAAAATTGATGCTTCTAACCAAGATAGAACAGATATGGTTGAGTATATCGATAGTTACTTTTTAAACAAATTTAAAGGTGTAAAAGTAAAAGAAGGCGCAAAAATTAATTCTGAAACTCCTGCTTGGGCAATTGACAGACTTTCAATTTTGGCATTAAAAATTTACCATATGAACGAAGAAGCTACAAGAACATCGGCTTCAGATGCACATAGAGCAAAATGTCAAGAAAAATTAAATGTGTTGTTAGAACAACGTGTAGACTTATCTACTGCAATTGATGATTTATTAGCTGATTTTGCTTCTGGTGAAAAATACGTTAAAGTTTACAAACAAATGAAAATGTATAACGATGAGGATACAAACCCTATGTTGTACGCTAAAAAATAAGTACTTTTTTTAATTGAAAAAGAGGCTGTTTAAATATTTAAACAGCCTCTTTTTGTATGTATTGTATTTTAGCAATATTTATTTTTTGCTAAAAGTATATGTAATACCAAA
>CBDUKG010000028.1:0-26316 GCA_965367745.1 uncultured Flavobacteriaceae bacterium | reverse complement strand
ATTTTATTATCATAATAAAACTGTTCTTTTTCCATACTTGTTTGATTAATTGTTAATGATTATAAATTTATTCTTGTTGATTTTCTTTGTGTTCTTTGTGTTCTTTTGGTTCTTTAACTAGCTCATCATCAAATAGCATTCTAACGGACGGTGTATAGGTATCTTCATACTGTCCAGATTTGACAGATTTTATAAATATTATGAAAAAAAATACGGCAACAATAATGCTAACGCCTATTGTAATGTAGACAACTTCCATTTATTTAGTTACTAGTTTTAAATTTTGATTTAAACACAAAAATATTATTTAATTCGTAAAATTGTATGATAAATATCATACAATTAATTACGGTTTTCATTCAACTTTTCGAAATTATAGTTTTTTCGAAACCCAATTTGTAAGAATAGTTACAAAAACCACAATTGTAATTGAACTTAAAGGCATTAAAATTGCAGCAACCACGGGAGTTAACATACCTGTTAATGCAAAATACAAACCTACAACATTGTAACAAAACGATAAAACAAAACTCGCCTTAATTATTGAAATAGTTTTTCTGGAAAGTGTTAAAAACTTAGGTAATTTGTTAAAAAGTTTAGCATCTAAAATTGCATCACAAGCAGGAGAAAACACATTTACATCTTCAGAAATTGCAATACCAACATTACTTTGAGCGAGCGCTCCAGCATCATTCAAGCCATCACCAATCATCATTACTTTTTTATTTTTCTCTTGAAGTTTCTTAATAAAATCTAGCTTATCTTCTGGTTTCTGATTAAATTGAAAACGTGTATTCTTCGGTAACAATCCTTCTAAATATTCTTTTTCACCATCGTTATCACCAGATAGTATTACCAAATTATAGTGGGCTCCTAATTTTTGAAAAACGTCTTTTGTTCCTTCTCTGTAACTGTTTTTAAATAAAAAATAACCTTTAAACTCATTATCAATTTTAATATAAATAGATGTTTCGTTTACTGCGACTACTTTTGCTTCTACAAAACTAGAAGCTCCTATTTTAAAAATAGTATTATTAATTGTTGCTTCAATCCCTTTTCCTAAAATTTCATTAAAGATAGCAGGTTTTTCTTCTAAAGAATCTACATTTAAATATTCGTATAAAGATCTACTTAATGGGTGATTTGAAGCTCTTAAAACACTTTTTAAACCGCTCTTTTCTATATTTGTTAACTCAGTTCCAAAATAAGTTAGTTGTGTTTTATCGCTTGAAGTTATTGTACCTGTTTTATCAAAAATAATAGTATCAATTTTTGAAATATTTTCTATAGTTTCTGAATTTTTTAGATAAAACTTTTTGTAACCGAATATGCGTAAAATATTTCCAAAAGCAAATGGAGCTGATAAGGCGAGTGCACAAGGACAGGCAATAATTAATACAGCGGTAACAACGTTAAATAACATATTAGCATTGTAAAAATACCAAAAAATACCTCCAAATAAAGCTATTAAAAGAATTGCAATTGTAAAAAATCGACTTATTGAATCTGTGATATTTTTTATAGTTTTTTCGTTTGACTTATTAAAAACATCATTACTCCACAACTGTGTTAAATAACTTTGCTCTATAGAACTAATAACTTCCATTTCTATAGCTCCAGCTGTTTGTTTGCCACCTGCAAATAATTTATCTCCCGAATTTTTTATAACAGGAACAGATTCTCCTGTAACAAAACTATAATCTATCGCTGCATTTCCATTAATTAAAATACCATCTACAGGAATTAATTCTTCGTTTCTTATTAAAAGTCTGTCTCCTTTTTTTATGTCTTTTACCTGAATATTGGTTTCTTTATCATTTAAAATTAGTGATACTGCAATAGGAAAATACGATTTATAATCTCTTTCAAAAGATAAAAAATTATAGGTTTTTTGTTGAAAAAATTTACCCAACAATAAAAAGAAAACCAACCCAGATAAACTATCAAAAAAACCAGATCCAATATCTAAAAATATTTCAATAGAACTCCTAATAAATAATACGGATATTCCCAATGCAATTGGAACATCTATATTTAGCATTTTATGTTTTAAACCTTTATAAGCAGAAATAAAATAATCTTTTGCCGAATAAAACACAACTGGTAACGCCATAGTAAACATTAACAATCTAAACAAATGTTTGTATTTCTCTAACCAAAATTCATCAACTTCAAAATACTCTGGAAACGACAATAACATTATATTTCCAAAAGCAAAAGCAGCAATTGAAACCTGATAAATTAATGTTTTATCAACGCTATTAGTTTTTGAGTCAGCATCTTCTAAACTAATATAAGGTTCGTATCCAATAGATGTAATTAATTCTACCAATTCTTTTAAGTTGGTACGTTTATTTTTAAAGGTAATACGCAATAATTTCTTTGGAAAATTAACCATTGAAATAGTGACACCTTTATTAAGTTTGCTTAAATTTTCTAACACCCAAATACAAGAACTACAATGTATGTTTGGAATGTAAAATTCTACTACAGAAGTTTCAGTATCATTAAATTCTAAGAGTTTCTCAATTATTTCCTCATTTTCTAAATAATTATATTTCCCTTTAATATCGGAAGGAATTGTTCCTGGCGTAGTTTCTAAATCGTAATAACAAGTTAATTCATTGGAGTTAAGTATTTCATAAACAGTTTTACAACCATTACAACAAAAATACTTATTATTAAATTCTATTGGTTTTTTGCCGCAATCTGCACCACAATGATAACAATTATTTACACTCATATTGTTAAATTAACACTGCAAAACTATCGATTTCTTGTAGTATAACAATGACATATATCATATTTTAAAGCTAATTAGTATCATTAAATTTCGTAAATTTGTCACGTTTTAATTAAAACTATGTAGATTATATGTCGAATTGCAGACAATGTATTATTAAAAGATTTAATGCTTTAAAAACATTAACAAATGAAGAATTGGAAACATTTTCTGATCATAAAACATCTCTAATTATAAAAAAAGGAGAGAATTTAATGACAGAAGGGAATACTATTAACGGTCTGTATTGCATTAGAGATGGTAAAGGAAAATTAACAAAATTAAATACCAACGGAAAAGAACAAATTATAAAATTTATTAAAGGAGGTGATATTTTAGGCCATCGATCTTTATTGAGTGAAGAATTGGTAGGATTAAATGCAATTGCACTTGAAGATATGCACGTTTGTTTTATTCCTAAAGGAGATATTTTAGATACAATTAAAGAGAATAATCAATTTTCTCTAAATTTAATGAAAAATATTTCTCATCAATTAAATGAAGCGAATACGTTAATATCTCAAATGGCTCAAAAACCTGTTAAAGATAGATTGGCAGAGACACTATTGCATTTAGAAGAAGTTTTTGGTGTGGATAACGAGGATTTTATTGATGTTATTTTAACACGAGAAGAAATTGCAAATACTATTGGAACTGCAACCGAGTCTGCGATTAGATTGCTTTCTAATCTAAAAAAGGATGGTGTAATAGACTTACACGGAAAGCGCATTAAAATTTCTAATAAAAGCGCTTTAAAAAATATTTCTGAAGGGTATTAATTCTAACAGCTATTATTCAAATAAAAAAACAGTCTAAAATTATAATTTTAGACTGTTTTTTTATTAATATTTCTATTTTCTTTAAATCATTGAAGCCGCAATGCGCTTATAAATACCTTTTTCAAGTTTTTCACGAATTGCAGAGAATGATTCAATTGTAATCTTAACATCTTCTAATGTATGTGTTGTTGTTGGAATTAATCTAAGAATAATTAATCCTTTTGGAATTACTGGATACACCACAATCGAACAAAAGATGGCATAATTTTCTCTTAAATCATTTACCATTGCCATAGCTTCTGGAATATCACCTTCTAAAAATACGGGCGTAACACAGGTATTTGTTTTACCAATATTAAAACCGTTTTCTTTTAATCCATTTTGAAGTGCATTTACATTCTCCCATAGTTTTTCTTTTAACTCAGGCATTGTACGCAGCATATCTAAACGTTTTAACGCTCCTTTTACCATTGGCATCGGTAAGGATTTTGCAAACATTTGAGAACGCATATTGTACTGCAAATACTGAATAATATCTTTATCTGCAGCGAAAAAAGCTCCAATTCCAGCCATAGATTTCGCGAAAGTTGCAAAATACACATCTATATCATCTTGCACCCCTTGTTCAAATCCTGCTCCTCTACCACCTTCTCCTAAAGTTCCAAAACCGTGTGCATCATCTACCAAAAATCTAAAATTATACTTTTCTTTTAAAGCTAC
Source organism: uncultured Flavobacteriaceae bacterium (assembly GCA_965367745.1). GTDB lineage: Bacteria > Bacteroidota > Bacteroidia > Flavobacteriales > Flavobacteriaceae > Lutibacter. The sequence continues at coordinate 22,035 of CBDUKG010000028.1, read as the reverse complement.
AATTTCTTTTAATTTACCTTGCTCTCCACGCATTCCAAAAACACCTTCAGAAATTACAAGAATTCCTCCGTTAGTTTCTTCAGCAATTTTAGTTGCACGTTGTAAGTTTTTTTCTAAACTTTCAATATCATTGTGTTTATAAGTATAACGTTTACCATGATGTAATCTAACACCATCAATAATACATGCGTGAGCATCTATATCATAAACAATAACATCGTGTTTGGTTACAAGGGCATCAATTGCAGAAACCATTCCTTGATAACCAAAGTTTACTAAATATGCTGCTTCTTTATCAACAAAGGCTGCACACTCTTCTTCTAATTGCTCATGGAATTTTGTATGTCCAGACATCATTCTAGCTCCCATTGGGTAGGCCATTCCATATTCTGCGGCAGCTTCCGCATCTGCTTTTCTAACTTCTGGATGATTTGCCAAGCCTAAATAATCATTTATACTCCAAGTAATTACTTCCTTACCATTAAATTTCATTCTATTAGAAATTTCACCTTCTAACTTTGGAAAAACGTAATAACCTTCAGCTTGTTTAGCCCATTTTCCTAATGGTCCTTTATCTTTAACTATTCTTTCAAATAAATCTTTCATATATATTATTTTGCAAAAAATGCAATATTACATTTATATTTAACGGTACAAAGTACGGTATTTTTTTTGTGCTATTCAAATGTTAATATTACAAAAAAAGAGGCTTAAAATAAATTTTTAAGCCTCTTTTCTTGTTTTCAGAATCTTTTATTTAATAAATTCAACTTCTTGGTGTGCCTGTTTTTGGGAATCAAAAAATCCTTGTTCCTTCATCCATTCATCACAATATATTTTTTCCATATAGCGAGATCCGTGATCAGGCAATATCAAAACTACTTTAGAATCCTCATTAAACATGCCTTGTTCAGCATATTGCATAGTAGCTTGTATAATAGCTCCACTTGTATAACCTGTAAATAACCCTTCAGTTACAGCCAATTCTCTAGCTCTATGGGCTGCAGCCTCATCTGTTACTTTTTCAAAAACATCGATTACATCGAAGTCAGTTGCAGTTGGAATTAAGTTTTTACCTAAACCCTCAATTCTATATGGATATATTTCTTTTTTATCGAATTCTCCCGTTTCATGAAATTTTTTCAATATTGATCCAAAAGCATCAACTCCTAAAGTTTTAATGTTTGGGTTCTGCTCTTTCAAATATTTTGAAACTCCAGATATTGTACCACCAGTACCACTTGCAGCAATTAAATGTGTGATTTCTCCTTTGGTTTGTTCCCAAATTTCTGGTCCTGTAGAATTGTAATGTGCTTCAGTATTTAAATGATTAAAATACTGATTAATATATACTGAATTTGCCGTTTCTGCGTGTAACCTTTTTGCAACTTCGTAGTAAGACCTTGGATCATCTGCATTTACATGTGCTGGGCAAACATATACTTTTGCACCCATTGCTTTTAACATGTTAATTTTACCTGGCGCTGCTTTAGATGTTACTGCCAAAATACATTTATAACCTTTTATAATACTTACTAAGGCCATACTAAATCCGGTATTACCAGATGTCGTTTCAATTACGGTACTGCCTTCTTTTAATATTCCTTGTTTTTCAGCTTCTTCTATAATATGTAAAGCAATTCTATCTTTCATAGAATGCCCCGGATTAAAGCCTTCGTATTTTGCGTAATAATTTCCTGGAAGATCTTTTGTTATTGTGTTAAGTCTAATTAAAGGAGTTTCGCCTATAAGTTCTAGAATATTGTTACTTATACCTTTATTTTTTGTCATTTTAAATAGTTTAATTAAAATATCAAAACTTAAAATTAAAAATTTTGATTAATTATCTACAGTATGCAAATTTAATATTTTTTTTTAATTATTGTGTAACTTCCAAATCAATAATAAAACTGTAGTCTCTTGCAATCTCTTTTAAAGCATCAAACCTACCGGAGGCCCCGCCGTGACCGGCTTCCATATCTGTATGTAATACTAGTAAATTATTGTCCGTTTTAAAATCTCGCAATTTAGCTACCCATTTTGCTGGTTCAAAATACTGTACTTGAGAGTCATGAAGCCCTGTTGTTACCAAAATATTTGGATAATTTTGACGTTTAACATTATCGTAAGGTGAATATAATTTCATATAATCATAAAATTCCTTTTCATTTGGGTTCCCCCATTCATCATATTCTCCAGTTGTTAATGGAATGCTATCATCTAACATAGTTGTAAGTACATCTACAAAGGGAACTGAAGCCACTACCCCATTAAATAATTCAGGATTTAAATTTATAACTGCTCCCATTAATAAACCGCCTGCAGATCCACCACTTGCATATAGATGTTCAACTGATGTATATTTTTTATCGATTAAAAATTTAGCACAATCTATAAAATCATAAAAAGTATTTAACTTGTTCAATAACTTTCCGTTTTCGTACCAATTTCTTCCTAAATATTCACTTCCTCTTACATGTGCAATTGCAAAAACAAAACCTCTATCTAATAAACTTAAACGCGTAGAACTAAATCCTGCATCTATTGTATGGCCATAAGATCCATAGCCATATAAAAGCAACGGTGTATTTTTAGAAATTTCAGTATTTTTATTATACACTAACGAGATTGCTATTTTTGTTCCGTCTTTAGCTGTTGCCCATAAACGTTCACTTGTATAATTATTTTTATCAAATTTACCTCCTAAAACCTGCTGTTCTTTTTTAACATCTTTGGTTTTGTCATCTACATTAAAATCTATTACCGAACTTGGAGTTGTCATGGAGTTATAACCATAACGAATTACATTTGTATCAAATTCTGGATTGTAATAAACTCCAGCAGAGTAGGTTTCTTCTTCAAAAGGAAGGTAAAAATCTTCTGAATCATCCCAACGTATAATTCTTATTTTATTTAATCCGTTACTGCGTTCTTCAACGACTAAAAAATCTTTAAATATAGATATATCTTCTAGTAAAACATCCGCTCTATGTGGTATAACATCTTTCCAATTTTCTTTTGATGTTTCTTTGCTTGAAGTTTTCATCAACTTAAAATTAGTAGCATTATCTTTATTAGTTAACACATAAAAATTGTGATCGTAATGCGCTATATTATATTCTAAATCGCGTTCTCTAGCTTGAAATATTCTAAAATTACCTGTTGGATTATCAGCTTCTAATATTCTATATTCGGTTGAAACTGAACTATGTGAACCAATAATTAAATATTTATCCGATTTTGTTCTGTAAACATAGGTACTAAATGCTTCTTCATTTTCATAGAACACCTCTATATCTAATGAAGGATCTGTCCCCAAAATATGACGAAATATCTTTTCACTTCTTAATGTCGTTGGATTTTTTTGAGTATAAAAAATTGTTTTATTGTCTGTAGCCCAAGCTGCTCCTCCTGTTGAGTTTTTAATTTTTTCAGGAAATAATTCTCCCGTTTCTAAATTTTTAAACTGCAATGTATACTCTCTTCTACCAACGGTATCTACCCCAAAAGCTGCATATTTATTGTTTGGACTTATTGATAACCCAGAAAGTTTGTAGAAATTATAACCTTCGGCTAACTTATTAACTTCAAACATTATTTCTTCAACAGCTTCTAACGACTCTTTTTTACGCGAATAAATTGGATATTGTTTTCCTGTTTCGAAACGTGTGGTGTAGTAATAATTATTCTTTTTGTAAGGAACCGACTCATCATCTTCCTTAATTCGAGATTTCATTTCTTCAAATAAATCCTCTTGAAATGTTTTTGTATGTGCTGTTTTAGCCTCGTAATATGCATTCTCGGCATTTAAATAGTCTATTACTTTTGGGTTTTCCTTTTGATTCAACCAATAATAATTATCTATTCTAACATCATTATGAATTGTTAGTTTCTTTTCAATCTTTTCTGCTATTGGAGCAGAAACTTTATTTTCAGACATTTTAATCTTTTTTACTAATTTGCAAAAGTACTATATTTGCGCTTGTAACATGTTAAAATTAAAATAAAATGTTTGGAGATTTATCTAATATGATGGGAAAACTAAAAGAAGCTCAAGAAAAAATTGAAGCGACTAAAGTTAGATTAAATACTATTTTTATTGATGGTGAGGCTGGAAACGGTAAAGTTAAAGTCACTGTTACAGCCAATAAAGTGGTTAAAAATATATCAATTTCCAAGGAATTAACAGATAAAGAAGAAATTGAAGACTATTTGTTACTGGCATTAAATAAGGCATTGGAAAAAGCCCATACAATTAGCGAAACAGAACTAGCTGCAGCGGCAAAAGATGGCATGCCAAATATTCCAGGAATGGATATGTTTAAATAGTGTTTTTAGTATTCAGTCTTTGATATCAGGTAGCTAGTACTTAATACCTTATTCAATAAAAAAAGCATCTTCAAAACCTATTAAATAGACCTTTTCTTCTGCTCTAGTTATTGCTGTATACAACCATCGTAAATATTCAACACTTTGTCCTTCAGGTAAATAAGGTTGCTCTACAAAAACAGATTTCCACTGTCCACCTTGCGATTTATGACACGTAACGGCATAGGCAAATTTTACTTGTAAAGCATTAAAATATTTACTGTTTTTTATTCCTAATAATTGTTTGTATTTGGATTTTTCGTGGGCAAAATCTTTACCAACTTCATGGTACAATTTATTAGACTCTTCATAAGATAAGGACGGAGTTTCGGAAGATAAGGTATCTAACAATAAAACCGTATCGAATGGTTTTTGATTCGGATAATCAATCATTCTAACTTTAACTTCAGCAAATCTAAATCCGTATAATTCTTTCGTATTGTAAATTTGCGAAATTTCACAAATATCACCATTTGCAATAAAGCCAGCTTCACTAGCATCTTTTAGCCAGAAATAATTATTTTTTACAATCATTACAAAATCTCCAGTAGAAATTTCGTTTTCTTGTCCTCTAATTTTACTCCTAATTTGCTGATTGTATTGGTTTGCACGTTTATTAGAACGCACAATAAATGCAGTATCTTCAACTCCAATATTGTCGTAAGCACTATTAATTGCATCTTCAATATCGTAGCCATCTATTAACCGAATTAAATCTGGAAAACCCAATTTAAATTGAAACGTTTCATTGCCATTGTTTGCAATGATAAGACGTAATTCTGTTGCGTTTATTAAAATTCCAGAATCTTTGTGCTGTCGCATGACCTCATTTAATTCAATTTCAGTAATTTCTTTATCATAATTAAGTGCCAATTTTTGAGCATCTAAGGCAGGACTTATATCTAATTTAACCGGTGGTAATTGCGCGGTATCTCCAATAAAAATAATTTTGCATTGCACCCCAGAATATACAAAAGAAATTAAATCGTCTAATAAGGAGCCTTTATCAAATAATTTGCCATTAGTTGGACTATCTGGTATCATTGATGCTTCATCAATAATAAAAATGGTATTGGTGTGTTTATTTGTTTGCAATGTGAAATCTATACCACCACCTCTGTTCTTTTTTGGAAAATAAATTTTTTTATGAATTGTATATGCTTGTCTATTAGAATATCCGGAAATTACTTTAGCAGCTCTACCTGTTGGTGCTAACAAAACTGCTTTTTTTCCAATTTTCCATAAATTATTAACAACGGTACTAATTGTTGTGGTTTTTCCAGTACCTGCATACCCCTTAATTAGAAATAACGATTCCTTATTAGTGTCAAAAATAAAATTAGATAAGTGTTCTAATAAAATATTTTGTGAGTTCGTTGGTTCAAATGGAAACTTTTCAAGTAGTTTTTTATAAAATTCAGATGGTGTTTTGATCATATTTGTAATAAATTTCAAATATACAAATTGATTTTACCTTAAAAGTTTTTCTCATTAAAAAAAATTTGTAGATTTGCGTACACACATTAAAAAAGAAAATTCAAATGACAACAATTTTGATTATCCTTGCGGGTATTTTGGTTACAGGGCTTTTAGCGTATGCAATTGTTAATTATATTCCTAGAAAATTACATTGGATAGTTTCCATAGTTCTTATTGGACTTGCTGTTCTATTAGTTTATAAAATTAACTTTGAAATTAGAAAGCCAATTAAATTTAATAAAGAGAAAAAAGAAAGGTATGCTAAAGTTATAACTAACCTAAAAATTATACGTGATGCACAAGTTGCTCATAAAAAAGTAACTGGAACCTACACTGCTAATGGAGACAATTTAATAAAATTTATTGATACCGCTAAGTTTGCATTAACACAAACTAGAAACGTACCAAAAACTATAAATGTTGGTGGTGGTATTACAAAAGAGATTGAAGAAAGAGTTGTTGATACAATTGGATATGAAGATGTTAGAAGTCAATTTGTTGGAACAAATTATAAGAATATGATGCAAATTCCAGATACAGATCAAAAATTTAAAATTGAAGTTGGTTTTATTGAAAAAATAGCTGGTTTAAAAGCTCCTGTTTTTGAAGTAAAAGTTGATAAAGCTTTAATTTTAAAAGGGATGGATTTGAATTTAGTAAAACAAGAAAAAGAAGCAATTGGTGGTGAAGAAATTAGAGGTGAATATGTTAGAGTTGGTTCTTTAGGTGAAGTAAGTGAAGACGGTAACTGGCCTCCATTTTATGATAAAGGAGATAAAAAAGATAACAAATAATTCTTTAGATTTTAAAAATCTAGAAGAAAACCATTTATCCATCCAACTTAGTTTGGATGGATTTTCTTTTTGTATATATAATAAACCAAGTAAAAGTGTTGCAGTATTTGCAAAATTCGAATTTTCTAAAACCCCAACACCATTTGAGCATTTGAAATTAGTGGAGCAATTGTATTCACAAGAAGCACTACTCAACTTAAAATATTCATCTGTTAACGTAACTCATTTTAACAATTTAATTACACAAGTTCCACTTCCTTTTTTCAATAAAGAAAACTTAAAGGATTATTTACAAAAGACCATTAAAGTACTTGATAACGATTATATTACCTACGATAAAATTAGTAATTCTGAAATAGTTAATGTCTATATCCCTTTTGTAAATATTAATAACTTTTTAATTGATAAGTACGGATCATTTATATTTAAACACTCTTCAACAGTATTGATTGAAACACTATTAAATCAATATAAAAACCAAAGTGATGATTATTGTTTTGTAAACGTTTCTAATTTAAATTTTGAAATAGTAGTATTAAAAAATAAAAAACTAGAACTGTTCAATTGTTTTTCTTTTAAAACCAAAGAAGATTTTATCTATTACATTCTTTTTACCGCAGAACAACTAAATTTAAACCCAGAAGAGTTTAATTTAATTCTTTTAGGTGATATCGAGAAAGATTCTGAATTATATACCATACTTTACCAATATATTAGAAATATTAAATTTTATGAACCAAATGAACAGAAAACATTGGTAAATGGAATTTCGGCACATGCCAACTTTACAGTTTTAAATCAATTTTAATGCGCATAATTTCAGGAAAATTCAAAAGTAAACGAATTCAAGCTCCAAAAAAATTACCAGTTAGACCAACAACTGATATGGCTAAGGAAGCATTATTTAACATTTTAAATAACCTTTATTATTTTAATGATTTAGTAGTGTTAGATTTATTTTCTGGGACTGGAAACATAAGTTATGAGTTTGCTTCTAGAGGCACAACAAATATTACCGCTGTAGATGCCCATTTTGGTTGCATAAAATTTATAAATGAAACTTCTAAAATTTTAGAAGCCGATATACATACCATAAAAAGTGATGTTTATAAATATTTAGAAAAGTCTAGCGCTAAATTCGATGTTATTTTTGTAGATCCTCCTTATGAATTCGAATTAGAGAAATTTGAGAAAATTGTAAATCTAGTTTTTGAAAATAAATTATTAAATAACAACGGATTACTTATTGTTGAACATTCTAAACATACTAATTTAGATACCCACATTAAACTTAGTTATCAAAAAAAATATGGAGGAAATATGTTTAGCTTTTTCGAAAATTCTGAGGAAATTGAGGTAGTTGATTAGGAAAAAGGTATTTTTCATTTCTGCGAATACCGACAAAAATTTAGGTTCAATGCAGCTCATCCATTTATTTTCTTAGCGCTTGAATAACTGCCTTCTCAGGTATATCAAAGTTTCGACTCCACTCAGCTGCAGGTAAAATTTTCAGAGTTTCTAACTAAAATAACGATTCAATAAGTTGTTTCTCCGAAATTCCTTCTGCTTCTGCTTTATAATTTCTAACAATTCTGTGCTTTAAAATTGAAAAAGCCACTGCTTGCACATCTTCTATATCTGGTGAAAATTTACCATTAACTGCTGCATTTGCTTTTGCACCCAATATTAGGTTTTGAGAAGCTCTTGGCCCTGCTCCCCAATCTATATAACTATTTACCAGTTCTGTTGCATTTTCAGAATTTGGGCGTGTTTTAGACACTAGTTTAACAGCATATTCAATTACATTATCTGCCACTGGAATTCTTCGAACTAAATGCTGAAAATCAACGATTTCTTTAGAAGTTAAAATCGAATTAATAGTTGGACTTTCATCATTAGTAGTACTTTTTACAACTTCAACTTCCTCCTCAAAACTTGGATAGTCAAGTTGAATTGAAAACATAAATCTATCTAATTGCGCTTCTGGTAAAGGATAGGTTCCTTCCTGTTCAATAGGATTTTGAGTTGCCAACACAAAAAATGGCTTCGCTAAAATATGATGATGACCTGCAACCGTAACAGAACGCTCTTGCATAGCTTCTAATAAAGCTGCCTGCGTTTTTGGAGGTGTTCTATTAATTTCATCCGCTAATATTATATTACTAAAAATAGGCCCTTTTATAAATTTAAAATGACTTGTTTCATCTAATATTTCGCTTCCAAGAATATCTGAAGGCATTAAATCTGGTGTAAATTGAATACGTTTAAAATCGAGTCCTAAAGTTTGCGCAATTGTGTGTACAATTAATGTTTTTGCCAAACCAGGAACACCAATTAATAAGGAATGGCCTCCGCTTAAAATAGATAATAAAATATGGTCTATTGCTTCATCTTGACCAATAATTATCTTAGCAATTTCTTTTTTAAGCGCTTTATGTTTAAGAACTAATTGTTTTAAAGTATCAACATCAGACATATTATTGCTTTTTCCAGTTTTTACTAAACTCACATTTCTTAAAATCTTTGTTTATTTTTATGTAGGTATCTTCAATCTTATCTTTTGCCCATTTATCAACAGTTTCTTCTTGCTTTTTCTGTAACGTTAATTGTTGAATCTTCTCATAATCATCAATAAAATTAGCTGTATGTGTTTCGTTTTTACTTTTTAATAAAATAATTTTATGCATTTTAGATTCACCTCTAACTTCATCATAAAAAGGTTCCGTTATTTCACCAGCTTTTAAACTACTTACCCTTTTATATAAATTAGGATCCATACGTGTTAAATCAAAACGAGTATCATTTGTTTGTGGGTTTAAAATTGAACCCTGGTTATTTTTTGTGACAACATCATCAGAATATTTACTAACGGCTTCTTCAAACGTGATTTCTCTATTTAATATCTGCTCACGTACTTTTGCTAACTCATCTTTAGAAGCATCTAATTCTTCCTGAGTAATTACTGGTTGAATTAAAATATGACGCACATCGCGCTCTTGTCCTTTAATTTTTTCAACTTGTATAATGTGAAATCCAAATCCTGACTCGAACGGTTCAGAAATTTCGCCTTCATCTAAACTAAAAGCAACTTCCTTAAACTCTTTAATAAAGTTTGATTCTCTGGTAATTGTATATTTTCCACCAGCACCTTGCCCATTTCCAGAAACGGCAGGATCATCTGAATTTATTAACGCTTTTAATCTAAAGCTATACCCTTCTTCAATATCCTTTTTAATGCTATTTAATTTTTCAAAAACACGGTTGGTTTCTTCTTCTGTTGGCTTTAAAATTTTAACTATTTGTGCCAATTCAATTTCTGCACTAAACTCTGGTAAGTTATCATCTTTTTCAAGATTTTTAAAATAGGTTCTAACTTCTTCCGGAGTAACATCAATTTTTTCCGTGATACTAGCTTTTTCTCTTTGAATTAATAATTGTTCGTTTTGAATAGTATACAATTCTTTTCTAAGGTCTTCTTCATCTGAAAAACCATAATATTCTACAACTGCTTCAATAGAACCCAATTGCTGTCCAAAATATGCTATATTACGCTCTACTTCAGAATTTACTTCGGCTTCAGAAACTTCAACACTATCAATAACGGCGTGGTGTGCAAGTAATTTTTGCACCATTATTTCCTCTAAAATTTCACAATCAGTGATATTTAATTTACCTTCAATACGCTGTTTTAATTCTTTTTTAAACTTATCTATATCAGAATCCAGCACAATATTTTTACCAATTACAACGGCAACACCATCTACTTTAATTCTTTCTGAATTTGAAGTGGTTGTTAAAATACTATCCTGTGCATGTATCCCCGTAAAAATAAAAAGTAATAGTACTAAAATTAAAGGTTGTTTCATTTTAATATGTTTCAAATTGTTGTTTTTTTCTTGCATCATCTATTAATGTTTCTTCTATATTTCTTAATAATAATAATTTACGTTGGTGTAAAATCATTTGCTTAATTGTTGGTGTTATATAGCTTTTAGGAGCCGTTTCGTTCCTTTTTAACACCTCTTTTATGGTCACCAAATATAAGCTTAATGAGTCTTCTTTTTCAATAAAATTACCTTTTTTTAATAATTGACTTTTATCTTCATTTTTCAAAATTGCAACCTTAGAAACTAAGTCGGTATATTTTACCCAAACCGAATCATTTAAATGATGTGATTTCAGCGATAATTCTGCTGCATGAAGACTGTCTAAATCACTTTTTTTAGAAGATTTAAACAACTTTATTAGGGCTTTCTTATTGTAAACATCTTTTCCTATTTTAATAAACCTTAGCTTCAATAACTCTTCGTTTAATTTAAAATTTTGATTGTTTTTGGTATAAAATTCTTCAACATCATTTTCAGTAATTGTAGTATCTAAATATTGCTTTACCACAGCTTCTTTGTAGGAATTTATAAATAAATCTTCTCTATATCTTTTTACCAATCCTTCAAACTCATTTGATTTTGCTTCTAAATTAAGCTGTGCTTTTGAAAGCAACAGTTGTTGTTTTATCCAATTATTAATAAAGTTATTTATTAGCAGTAGACTGTCGTTTTTAGAAACATCTGCAGTCACTACATTTTTTAAATCTTTCTTATACAAATATGTATTATTTACACGTGCAACTGCTTCTTGCGTATCATCTTTAATTGTAAAATAATTACACGATTGCAGCGCAAAAAATAGAAATATGTAACCAACTAATTGCTTCAATTTTATTTTTTATTTAATTTAATTAATCTCTTTTTTTCTGATTTATTAATTTTAACCTTGTACTTTTTATGCAAAGCTTCAATCCATAAATTCTCTAAATAATTTTGATAGTCACTAATTACCGTTCCTTTTATAATTTCTAACTCTTTTTCTTTGTATTTAGTGTTTTTAAAAGTATTAAAGTAATTTGTTAGTGCGCCATTATCTTTAGATTTTTCCCAAACTTTTTGCTCTAACAAATCGAACAATAATAATCCTTCTTTAAATTCATTATATGTTGAGGCAAACTCTTTATTGGTAAATTCTATAGTTTCTTTATAATAATTTAAAACCTCTTGTTCCTTAAATTTATTAAAAGCAGTTAAAACATCTTGATATTTACCTAATTCTAAATATTTTATAAACTCAAACTGCTTAATTTCTTTATCATTAATTGTTAGTAATGGCGTTTTTTGTTTGGTTAGGGTTCTCCAATCTTTAATTTTAAATTCATTGAAAACCTCTTTGTCAACTATAATATTATACGATTTGAGTAACTTAATAACTACAGATTGCCCAATTAAATTAGAACGAATATCGCGTTCAACTTTTTGGGTTAAACTTGCCTTTATAGCATCAAAATCTTCTAATGGATATTTTTTTAACAATTTAACAATATGCCAACCATACTCAGTTTTAAATGGCATTGAAATATCCTCTGCATTTTTTAAGTCGAATGCAACTTTAGAAAACGCTTCAACCATTTGTCCATATCCAAATTTATTCAACCTTCCTCCTTTCGAAGCGGTTGCCTTATCTTCGGAAAATTTTGCAGCGAATTCAGAAAACTGTTCCTTATTATTTAATAGTAAATTATAAATAGAATCAATCTTAGATTTGGCCGTATTTGAGTTATTGTTTTGGGTCATTATATGTGCTACTTCAATCTCACCAAGTGCAGGCCTAATTTCGTGTACTTGTAGAATATGGTATCCAAACTGAGTTCTAAAAGGTTTAGAAACGTTATTTACAGTTGTTGCATAGGCTGCATTTTCAAAAGGATATACCATTTGCAACGCTGTAAAAAAACCAAGATTACCGCCATTTTGTTGTGCAGATGGATCTTCTGAGTATTGTTTTGCAACTTCAGAAAAAGAAGCCCCATTTACTATTAATTTACGCGCTTCAATTAATTTTGAATACGCTGCTAAAGTATCTTTTGGAGTTGCATCTGGTTTTAAAAATAATAAAATATGGCTCGCGTTTATTTCTTTTTGAAGTCTATCGTAGGCCTCTGAAACTAATTTATCAGTTATTTTTTTATCTTTCAAATAAGGTTGTATCAACCTATTTTTATAATCTTGTAATTCATTAATATAGCTAGGAAACGTATCTAATTTAAGGTCTCTTGCTTCTTTAACTTTTAACTTATAGTTAATAAACAGTTTTAAATAGTCATCTAAACTATTTTCGGCATCTGAAACTAAGGCTGTATTTTTATTATAATTTTCAAGAAATTCTTGTGTATAAAAAGGAGTCGTATCAATAGAAAATAATACTGTTTGCTTGTTTTGTGAAAAACCATTCAAACATGCTAAAATTGTAATGATAAAAAAATAATTCAACTTCATATAACGCTAATTTCTTGTTTTAAAATAATGATTTTAATAGCATTTAAAACGGTGCAATTTATTTTATATTTTTTAGTTTTTTAGTTAATGAAATCACAAAGATATAATTCCTTCAATTTTTTCTGCTTGTTGGTATTTTAAAATAATATCATCTGCTTTTTTCATAATAATATGAATAGAGACACTTGTATATTTTCCAGTTTTTGAAGTTTTTTTGGATATTACAGCTCCTTGATGGTTAAACAAGTTCTCTATGGCATCTATCTTTGCTATTTCTGAAGGAACAATAAATTTAAAAAGATATTTTGTTGGAAAAGTAGTGTCCTGTTTTAATTTCTTTTTAAGTTTTTTATAAAATTGTGTTCTATTATCCATGTATTGTTTTTGAAAATAAAGTTTACAAATATAATACCAAGTATAAATTGTTAATATATTACTGACAAAATTACATTAATATTTTTAGTATAATTTATTGAATACCTTATTTTTGTAGCATGCAACACAAAATTGTAATAACTGGTGGCCCAGGAACAGGAAAATCTACCGTAATTGATGAATTATCAAATAGAAAATTTCTGTGTATGCCAGAAATTTCAAGACAAGTAACTTTAAACGCTCGTGAAAAAGGTATAGAACAACTTTTTTTAACAAAACCACTACTTTTTAGTGAATTGTTGTTAGAAGGTCGTGTGAACCAATATATTGAAGCTGAGAAAAAAAATACAGACCTTGTATTTTTTGATAGAGGAATTCCAGATGTACACGCCTATATGAATTATATTAGTATAGATTACCCAAAAACGTATGAAACTAAAAGTAACTTATATAGGTACGACTATATATTTTTAATGCCTCCATGGGAAGAAATTTATATCTCCGACAATGAACGTTATGAGAATTTTGAACAAGCCTTAGCAATTCATAATCATTTAGAACGTACCTACAAAAATTTAAAATACCCAATTATTGAAGTTCCTATTGGAACAGTGCAACAAAGAACTGATTTTATTTTAGCGTACATTAACCAATGATTACGCCCATAGAAATATTAAAAACCTATTGGAATTATAACGAATTTAGACCACCTCAAGAGGAAATTATAAATACCGTAATTAAAGGCGAAAATTGTGTAGTTTTATTGCCAACTGGTAATGGGAAATCTTTATGCTATCAGGTTCCGGCATTGGTTTTAGAAGGTGTCTGTATCGTAATTTCACCATTAATTGCTTTAATTAAAGATCAAGTAGAAAGTTTAACAGAAAAAAATATTAAAGCAATTGCCTTAACTTCAAAACTATCGCAAGAAGAAGTTATTGTAGCTTTTGATAATTTACAATTTGGAGGTTATAAATTTTTATATTTATCTCCAGAAAAATTACAATCCCCTTTTATTCAAGATAAAATAAGACAATTAAATGTTTCGTTTATTGCAATTGACGAAGCCCATTGTATTTCGGAATGGGGACACGATTTTAGACCTTCATATTTAAAAATTCCTGTAATAAAAGAATTACAACCCAATGCAACATTTATAGCTTTAACTGCAACGGCAACTAAAAAAGTTTTTGAAGATATTATTCAAAATTTAGAAATTGAAAATGCTATTGTTTTTAAAAAATCATTAAAACGAACTAATTTAACGTACAAAGTAATTTACACCGAGAATTACTATACAAATTTACTTCAAATACTAAATTATATAAAAGAATCTGTAATTATTTATACCAATAACAGAAAGCAAACAAAAGAAGTAAACAAGTATTTAAAGCAACATAATTTTAAAAGCACCTATTACCATGGCGGATTATCTTTAGAAGAAAAAAACGCTGCTTACGCATCTTGGATCGCCGATAAAACGCCAATTATGGTTGCTACAAATGCTTTTGGAATGGGAATTGATAAACCAAATGTGCGTGTTGTAATACATTTAAATATACCAAATAGTTTAGAAAACTATATACAAGAAGCAGGAAGAGCTGGTAGAGATGGGAAAGAATCGTATTCATTAATATTAACAAATAAAGCTAATTTATATGATGCCGATGTCCGATTTAAAGCAACTACACCAACTACAAAATATATAAAAGAAATCTATTTTCATTTAAATCAGTTTTATAATATTTCACTTGGAGAACAACCTTTAGCATCTTTTAACTTCTCTATTCAAGAATTTTGTGCAACTTATAAATTAAATATTTTAACAACGTACAACGCAATTAAAGTTTTAGAACGAGAAAACATTATTATATTGGATGAAAATTTTACAAAAAAATCTACATTAAAATTTACAATTGGCAACAATCAACTATTTAATTATTTAGAAGAATACCCTTCAAAAACAGCATTCATTAAATTAATTTTAAGAAGTTACGGTGGCATTTTTGAACACCATACAATAGTTGACGAATTTAAGTTGTCTAAAAAATTAGGAGTTTCAAAAAGTACAATTATTGCAACTTTACACGATTTAAACACCAACGGAATTGTAAAATACAACTTCGAAAATTCGAATTCTAGACTGTCTTTTTTAGTAATTAGAGAAGATAATTATACCATAAATAGCATTTCAAAAAATATAGAAAAACAGTATTCAATAAAATACGACAAATTAACTGCAACTATAAATTTCATTAGAGATACTAAAACATGTAGAAACATACAACTACTCTCCTATTTTGATGAAATCAATACCACACCTTGTGGGAAATGTGATGTTTGTATCTCTAAAAATGCACCTACAGAAACCACAACAACACTTTTAACTGAAATTATAAAACTACTTGCAGCGCAACCTTTATCTTCTCAAGAATTGTCTGTGGCACTTAAATGCAATCAAAAACAGCTTTTAAATTCTCTAAAAATACTCTTAGAAAAAAATAAAATTGCCATAACTTCGCAAAATAAATTTAAACTAAACCTTTAATGAAAGATTTAAGAATTGTATTTATGGGAACACCTGAATTTGCAGTAGCAACCTTAGATGCACTTGTAAATGCTAAATTTAATGTAGTAGGAGTAATTACTGCACCGGACAAACCAGCAGGAAGAGGAAGAAAATTAAATGAATCTGCCGTTAAAAAATATGCTTTAGAACATGATTTAACTATTTTACAACCAACCAACTTAAAAGGTGAAACGTTTATTACTGAATTAAAAAGATTAAAAGCCAATTTACAAATTGTAGTTGCTTTTAGAATGTTACCAAAAATAGTTTGGCAAATGCCTGAGTTTGGTACATTTAATTTACACGCATCATTACTGCCTAATTACCGAGGTGCTGCACCAATAAATTGGGCTATTATTAATGGTGAAACAACAACAGGTGTCACCACTTTCTTTATTGACGAAAAAAT
Source organism: uncultured Flavobacteriaceae bacterium (assembly GCA_965367745.1). Lineage (GTDB taxonomy): Bacteria > Bacteroidota > Bacteroidia > Flavobacteriales > Flavobacteriaceae > Lutibacter. The sequence continues at coordinate 5,715 of CBDUKG010000028.1, read as the reverse complement.
TGATACTGGAAATATAATTCTACAAGAAGAAGTTACCATTGGAAAAGATGAAATTTTAGGTGAATTATATAACAAACTAATGACTGTTGGAAGTAATTTAGTTGTTAAAACAGTAAAACAATTGGAAAAAGGCGAAGTCAAAACTACAAAACAACCAGAAATTGAAGAAAAACCAGCTCCAAAAATATTTACTGAAACTTGTAAAATAAATTGGAACGACTCCTTAATTAGTACATACAATTTAATTAGAGGGTTAAATCCATATCCAGCAGCTTGGACAACACTAATTAATAATAATGAAGAAATAAAAGTCAAAATATTTGATGTTGTCCCAATTGTTGAAGAACACAGTCTAAAATCAGGATTAATTGTAACAACAAAAAGCGAAATTAAAGTTGCTGTTCCAAATGGATTTATAAAAATTGAAAGCTTACAATTAGCTGGTAAAAAAAAGATGGACAGTAAAAGTTTGCTAAACGGTTATACTTTTCAAGCAGATTCAAAAATGATTTAAGTCCAATTTTAAAGGGCTTAGCGGATATTTTTACCAAAATTAAGCTATGTTATTAACATTTAATGTCATTTATTAACAAAATAATCAATTTTATGGGTAAAAACTTGCAAAAACCCTTATTCCATATAACTTTGTTAAGCTTATTACAAGCAAAAAATGTTTAACCAATTAATTTAAAATTTAAATTATGAACAAATCAGATTTAATTGATGCAATGGCAGCTGATGCTGGCATCTCAAAAGCAGCAGCAAAAGCAGCATTAGAATCATTAACAGAAAATGTAACAAAAACACTTAAAAAAGGTGGTAAAGTTGCATTAGTTGGATGGGGAACTTGGTCTATCTCTAATAGAGCAGCTAGAACTGGAAGAAACCCTCAAACAGGAAAATCTATCCAAATTGCAGCAAAAAATGTTGTTAAGTTTAAAGCAGGAGCTGGATTTAGTGATGCAGTAAACTAATACTTAAGAATTATTCTTATTATAAATTAAACTCTTCAAAATCTTTGAAGAGTTTTTTTTGTGAACTAATTTTATTATATTTAAAAAAACAAATAATAGTTTATGCTAGATAAAACACCTACAAAAGGTAAATTATTAATTGCTGAACCTTCTATTCTTAACGATAAAGAATTTAATAGATCGGTAATATTTTTGACAGAACATAGTAAAGAGGGTTGTATTGGGTTTATTTTAAATAGACCTACAGAGTTTCTTTTAAAAGATTTAATTCCTGAAATTGACTGTGATTTTATTGTTTATAGTGGTGGACCGGTTGAACAAGAAAATTTATATTTTATTCATAAAGTACCAGAATTAATTCCCGATAGTATTCAAATAGATACAAATTTTTATTGGGGAGGTGATTTTAATATACTTACAAAACTTTTAAATGAAAAAGCGTTGGATTTTTCCGATATTCGTTTTTTTCTTGGATATTCAGGTTGGTCTATAAATCAGCTAAATGAAGAATTGAATGAATCTACCTGGAAAATTACTAAAAATAAATATCCAAATTTACTGACTATAAAAAGCGATGATATTTGGAAAAATCAATTAATGGGTTTTGGTGGCGAATATCAAATTTGGGCAAACGCCCCTAAAAATCCAGCTTTAAACTAAACTCTTTATTTCTAATGCCAATGCTTTTGAAATTGTTGTTTTAAAAGTAGTTTTCTTATAATTTGTAACGGGCTGTATGCCAACAATTGCATTTGTTATAAAAACTTCATCAGCCTTTTGCAGTTCAAAGGGTGAAATTGCGGCTTCCTGAAGAGTGTATTCACTACTTTTTGAAAGCATTTCAATAATTTTTTTTCTCATGATACCTTTTACACAACCTTCTTCAAGTGGTGGTGTTTTAATAATGTGATCCTTTAAAACAAAAATATTTCCATTTATTGTTTCAACTACATGCTTTCTTTCATTTAATAGCACACAATTATCAAGTTCATTTTCTTTGGCGTAAATACTCGCCAATACATTGGTTATTTTATTGGTGGTTTTAATTGTTGAAAGCAAACCTGAGTACAAAAAATAATCTTTAAAAATATCTAGCGTATATAATTCTTTTATAACTACATTTAAGGGTGATACTTCAACCAAGTAACTACACGAATTAGTTGTTGGAGTGTACAGGCCTCCATCATTTCTATACACTGAAAACCGAACCCTTGCTTCCTCTAAATTATTTGAATTTGTTGTATTAAGTATTTCTTTTTCAAAAAACTCTAAGGTAAAATGCATAGGGATTTCCATTCTTAACATACGCATAGAAGCCATCAATCTAAAATAATGATCTTCTAAAAAATGTATGCTGGAATTCGTAACTTTAATAGTTTCAAAAAGAGCATCGCCATACTTAAAAGCTCTATTACTTGCACTAAATACTTTTGCTGAATCTTTTAGAATTGAACCGTTAAAATTTATCATATCAAAAAAATTAAGGTATAAAATTACATAAAAAAAACCTTGTATAAATACAAGGTCCTTTTAAATTGTAATACGTTTATTAATTAAGCGCCTATCGTATGTTTTAATTCATCTATTTGATTTTCCCAAAACATTTTAGACTCTTCAATTTCGTCTTCATCTGCAAAGTCAGTAACAATTAACGAAACATCTTTTGTTATTTCATCAACTTCAATTCTAAATTCGAAGTAAGTTTTGTCATCTTCGCCATCTAACCATTTAAACTTTATTTTCTCTTCTGGTCGTTCTTGTAGCACTTTGGCTTGTTCTTCCGAACCATCCCATATAAAAGTAAATACTTCACCACGAGAATTAACATTATCTGCAAACCACTCTGAAAGCCCAGAGGGTGTGCCAAAATATTGATATAACATATGTGGCGATGCGTGAATTGGGAACTCTATTTCAAATTTTATTTTTGTTGACATCTGTTTTATTTAAAAGCACAATATATATAAATTATCCATTTTAAAAAAATTTAAATTATTAAAAAAAATAGCGCAATAAATTTGCCACAACAAGTTTTTTATTTTTATATTTGCACCCTTAATAAATGGCGTGGTAGCTCAGTTGGTTAGAGCGTCGGATTCATAACCCGGAGGTCTGCAGTTCAATTCTGCATCACGCTACAAAGCAAAAATTGAAGAAACAAGCGGTTTAGATTGATCTAAACCGTTTTTTTTATGTTCAATCTAAATGAAATTCTTAACTTTGAGTGCCAAAATGAACACGTTTTGGAACACGATTTGCAAATGAAAAAGAATTATTCCCCACCAAAAATTTATACTGCCAAAGGTGATTTAAGTAAACGATGGTATGTTTATTTTACATTCCGAAATCCTGAAACAGGCAAATTAGAGCGGGTAAAAAATATCTATGGCAAATCAAACCTTTATAAAACCAAAGAAGATCGTCTTTCTGTTTTAACTGCTTACCGAAAAAAATTACTACAACTTTTAAAAGCTGGCTTTAATCCCTTTGAAGATAACACTGATTTATATTCAAAAAAGACCCAAAAGGAAGAAGTCCAACCAATAGAAATTGAATCTCCAGAAGCTATTGTAGAAGAAAACAAAATGACTTTAAGAGAAGCCTTTGATTTTGGTTTAAAAATAAAAGAAAATTTAGTTAGTTCTAGAACTTTTAAAACTTACGGAAATCGGATTAAGAATTTAATAATATGGTTTGAAAAAAATCGTCCAACTATAAAATATATAGATCAGATAACAAAAATGGATTTAGCTCAGTTTTTAAATGAAGAATTATATAGAACTAGCGCAAGAACAAGAAACAATTATAGATTAGATTTAGGAAGTATATTTCAATCATTAGAAGATAATGATATTATTAAAGCAAACCTCATCAAAAAAATCCCAGTTTTAAAATCCATTCCAGAGCGAAATAAAAGTTATACATCTGAAGAGCAGGAAAAAATCTTTGACTATTTAGAAGAAAATGACCCTATACTCCTACTCTTTATTAAATTTATTTCATTCAACTTATTAAGACCTATTGAAGTTTGTAGGTTAACCATTGGAGATTTAGACTTAAAAAATAGAACAGTACGATTTAAAGCAAAAAATAGCCCATTAAAAACAAAATTAATACCTGAACTATTATTAAAGGATTTGCCTGATCTTTCAAAATTGGATGCAAATTTACTATTATTTACACCTGATAAAATTGGAGGTGAATGGTCAGCCGAAGTTAACAATAGAAGAGATTATTTTAGTAAACGATTTAAAAGAGTGGTGAAAAATCACTTTAAGTTAGGAATTGATTATGGAATGTACAGTTTTAGACATACTTATATTACAAAATTATTTAGAGAGCTTGTTAAAAATTCTTCACCAACCGAGGCTGAAGGTAAACTAATGTTAATAACAGGGCACGCTTCTATAACTGCATTGCGTAAATATTTAAGAGATATAGACGCAGAGCTACCGGAAGATTATTCAGACTTAATTAAATAGTATTTTTATGAACCAATCCACTTTAGATACATTTTATAACGAGCTGGTAAAAACTCTTTTCCATGATGTAATATTCTATATACCTAGTGAAATTATTCCTACTGATGTTCTTAAAAATCTTGAAAGTCAAATCCCACCACATTTTTTAGATGAAATTTCTTTATTAGATGTCTATCATGGTTTTGGAGAATTTGATTTAATAGAATTTAATGAGCGACTTATAAAGAAGCCAAAGCTATTTGAGGATACTATCTTTTATCTTTTGGAGAAACAAAAAGAACTTAATGCTCCTGAATTTAACTATATACTTAACAAATATATGGATAAGGTGGAGTTTTATTCTGCTATTGTGAATTGGCTAAGCAACAATTTAAAAACCTTTAATAGTAATTTGAATTTTGGAACTATTGGAATATTCGAAATTCAAAATGAAATTTACAAAACACACTTTATAGAATTGATAAATTGTTTTTATCGTGAAAATGAGTATCCTCTAAAACAATATTATGACCTTTCTGAAATAATTAAAATTTATATTCCAGATCTTATTTCAAGAATAGATCAATATAATTTAGAAGTTCCAATAGAAGCTACTATTAAAGTTCCAAAACAAGATGAAAAGGCAGAAGAAGATACGATTAAATCTGAAAAATCATCGAACAAACCAAAGAAGAGGATAAAAAAAGAACCTCTTATCTCTGAAAAAGAAGCAGAAAACTTTTTATTAACTAATGTTTTTAATATTAAACTGAATTGCAATGGCAAAGAAACAACGGATTAAAAATGAAGACCCATCCATAAATTTTCGATTATCACCTGAAATGAAAAAATGGGTTATTAATGAAGCGATTTCTAAAAACGTGACTGTTTCAAATTACTTAAGAAATCATTTAGAAAAATTTATCGATGGAACCTTATATGACAAATTTAACCCCAATGATGATCATTTTCCTTTTTTGAAATCAATCGAGTTTGTACAGTTAATTACTTTTGTATTCAGTAAAAGGAAAAACAGGGACTGTACTTCTACTCATCGACAACTAGGTGAATATATCAAAACGATTAAGCAAATGAGTAATGAGGATTTGCCTTCTAAGATAATATCTGAATTTGACAAAGTGCTAATTGATTTAATTAAGATAAAAAATGAAAATGAAAGCCTTTCTTATGTCCGTTTTAAGTTTTGTGAAATCTCTTATAGTAACACAAACTTTAATTATGAATTACTAGAGGAGTATCTTCTAAATGAAGTAAAAGCG
>CBDUKG010000027.1:0-27503 GCA_965367745.1 uncultured Flavobacteriaceae bacterium | reverse complement strand
CACAATCAAGAATTGGCTGAAATGGCAGACAGAAAATTAGAAATGAAAGACGGTAAAATTATCAACTAAAATTTATTAAATGATTGGAATTATAAGTGCAATGCAAGAAGAAATTCAGGCATTGTTAAACGAACTTAAAAATGTAGAAACATCTGAAAAAGGGATGCGTACTTATTACACAGGAACTTTATTTAATAAAAATGTTGTGCTTGTATTTTCGCGTTGGGGAAAAGTTGCTTCTGCAGCTACAACAACCCAACTTATAAACGATTTTAATGTTGACGAGATTATCTTTACTGGTGTTGCAGGCGCGATTAACGAAAATTTAAATATTGGTGATGTTGTAATTGGAAAGAACTTATATCAACATGATTTAAATGCGAGTCCATTCTATAAAAAGTTTGAAATCCCTATCTTAAAAAAAGAATTTCTTGAAACAAAAAACGCAACAAAAATTATAGATGCTACTACTAACTTTATAAATAATTACAATACCTATATAAATAAAGATGAAGCAATAGTTTTCGATATTACAGCTCCAAAAATTGTGTTTGGTGATATTGCAAGTGGTGATAAATTTATTAAGAGTTTAAAAAAAATTAAGAAATTAAATAAGGCATTACCAACAGCAATTTGTGTTGAAATGGAAGGTGCCGCTGTTGCACAAATTTGTTACGAATACAGTATTCCATTTTCAATTATTAGAATAATTTCAGACAAAGCAAACGACAATGCAACTATAGATTTTTCTAGATTCGCAAATTCAATTGCTAGTTATTATGCCTTGGGAATTTTAAAAAACTATTTTAATAATTAATTTTAACTTTAAGCTTTTATAAAGAAAAACATGCAATTTAAAAATCCTGAAATTTTATATTTACTAATACTACTTATCATCCCGATATTAGTACATTTATTTCAGTTGCAACGTTTTGTGAAAATACCGTTTACCAACGTGCAGTTCTTAAAAAATATTGAACAACAAACACGTAAGAGTGCACGAATTAAAAAGTGGTTAATTTTAGCTACAAGAATGCTCGCTTTTGCTTGTTTAATTATTGCTTTTGCACAACCCTATTTTTCAGATTTCTCTTCTGATAAAAAATTTAATACAAGTATCTATTTAGACAATTCCTTTAGCATGCAAGCAAAAGGAGAAAATGGCGAATTATTAAAAAGTAGTATTCAAAAAATTATTGAACAAAACAATTTTGAAAACTCCCAATTATCAATAATTACAAATGATAAAGAGTTTTTAAATTTAGATGCTAAAAACTTAAAAAACGAACTTATAAATTTAAAGTACACTCCAAATAACCTAACTTTAAACAGTGTTATTTTAAAATTAAATAGTCTTAATGACATAGACGAAAACACTTTAACTAAACACGCTTTAATTTCTGATTTTCAAAAGGTTAATTTAGAAAATAATGATAATCTTACAACTAGTAAAAATCCAATTCAACTTTTAAAAGTAACACCTAAATCGATTGATAATTTATTTATAGATAGTTTATTTATAACCAGTAAAACCACATCTGAAATTAAAATAAATGTAGTAATCAAAAGCACCATAAAAAGTACAGAAAATGTTCCAGTTTCATTGTTTAATGATTCAAAACTGTTTGGAAAAGCTACAGCTAAATTTAATAATTCCAATATAACCAATGTCGAATTTACCATTCCAAACGCAATAGATTTTTACGGAAAAATATCCCTAAATGATATTGCTCTAGAATTTGATAATGATTACTTTTTTACACTTTCAAAACCTGATAAAATAAACGTATTATCTATTGGGAATTCATCTGATTTTTTAGCAAAAATTTATACTGAAAACGAGTTTAATTTTACCACTACTCCACTTCAAAATTTAAATTATAATTCAATTCAAAATCAACAATTAATTATTATAAATGAACTAGAAGAACTTCCAATTGCATTAGTAACAAGTTTAAAAGAATATTATTTTAATGGTGGTAATTTAGTTTTAATTCCTTCAGAAAAAACAATTATTTCATCGTATAATAATTTGTTAAGAACGTTAAATGTAGGTGTCATAAATTCTTTGGTATCTAAAGAACATAAAATTACAACTATCAATTACAACCATCCAATTGTTAACGATGTTTTTGAAAAAAAAGTTAGCAATTTTCAATATCCAAAAGCAACTATTTACTTTAAGAGTAGTTTTAAAAATGCAGCTGCTATTTTAAAATTCGATAACAATCAAGCATTTATTGCATCAATTTCTTCTTCAAAAAGTAATTTTTATTGGGTAGCTTCACCTTTAAATAAAGAAATTTCAGATTTTGTACAATCACCACTGGTAGTTCCAGTATTCTACAATTTTGCAAAAAACAGTTCAAAATTTTCTGAATTGTATTATACAATAACTCCTGAAACAACTATTGATATTAAGGCTTCATTAAATAAAGATGCTATTCTGAAGGTTTCAAATGGAACAACTGAATTTATTCCACTGCAACAAGTAGCTCAAAATAAAGTTACCATTACTATCGAGAATACTATTTTAAAAAGTGGACTTTATACTATTTACAGTAAAGAAAAGACGTTAAAAACAGTAGCTTTTAATTATAATAGAGCTGAAAGTGATTTATCATATATGGATTTAAACACCTTACAAAGCAACAATAAAAATATTCAAATTTCATCATCAATAGATGACCTTTTTGACGAAATTAACAATCAACAAAAAATCAATTGGCTTTTTAAGTGGTTTTTAGCTTTTTCTGTGCTATTTTTGTTAATTGAAATACTGATATTAAAATATTTCAAAATATGAAGTTACTGATAAAATCTGCTACAATTATAGACTCTTCTAGTCCGTTTCATAACAAAAAACAAGATATTTTAATTGAAAACGGAAAAATCTCAAAAATCTCAAAATTAATAGAAAACCCGAATACTTATAAAGAAATAAGGTTAGAAAATCTACATATTTCTCAAGGTTGGTTCGACACAAGTGTTTGTTTTGGAGAGCCTGGTTTTGAAGAACGAGAAACTATAGAAAACGGATTAAATACAGCAGCAAAAAGCGGTTTTACAGATGTTGCTGTAAATGCAAATACATATCCAGTTGCAGACAATAAATCAGCTATAGAGTTTATTAAAAATAAAGGAAATAATAGTGCAACATTATTACACCCAATTGGTAGTTTAACAAAAAATGCTAAAAGTGAAGACCTTGCAGAATTATATGATATGCAAAACTCTGGCGCTATTGCATTTAGCGATTATAACAAACCAATAGGAAATGCTAATTTGTTGAAAATTGCGTTACAATATGCTCAAAATTTTGATGCATTGGTATTTAGTTTCCCACAAGACAATTCTATCGCTGGCGACGGTTTGGTAAATGAACATATAAACAGCACAAAACTTGGTTTAAAAGGAATTCCTTCCTTAGCCGAAGAAATGCAAATTACTAGAGACTTATTTTTATTAGAATATACTGGCGGAAAATTACATATTCCTACCATTTCAACAGCAAAATCTGTTAAACTTATTAAACAAGCTAAAAAAAGTGGTTTAAATGTAACCTGCAGTGTTGCGGCGCATCATTTAGTGTTAACAGATGATGAATTAGTAAATTTTGATGCAAACACAAAGGTTTTACCTCCATTAAGAACTTTAAAAGATGTAAAAGCGTTAATCAAAGGTGTTAATGATGGCGTTATTGATATCATTACCAGCGACCATAATCCAATTGATGTTGAACATAAAAAAGTTGAATATAGTGCAGCTAAATTTGGAACTATCGGATTGGAAAGTTTATTTGGGGCATTAAATAAAGTGCTTCCTTTGGAAACATTGATAACTTGTTTAACAACAAAACCAAAAGAAAGATTTGGTATTAAAAATACTTCAATAAACGAAGGAGAAAAAGTAAACTTAACACTATTCAATCCTGATTCAGAAGCAATTTTTACAGAAGATTGTATTTTATCTGCTTCAAAAAATTCAGTCTTCTTAAATAAAAAAATGAATGGTAAAGTATATGGAATTATTGCTAACAACAAAGTTGTGATATAATTTTACTAACTAAACTTTAAAAATTAAAAAACATGGAAAATCATACAGTAAACGAAGGAAAAACAATAGCAATTATATCATATTTATGGGTAATCGGTTTAATAATTGCTTTTGTAATGAACAATGATAAAAAAAATACTTTTGCAGCTTTTCATATTAGACAAATGATAGGTTTTAATATCTTATCGCTTGTAAACACTTTTATAATTGGAAATTATGTTGGTTTTTGGACTTCAGGTTTAATAGGCTTAGGTTTATTAGTACTTTGGATTATAGGGCTTATTGGAGCGGCACAAGGTGAAGAGAAAAGAATGCCTTTATTTGGAGATTTATTTCAAGACTGGTTTAAAGGAATTTAATATTTAATAAATTATATTTATTAAGTCGCGTCAAAAACGCGACTTTTATTTTAACAATGGAAAAATTAGCATTACAATATATTTCAAGAGAACCAAATACAATTTCAGAAAAAACATCGCTTTTAATACTTTTACATGGTTATGGGAGCAACGAAGAAGATTTGTTTTCTTTTGCAACCGAATTACCAGAAGATTTAATAATAATTAGTGCACGTGCACCTCAAAACTTAGGGTTTGGAAGTTACGCCTGGTACACCATCAACTTTACTGCAGATGCAGGTAAATTTTCGGATATACCAGAAGCTATCGAAGCTAGAGAATTAATCGCTAAATTTATTGATGAAATTCAGTCAACATATAAAATTTCTCCTGAAAAAACATTTTTGTTAGGCTTTAGTCAAGGTACAATTTTAAGTTATGCGGTAGCATTAAATTACCCAGAAAAGATTCAAAAAGTAATTGCTTTAAGCGGTTATATAAATCCAGAATTACTTCCAACTGATTTAGAAACAATGGATTATAGCAACTTAGATTTCTTTATTTCTCATGGAAGTGTTGATCAAGTAATTCCTGTAGAATGGGCAAATAAAGCTCCACAGTTTTTAAATCATTTAAAAATTAAAAATAGTTATCAAGAATATCCCGTTGGTCACGGCGTTGCTCCAAAAAACTTTTTTGACTTTAAAAAATGGATTGAAGAGAGATTATAGTTTAATTAATTTTTTTTAGTATTTTTAATTCAACACAATAAATCAAAAATGGAAACATTAAATAATATTTTAAATTTTGAAATTTTCAGTTTGGGTGATTACACTATGAAAGTTTCTAAATTGATAACTATATTAATGGCTATTGTGATTACGAAAATAATTTTATGGGCTATTAAAAAAACGCTATTTCGTAAAAAAAAATTCACAACACTTGATACCGGAACAATTTATGCTATTTATCAAATAATAAAATATGTCTTATATGTAATAGCCATTGCCTTTATTTTAGAAAGTATTGGAATAAAAATTACAATATTATTAGCTGGATCTGCGGCATTATTGGTTGGAGTTGGATTGGGTTTGCAACAAACTTTTAACGATATAATATCAGGACTTATATTACTAACAGAAAGATCAATTAAAATAAATGATATTTTAGAAGTAGATGGTGATATTGTTAAAATTGAAACCATTGGCTTACGAACTTCTAAAGCTTTAAATAGAGATGATATTTCTATTATAATTCCAAATTCTTTAATAACCACGAGTAAAGTAATAAATTGGAGTCATCAATCCCAAAAAGCAAGATTCAAAATTGATGTAGGTGTTGCTTATGGTAGTGATGTTGATTTAGTTATAAAAATTTTAGAAGAAAGTGCTTTTGAACATCCTGAAGTTTTTAACAGAGAACTTGTTGAAGCACGGCTAATGAATTTTGGAAATTCATCTTTAGATTTTCAATTATTATTTTTTAGTAAAAATATTTTTAGAATTGGTAAAGCAAAAAGTGATATAAGAAGAATTATTAATAAAAAATTTGCAGAAAATAACATTAGTATTCCTTTCCCTCAAATGGATTTGCATTTTAAATCAAACAGCGCGGGAATAGATTTAAAAACTAAATAACTGCATTTAAAATATAATAGTTAGAAAATTATTAAATAAATTACAACAAATTTAAAAAGTTACACATGAAAATATTAGGAATTGATATTGGTGGATCAGGAATTAAAGGTGCAATAGTTGATACTGAAACCGGAGATTTAATAACTGAAAGACATAGAATTACAACTCCTAAACCTGCAACTCCCGAGAAAGTTGCTAATACAATTCAAAAAATGATTCGTCATTTTAATTGGACTGGTGAGGTTGGTTGTGGTTTCCCCACTCCACTTCAACATGGAAAATGCCTAACTGGTGGTAATTTACATGAAGATTGGAAAGGCGTTCAAGTTGACGTACTTTTTGCAGAAAAAACTGGGAATGAGTATTCTATCGTTAATGATGCAGATGCTGCCGGACTTGCAGAAATAAGCTTTGGAGCTGGTAAAGGCAAAAAAGGTACTGTAATTATGATAACTTTAGGAACAGGTATTGGGTCTGGCGTTTTTTTAGATGGAAAATTATTGCCAAATACAGAATTAGGTCATGTACTTTATAAAAATGGTGAGATTTTCGAAAAATATGCAGCAGATTCTGTTAGAAAAAAAGAAAATCTTACCCGTAAAGAATGGGGAAAAAGATTGCATAAATATTTCAAACATATTAATTTATTATTATCTCCAGATTTATTTATTGTTGGAGGAGGTGCAAGTAAAAAATTAGGAAAATTTGTTAATCATATTAGAATAGATACCCCAATTGTTGCCGCAGAAGCTGAAAACGAAGCTGGAATTATTGGAGCGGCAATGGCTGCAAACTTTCATATTAAATAAACCCTTTTGCTTTAAATTCTAAATATTTATTAATAACATTTACGGTTAGATTTTTAGGTTTTGTAAGAATTCCATATATACCATTTCGCTCTAATTCTTTGACGATTAACCTTTTTTCATACGCAAATTTTTCAGCAATTGTTTTATGATAGATAGTCTGTAAATCTTCGGCATTTTCTTTAATTAAAGAATCTAATTCCGTATTCTCAAAAAACACAACAACTAATAAATGGTGTTTTGAAATGGCCTTTAAAAATGGCAGCTGACGTTTTAAAGATGAAATATGCTCAAAGTTTGTATACAAAATTAGTAAACTTCGTTGGGTGATTTTTCGCTTAATAACTGCATACAAATAACCAAAATCGGCATCTGTGTATTTAGTTGTAATATTATACAACGCATCATTTATAGTATTTAAATGTGTTTTTTTATTACTTGCGCCAACTATAGTATCAACTTTCTTTGCAAAAGTTATTAAACCTGCTTTATCATTTTTTCGAAGTGCTATATTTGAAAATGCCAAGGCTGAATTTATAGCATAATCCAATAATTTTAATTCTTCAAAAGGCATTTTCATAACTCTGCCCAAATCGATAATAGAATAAATTGGTTGCGATTTTTCATCTTGATATTGATTTACCATTAATTGTGAACGCTTTGCAGTTGCTTTCCAATTTATGGTTCTAACATCGTCTCCAGCAATGTAATTTTTAATTTGTTCAAACTCTAAAGTATGACCAATTCGTCTTATTTTTTTAAGTCCGAATTCAGTTAAGCGGTTGCTCATTGCCAAAAACTCGTATTTTTTCATTTGAATATATGACGGATAAACCGCAACCATTTCGTTCTCTTGAAACTGGAATCGTCTTGCTACAATTTTTAAAGGTGATGAAACATAAATATTTAAGTTTCCGAAGTGGTATTCGCCCCTTTCAACAGGAGTAACTTCATATTCAAAATTATAATTTTCTACAGGTTTTAAATTTACAATATGTTCAAAATCTCTTTTTTGAAATTGATTAGGAAGTTCATCAATTATTTTAGCTTCAATATTAAATTTATAATTATTCTTAAGGGTGATTGAAACAGGGTTTTCATCTGAGTTTGAAAACTTTTCGGTCAAAATTCTACGCGCATTTACTCCATTTTTTGCCGAAAATAGCATGTAAATATCACTAAAAAAGAATACTAAAATAATAGTAACAAAAATCCAAGCTACACTATACAATATTGGAAACCAATAAGAAACCAAAAATAACGCAGAAATTATGCTTATATAAACAAAAAAGCGTTGGTGTATGTATATATTTCTAATGGTTTTCAATTTCTAACTTTATTTAACTTTATAATTTTTACTATGCAACTTTTGAATTATTGAACTTACCTAGGTACTTCAACAGATTGCACAATCATTTCAATAACTTTATCGGTAGTCATACCTTCCATTTCGCGCTCTGGAGTTAAAATTAACCTATGGCGCAATACTGGATACAACACTTTTTTAATATCTTCTGGAATTACAAAATCACGTCCGTTTATGGCAGCAAACGCTTTTGATGCATTTAAAATTGCGATACTTGCTCTAGGAGAACCGCCTAAATACAAATGTGGATGATTCCTAGTTTTTGTAATTATCTGAGCAATATATCTCATAATTTTTTCCTCAACTAAAACTTCAAAAATTTTGTTTTTATATTCTAATAAATCCACTTCAGAAAGCAATGAATTAATTAACGTTTGCGGCAAGGTTCCTTTTCTATCTTGATGTGTTTTAATGATTAAAATTTCTTCATCTAAACTAGGATAACCGACATCTATTTTAAATAAAAATCGATCTAATTGCGCTTCTGGTAATGCATAAGTTCCCTCCTGTTCTATTGGGTTTTGAGTTGCCAAAACCATAAATGGTGGTTTCATTTTAAAAGTATGTCCATCTATAGAAATCTGACGCTCTTCCATAACTTCAAACAAGGCAGCTTGTGTTTTTGCTGGAGCTCTATTAATTTCATCAATTAGTACTAAATTTGAAAAAATAGGACCTTCTCTAAATTCGAATTCAGAAGTTTTCATATTTAAAACCGAAGTACCTAATACATCACTAGGCATTAAATCTGGTGTAAATTGTAACCTGCTAAACCCTGTATCAATAGTTTTTGCTAATAATTTAGCGGTTATTGTTTTTGCAACACCTGGAACACCTTCAATAAGCACATGACCATCTGCCAGCAATGCAACTATTAATAAATCTATAAAGTTCTCTTGACCTACAATAATTTTGCCCAATTCAGCTTTAATTTGAATTACGGCATTTTTTAACTTTTCTAAATCTATTCTATTTTCAAAATTCAAATCGTTATTTTCCATATTGAATTGTTTTTTTAAATTTTTCTATTAATGAATTTAACTTAATAAGTTCTTCGTTTGTAATTTGATTTTTTAAATGAATTGTATCACAAAACTTGAACAGTTTTATAACATCTTCTAAAGAGTTACCACTTCGTAATGCTACATTCTCGTAAAAAACCCCATCCAATTTAGTTGTTGGAATGTGTAATTTAACACGAATAAACTCTAACAAATAACTTATTTTATGTTCCGCAATATTTTTATGCTCTTGTTTTTCAAAATACATATTTGCAATAGTACGTGTAAAAGCTACTGTTTGATTTTTTAATGGTGTTATAATTGGAATGCTTCTCTGTTTTCTTTTTCCTTCAAAAATAACAAAGATTAAAACACCAATTAACGCCATATAATACGCCCATTTTAAATATTTAGAGCCCAGTAAATACTGTAATGGCGAAGTAATTTTACTTTTTCCTGTTTTGTAATAAGCATCCCATAAAATTGGAATATCATCTCTTAAATATGACAATATATTAGCTGTATGTTGATGATTTGTTTCGTTTAAAATAGTATAATTTGTAAAAACTTCAGGAAATGTATGTAAATAAAAATTTCCTTTTCCGTAAGAATGTTTTACAAAATTAATCCCTTCTTCAGTGCGTTCTTCATTAGAATTTACATAACCAGTTATACCTAAAATAGTTGTATTTGTAGTATCAATTTTAGTAAAAACCTGATTTATAAATGGACGATCATACGTGTATTCTTTTCCTTTAAATGCTTTATTTAGTTGTTTAAAAAATACTTTTTCATCAAGATTTTTACTGACTAAACGTTCAGTTTCAAAATTTAAGGTGTCTATGTTCATTCCGTGTGTAGAAATAAATACATCGTTACCACGCGCTACAAATTTCATTAAACGTAAAAATTCTGCATCACCAAAATTTAGAGCTTCATCTACAAAAAAATAGGTACCTATTCTTGTGGAATCTTGCAAATAAACATATGGAGGAATTGAGACAATTTCTATGTTATTTGAAGGAAATATAGTTGATAATTCTTTATTTAGAACATATGTTCCTAAAGGTATTTTATGTTTCGCTACATAACTTGGAAACCAATTTATAGGTTGCTTTTTTGTGCTCTCAAGATAAATATATCCAAAAATTAAGAGGACAAATAGTACAGCATATATTTTAGTTTTTTTATCCAACCTATTTACTATTTATTAAATTAGTTGTCGCTTCAAAATTTGCAGCAACTTTTACAAATTTAGTTTCATCAATTTCAAAATTTCCATACCAAACAAAATCGTATAATCTGGTTAAATCTTTAAAAGATGATTTTATGTTTTCTTTAGAAATTTCTTGAATATAATCTTCATTGGTTTTTTGTTGTTCCCAAGATATTAACTCATTATCTTCTAACTGTTTAATTATATTTAAATAATAAAACCGTATTGCCAATCGGTAGTTTTTTTGGTCAATTGCTTGTTTAATTAATTTTAAAAGATCTTTGTGTTTTATTAAAGCTTCATCTTCAGTAATAGACACAATAGGGTTGTTTGACGCGTTAGAAACTATTGAATTAGAATTTACTTTTAAAAAGAATTTAATTAATAAAAACAACAAAATACCTACAATTATATAAGGTATTGCCCGTAGTATAGTTCCAAATATACCTTTTGCATATTTAACTCCAAAAATCCATTCTAAAAAACGTAATAACTGTCTGCTTAGCCAATTAAATACACGTTCTATTAATGTTGGATCTTTTGCTACTTCATTTTCTGAATAATCAAAATCTTTATCTGATTTGTACTTCTCTAAGGCCTTGGCATCAAACTTTTTTTGAACAATACTACTTTTGTCTTTTTTTACAGTAAGCGAATCCGCTTGAGCGAAAACACCCACCGAAAAGCTTAAAAAAAGTATAAAAAATAGTATTTTTTGCATCAATTATTCTTCTGTATTAGTTGTTCCTAAACTCTCAATTTTTTCTAAAGTACCTGTTAAGTTTTTTTGTTCATTTAAATCGAAATAAATAAAAACTGTAGAAATTAAAGGAATTGAATATAAAATAAACTGAAAAATATAAGAGCCAATATTTAATGCTAAATAAATTGGGTCTTTAAAAATTGAGAAAATTTCTGTAGGATCATCTCCTCCCATTACAGTTCCCATTTTAATAAATTGATAAATAATTGCTGGAATAGAAAATGCTTGACTTAACATCATTAATAACATCCAAACTACAATTAAAACTCCGAATGTATTCCACCACTCACCTTTTACAAGTGTAAATGAGTGCGAAAAAGTATCTCCAATACTTTTTTCTTCAAAAACCATAATTGAGGTTGCCAAAGACAAAACAGTAAGCAGATAAACTCCTGGTAAATAACAAAATACCATTCCAAACAATGTTGCTAGTGTAATTAAAAACCCCAATCCTAAAAACTTCCATATATTTTTCAACACATTTTCTTTTACTTCAGAAAAAATTGGTTTTCCATTATGTTCTATGTATGATTTTATAAAATATAATGATGACATAGATAATAAAGTATACATTAAAACATATACAAACATAAGTACAAATATCCAAGAAAAAATATTTGATAAAAACCCTATTGGATTGGAATCTATCTTGTCTATATCACTAAAAATATCAGACATTGTAAACATATACAACACTAAAACAACTAGCCCAACTAACAAAATTGGTCCAACTATTTTTAAAACCGTTAAAAAATATTCTTTCCAATTTTCTCGAATAAATTTAAAAGTGTCGGTAATAATTGCACCTAAATCTCGCTCCTTTTTAAACTCTATAAAGCTATTTGTCTCCATTTAATTTTTGTTGTTTTGTTAATCTTATTGGATAAATTATATAATAATAAACGACTATTGCAAAGGAAGTTATAATAATAAAAATGGCTAGCCAATCTGGCATTTGTGTTTGGCGCGTTACAAAACCTTCTAAAAATCCGGCTACAATAAAAAACGGTATTGTACTAACCATAATTTTTAAACCCCCTTTAAAACTATGTTTAAAAGAGGTTAATCTGGAATATGTTTTTGGGAATAACAAGCCGTTTCCTAAAACCAATCCTGCACAACCTGCAATTATTATTACTGAAATTTCAATGGTTCCATGTATCCAAATGGTTCTTGACGATTCCCATAGTAGGCCTTTATCATAAAAAAAGTATAAAAAAGAACCTAACATAATTCCGTTTTGCATCATAACATACAAAGTTCCTACCGAAAACAACATTCCAAACACAAAAGCTGTCATTGCCACTTTTATATTGTTTAATGTTATCATGATAAACATATTTCCTTCATCCATTTTTTTATATACCGCCATTGGGTCTCCAGAAGCAATATTTTCTAGGGTCATATTTACATAGTTATCTCCCAAAATTAAGCGCACAAAATCTCCGTCATTAGCAGCTGAGTAAGCACCAACTATGGCAAAAAATAAAAAAGTTACAAATGCAATTAATAGTTGTTTATGATAGTTTACAAATTCAAGAGGAAATTCTGTTTTAAAGAATTTTAAAATCCTGTTTTTATTTTCTTTTTTTGTTTTGTAAATTTTTTGATGTGCTTTTGAAGCTATTGAATTTAAATAAACAACAGTATTACTTTGGGCATAAAAAGTTTTTGCATAACTTAAATCATCTGTAATTTCAATATATAAGTCGGATAACTTATCTGGAGAAATTTGTTCTTTATTGTCCAGAACATCTTCAAATAAGAGCCATTTATTTTTATTTCTTTTTACAAATGATGCTTCACGCATTTTTTATACTTTTGCTGCTTCGATATAGCAATTAGTTTTATTGAATTTTTGAGTTAACGAATGTAAAAAATACAATTGTATCAACCAAAGGGATTAAACATTAAAAATGGACAATTTTAAAATAGAAACGGCACAAAATATAACTATTCAGCAGAATGTTGCGCCTTTAAGCACAAGAATTGGTGCTTTTTTAATTGATATGTTAATTATTGGAGCTTATTATGCTGTAATTTTCTTTATTTTAAATGCATTAGACTATCTAGATTCTGAAAACTTATACGTTTTGTACATTCTAATAAGTTTACCTGTATTTTTTTATAGTTTGTTTTTTGAAACATTAAATAATGGTCAAACTCCCGGAAAATTCTTTTCTAAAATTAGAGTTACAAAAATAGATGGATCTAAACCAACTTTTGGAAGCTATTTAATTAGGTGGATGTTACGATTAATAGACATAACTCTAGCATCAGGTTCTATTGCTTTACTTACAATTTTATTGAATGGAAAAGGACAAAGGCTTGGTGATATTGCAGCTGGAACAACTGTTATTTCAGAAAAAAAAATAGTGTCTATAGATAGTACTTTAGCAGTTGATATTCCAGAAGAATATACACCGACTTTTCCGCAAGTTACTATGTTAAGCGACAAAGACATACAAACTATTAAAGAGTTGTATTTAAAAGCTAAAAAAAGTAGGAATCATAAAATGCTTTTAAAAATAAAACTTAAAATTATTGAAATTACAGGAATTAATTCTGAGTTAAGTGCTGTTGATTTTATTGATATTATTATTAAAGATTATAATTATTTTACCCAACAAATGTAATGACGCTTTTTTACTTTTTAGATATAATAGGAATTATTGCTTTTGCAATTTCAGGATCGTTAGTAGCGATGCGAAAAAAAATGGATCCGTTTGGCGTATTTATAATAGCCTTTGCAACTGCTGTTGGTGGTGGAACCTTAAGAGATGTTTTAATTGGGGCGCAACCCGTTTTCTGGATGAAAAACACAGATGTGATATATTTTATAATTGCTTCTTTTTTCATTGCTATTATTTTTAGAAAAAAATTAAAATATTTAAACAAATCATTGTTTTTATTTGATAGTATTGGATTAGGATTATATACCATTATGGGAACAGAAATTGGATTGAACGCAAACTTTCACCCAATAATTATAATTTCAATAGCTACTATGTCTGCATCATTTGGAGGGGTAATTAGAGATATCTTGTGTAACGAAATTCCTGTAATTTTTAGAAAAGAAATTTACGCAACGGCCTGTGTACTAGGCTCCATAGTTTTTTTAATATTACATAATTTAAATGTAAATGATGCTGTAATTTACGTTTCCACAACTTTACTAATAATTGCAATTAGATTGATTGCTGTTAAATTTAAGTTGTCTTTACCAACATTTTATACGAAAGAATAATATGGAGTTTTCAATTTTTAAAAAGCATATTCAACTACTTTCAAAAGCAGAGATTGGTGGTTTGGAAGCACAATTTAAATTGGCTCCTGAAATTAGAAAACAATTTTCTGAACAAAAAATAAATGCTCAAAATCCAAAAAAGGCAGCAGTTTTGGTCATTTTTTACCCAAGTAATTTCGGAAAGCTAAACTTTTTATTAACACTAAGGGCAAGTTACAAAGGTGTTCATTCTGCACAAATAAGTTTTCCCGGTGGAAAAATAGACGGTAAAGACGTTTCTTTAAAAAATACCGCGTTAAGAGAAGCTCGTGAAGAAGTTGGAATTATTGAAAAAGATATTTCAATTTTTAAAGAAATGACAGATGTTTATATTCCTCCTAGTAATTTTATAGTTACACCTTTTTTAGGTTATATAAACTATACGCCCAAATTCACTAAAAATTATGAAGTTGAAGCTTTAATTGAAGTTAAACTTTCAGATTTATTAAGCGATTCTGTAATTAGTTCCACAATATTATCAACTTCTTATGCTAAAAATATTATCGTACCTTGCTTTAAACTAAATAATTATAATGTTTGGGGCGCAACGGCTATGATGCTAAGCGAAATCAAAGAATTAATAAGAACTATATAATATTTTTTTTACTAAATTTGTAAGAACCAAAACCAACTAAATGCCAATTTTTAAAAGGAACCCTTTCGGTCATATTTTATTTTTAAAAAAATGGTTGATTCGTTTTTTTGGAATTGTTTCTCATGGAAGATACCGTAGATTTAACAATCTTCAAATTGAAGGGTCAGATATTATAAGAGAACTTCCAGAAAAAAACGTTTTGTTTGTTTCAAACCACCAAACATATTTTGCAGATGTAGCTGCTATGTTTCATGTGTTTAATGCTTCTTTAAAAGGAAGAGACGATTCTATTAAAAATATAGGATATATTTGGCAACCAAAACTAAATATCTACTACATTGCTGCTTCAGAAACAATGAAATCTGGTCTTTTACCTAAGATTTTTGCCTATGCTGGTTCCATTTCAATTGATAGAACCTGGAGAAGTGCAGGAAAAAATGTTAATAGACAAGTAAAAATGTCTGATATAAGTAATATTAAAAAAGCCTTAGATGATGGATGGGTTATTACATTTCCGCAAGGAACCACTAAACCATTTAAACCTATTAGAAGAGGTACTGCACATATTATAAAAACATACAAGCCAGTTGTAATACCTATTGTTATAGATGGTTTTAGACGTTCTTTTGACAAAAAAGGATTGTTAATTAAAAAACGAAATATTCTACAATCAATGGTAATTAAACCTCCAATGGAAATTGATTATGAAAATGAAACCGTGGAAGAAATTGTAAAAAGAATTGAATTTGAAATAGAACAAGATCCAGCAATGCTAAAAGTTGGTCCTGTTGAAGAATATAAACGTCAGGAAGAGGAGCTTAATAAGCATCGAAAATTTTGGGATATGTATTAAAAAAAGCCGTTTTCAAGAGTTGAAAACGGCTTTTTTTAATATTATTAGCTAAATTTAATTTAACCACGCATTTAACATCCACATAGTTTTTTCTTGCTCTGCAATAAAATCACTCATCATAGAATTTGTTCCTTCATCGTTTGCTTCATCAGATTCATTTAAAATGGCGCGCTCAATTTTCAACAATTCAGATAAAGATTCTACCACTAATTGCACAGATTCTACATCGTTAGTAATACTTTTTCCTACTGGAACTTTAGCTAAATTCACATAATCGGTAAAAGTATGCAATGGATTGCCTCCCAAAGTTAAAATTCTTTCTGCTATTAAATCTATTTTTTCTTGAGAATCTGTGTAAAACTCTTCAAATTTTACATGCAATTCAAAAAAAGATTTCCCTTTAATATTCCAATGCAATCCCCTTAAACTTTGGTAATATATTTGAAAGTTTGCTAATAAATCATTTAAACTTACTGTCAAATTTTCCGCTTCCTGCTTGTTTAATCCAATACTTGTTGTATTCATTTTATTTAGATTTAAAATTATTTTTATACTTCAAAATTATTCAAAAAAAAACGTTATTTATTATAATCATTATCGATAGTTTTAATATCTTTATCGTAAAAATTTATAGTTATGACAATTACCCAATTAAAATATGTTTTAGCAGTAGCAGAACACCAAAATTTTACAAAAGCATCAGAGCATTGTTTTGTAACACAGCCAACTTTGAGTATGCAAATTCAAAAACTTGAAGAGGCTCTTGAAACAAAAATTTTTAATAGAAATAAAAAACCAATTCAATTAACCGAAATTGGTAAAAAAATTGTTGAGCAAGCAAAAATTATTGTTGATGAGAGTAACAGAATAACAGATATTGTAGATCAACAAAAAGGATTTATTGGTGGTGATTTTAAATTGGGAATTATCCCCACAATTATGCCAACATTATTGCCTATATTTTTAAAATCTTTTATAAAAAAATATCCTAAAATAAATTTAAAAATTGAAGAGTTAACTACAGAAGAAATAGTTAAAAAATTAAGTGATGGACATATAGATGTTGCAATTGCTGCAACGCCACTAGAAAATGAAAACATTAAAGAACGTGTGTTATATTATGAGCCTTTTATTGGTTTTGTTCCAACAGAACATCGTTTAAACTCTTCAAAAAATTTAGATGTAGAAAATTTAAATATTGATGATATTTTATTACTTGAAGATGGACATTGTTTTAAAGACAATATACTGAATTTATGCAGCACCTTTGGTACTAAAAAACAAAACTTTCAATTACACAGCGGTAGCTTTAACACTCTTATAAAACTTTCTAAAGAAGGTTTAGGTATGACGTTATTACCGTATTTACAAACCTTAGATTTAAATAATGAAGATAAAAAATTTCTAAAAGAGTTTAAAGCACCTGCACCAGCTCGTGAAGTGAGTATTATTTATCATAAATCACACCTAAAAGTGCATTTAATAGAAGCTTTGAAAAACTTGATAGATGGTTTAATAAGAGGAGTAATAGCATTTAACGATGTCAAAATTATTAGTCCTATACCACAAAAAAAAGGAGTCTAAAGACTCCTTTTGTTAGTTTCAACTAGAAGAAGACACTTACTAAGATCTGGTTTATTTTGAGTAAACTCTTGTAACCAAAAGTACAACTCTTTAACCTCGTAAGGTAACAGTCTTTTAACTGCTTTTTCTAATTCTTTTTTAAATAATTCTAAATTAAAGCTAACTTTTTCGAGTACAGTTTTTGTATACTCAAACATTGCTCTTGCCATAAATTAAAAATTTTTAGTTGGTAAAATTAAGAACGTATTAATAGTATTAATTATTGTACTAATTTAGTAAAAATAAACCACATTTAAAAATATTAAATAGGTAAATTCCTATTAAAACAAAACTTATAATTTGTTAATTTTATCTAATAATTTATGAGCCGTTTCTTCTAACTCATTATTTACTACTTTAAAATGCGCTTTATAATCTTCAACGTTTTTAGCATTCACTTTTTCGATTAAATTATCAAAAGACTCGATTGCTTCATCGATAATAGCTTCAGTTACTTTTTTATCTGCTTTTGGATTTAAAATTTCCCAAGTGTAACACTCTTCAATAATATCTCCTAACACATAATTAATATCTTTTTTTAAATTTTTTATACTAGCCATAGTTATTCTATTAAATTGTAATTGCAAATTTACATGAAAACCATCATTTAACTTTATAATTTTAAGTTTTTATTTTTGAAAAAAATTGAAATTTAAATATTTGAATTAAGTATTTTTGCAAAATGATAAAATTTATTGAAAATTTACCAAAAGCTGAATTACACTTGCATATTGAAGGATCTTTTGAACCAGAATTAATGTTTGAAATTGCTAAAAGAAATGATATAACTATTCCATATAAATCAGTTGAAGAGATTAAAGAAGCTTATAATTTTAATTGTTTACAAGATTTTTTAGATATTTATTATCAAAGTGCTGCAGTTTTAATTACAACCCAAGATTTTTACGACTTAACCTATAGCTACTTAAAAAGTTGTGCCGAACAAAATGTGAGACATACAGAAATAATGTTCGATCCACAAACACACACCGAAAGAGGTATTTCGTTTGAAACTGTAATTTCTGGTATTTCTAAAGCTTGCAAAGATGGTGAAGAAAAATTAGGTGTTACTTCTTTGCTAATAATGAGCTACTTGCGTCATCTGTCAGAAGAAGCTGCTTTTAAAACATTAGAACAATCACTTCCTTTTAAAGATAAAATTACTGCTGTTGGTTTAGATTCATCAGAATCAGGCAATCCACCTTCAAAATTTAAAAATGTCTATGCTGCATCTATAAAAGAAGGGTATATTCCTGTGGCACACGCAGGTGAAGAAGGAACTTCAGAATATGTTTGGGAAGCTTTAGATGTTTTGAAAATAAAACGTATAGATCACGGCAATAATGCTTTGCAAGACAATAATTTAATATGTGAAATAATAAATCGTGATATTGCTTTAACAGTTTGCCCTCTCTCTAATACTGCCTTAAAAGTAGTAACGGACCTAAAGGATCATCCACTCAAAAAAATGCTAGATTTAGGCTTAAAAGTTACAATTAATTCTGACGACCCGGCCTATTTTGGTGGTAATGTAAATCAGAATTATTTTGAAATACAAGCTGCTTTAAATTTAACAAAACACGAAATTTACCAATTAGCAAAAAATTCATTTCAATATTCTTTTATAAATGATACCTTAAAACAACAATATTTGAACGAATTAGAAGTTTATTACATAAATAACAACTAGTTTTAACCCCAAAACTTAAATCAAACTTATTAACTAATGAAAACACATTTACTATTAGCTTTTACCCTATTATTTATTATTTCTAATGTACAGAGTCAAACAACCAAACAATTTATTGACTCTGGTTCAGTAAACAATCAGTTTGAAAATTTAATAAAAAATTCAAATAAATATCAAGATTATAAAGTTGTTAAACTAAATTGGTTATTGAAACTAAAATCTAATATTAACGATTCTATATTAGCTTCAAAAGAAGATATATTAAACGCCACATATACTATTAACAAGCAAAAAAAAGTTATTGATAGTTTAAATACTTCTTTTAGTACTACAAAAAATGAAATAGCTACATTAAAAACTCAAATAACTACAATTTCGTTTTTAGGAATTGACTTTGAAAAAGGTTTATTTAAAACAATTATGCTTTCCATAATTGGTGGTTTAGTATTATTTCTATTATTCTTTATTTCTAAATTTAAACAAAGTATTAGCGTTACAAAACAGACAAAGAGCAATTTAAAAGAAGTTGAAGATGAATACGAAGAGCACAGAAAAAAAGCGCTAGAACGTGAACAAAAAGTAATGCGACGATTACAAGACGAATTAAACAAACAGAAAAAAGACTAGTCTAATTTAATTATTTTATAAATTTATCTTAAATTGTACTATCAGTTAAGTAAACTGATGCTATAATTTAATTGATATACAATGAAAAAAAATGTAGGAAATGCAGACAAGTTAGTTCGAATTTTAATTGCTATAGCAATAGTGATTTTATATTACACAAATATTATTACAGGAATGGTTGCAATTGTTTTAATGGCTGTAGGAATTGTATTATTGCTAACAGTATTATTTAATTTTTGTCCTTTATACACTCTTTTTGGAATAAAAACTTGCAAAACACCGAAGTAACAACATAAAAAATGTCATAATTAATTAGAAGTTAATTATGACATTTTACAGTAATTGTACTTTTGATTTCTATAAAGTCAGAAATGTTTTCGAACTTTATTCACCAGAATAGGTTACAAAGTTTCTTGGAGTTTCATAAAGTGTAATAGATAATTCAAGATTTGTATCAATTTTAATTCGCAATTTATTCCAAATTACAACCGATATATTTTCAGCAGTTGGGTTTAAGGTTTTAAACTCTGGGACTTCTTCATTTAAATTTTTATGATCAAACTGTGCTTCAATTTCAGTTTCAATTAATTGCTTTAAAACTTTCATATCCATAACAAATCCAGTTTCTGGATGAATTTCTCCTTTTACAGCAACTATTAATTCATAATTATGTCCGTGGTAATTTGGATTGGCACATTTACCAAAAACAGTTGCATTTCTAGCATCAGTCCAATCTGCATTGTACAATCTATGTGCTGCATTAAAATGGGCCTTTCTATTAACTGTTACTTTCATTTGCTTGCCTTTTTATTAATTCTTCATAGTTTCCTTCATTCATAAACCAAGTAATTAAACCATAAATAAAACCGCCAATTGCAGTACTTACCAATTGTTTTAAAATACTATTAATTGTAAATAAATCAGATGATAATTTATCAGAAAAATAATCACTTCCATTTCTAAAAATAAGCATTAAAAGCATAAAAACACCTCCGTAAACAACAATGTACTTCCATTTACCCATTTTGTGCTTTCCCTCCCAACTCTTTAGAATCTTTAAATCTCTCTCTGTCACAATTACAACTTTAAGAAATCATAAAACTTTTCAAAAATAATTTTAAACCATTCTGTATAAAGTGCAGGGTTTAAAGCGATATCATCTTTCACTTCTTCCAAAGTCATCCATTTAAAACTTTCAACCTCTTCCCTATTAATAATTGGATCTTTAGAATAACTTCCAACCATAACATGGTCTAATTCGTGTTCCGTTAAACCATTATCGAAAGGAGCTTTATATATAAAAGATGTTTTTTCTTCCAATTCACAAACAAAACCCATTTCTTCTTGCAAACGTCTTTTTCCAGCTTCAATATTACTTTCTCCATCTCGCTGATGACTACAACACGTATTTGTCCATAATAATGGTGAATGGTATTTATCTGCTGAACGTTGTTGCAACATTAATTGATTTTTTTCATTAAATACAAAAACAGAAAATGCTCTATGCAACACAGCTTTCTCGTGTGCTTCCATTTTTGGCATTAAACCAATTTGTTCGTCTTTTTCGTTTACTAATATTACTTGTTCTTCTTTCATAAAATTATTCTGTTACAACAAATTTACAAAAAGAATAATCAAAATTGAAAGATTTAAAAACTGAAAAACACTAAATTTTGAATTCCCTATTCTTTAAGTATTTTAAGAAGAATACCATATATTTGCACCTCAAATTTTTATAGATGAGTTTTTTAGAAGAAATACAACGCAGACGAACTTTTGGTATTATATCTCACCCAGATGCTGGTAAAACAACACTAACAGAAAAATTGTTATTATTTGGTGGTGCAATTCAAGAAGCTGGCGCAGTTAAAAACAATAAAATAAAAAAAGGAGCTACTTCCGATTTTATGGAAATTGAGCGTCAACGTGGTATTTCTGTTGCCACTTCTGTTTTAGCTTTTATCTATAAAGACAAGAAAATAAATATTTTAGATACACCTGGGCATAAAGATTTTGCTGAAGATACTTTTAGAACTTTAACTGCGGTAGATAGTGTAATTGTTGTAATTGATGTTGCAAAAGGTGTTGAAGAACAAACTGAAAAATTGGTTGAAGTTTGTAGAATGCGCAACATACCAATGATTGTTTTTATTAACAAATTAGACCGTGAAGGTAAAGATGCTTTTGATTTATTAGATGAAGTTGAGCAAAAATTAGGCTTAAAAGTTTGTCCGCTAAGTTGCCCAATTGGAATGGGTTACGATTTTAAAGGTATATATAATATCTACGAAAATAAAATAAATGTATTCTCTGGTGACAACAAACAAACTGTTTCAGAAGGTTTAGAATTTACAGATATTAATACGCCAGAACTTGATACTATTATAGGTGAAAAATGGGCTAATAATTTACGTGATGATTTAGAAATTATGCACGAAGTATATCCTGATTTTGATAAAGAAGCTTATTTAAAAGGGGAACAGCAACCTGTATTTTTTGGTTCTGCGTTAAATAATTTTGGTGTAAAAGAATTATTAGATTGCTTTATAGAAATTGCACCGTCACCACAACCTAAAAAAGCTGAAGAACGCTTGGTTGATTCTAAAGAAAAAACGTTAGCTGGTTTTGTGTTTAAAATTCACGCTAATATGGATCCAAACCATAGAAATAGATTGGCTTTTATAAAAATTGTATCTGGTACTTTTAAAAGAAATGCCCCTTATTTACATGTGCGTTTAAATAAAAAAATGAAATTTTCTAGTCCTAATGCCTTTTTTGCAGAAAAAAAAGAAATTGTAGACGAATCTTTCCCTGGTGATATTGTTGGAATACAGGATAGTGGTAACTTTAAAATTGGTGATACACTTACCGAAGGTGAAATCTTAAACTTTAAAGGAATTCCAAGTTTTTCTCCAGAACATTTCCGTTACGTTAATAATGCAGACCCTCTTAAATCTAAACAATTATTCAAAGGTTTAGATCAGTTAATGGATGAAGGTGTGGCACAATTATTTACATTAGATTTAAATGGAAGAAAAATAATTGGAACAGTTGGAGCACTTCAATACGAAGTAATTCAATACCGTTTAGAGCACGAATATGGTGCTAAATGTAGTTACGAGAACCTACCTGTACATAAAGCTTGTTGGGTACATCCTGAAAATCCAAAAAATGAAGAATTTAAAGAGTTCAAAAGAGTTAAACAACGATTTTTAGCAAAAGATAAACAAGGACAATTAGTGTTTCTAGCAGATTCTGCTTTTACAATTCAAATGACACAAAGTAAATATCCTACAGTTAAATTGCATTTTACAAGTGAGTTTAATTAGTGAATGTTAATTTCTATAGTTCTCCAAATCAATTAAAACTAAACGCAAATCGGAATAAGAATACTTTTCATCTATTTGGTGTTTCAGATCGGATATATTTTCAAAATTCATTGTAGGAATAAGTTCTTTTAACTCTTTATAATGACTTTTTGATACTAAATCTGTTACTTTAACTTCTTTAGAAGCAATAAAAGTTGCAAGATGTTCTGTAATAGTACCTTCAGTTAAGCCTCTTAATGTTGCAATTTCAAAAACAGTTTTTCCAGATTTAAATAATTCTAAAGAGACTTTTTTACTTGCTCCTTTTTCTTGTTTAGATTTTTTTACTTCAAAAATTTCTTTTTTGCTTAAATCTTCAATCTCATTTTCAATCCAGTAATCGCCAATAACTTTTAAAATAGCATCCCCATATTTTTTAACCCGTATTTTACCAAAACCTGTTATATTTAATAATTCTTTAGAAGTTGTGGGTAAATTATAGCACATTTCATACAATGATTTCTGCGTAAATACTTGATAATGAATCAAATCTTTTTCTTTTGCTATAACATCTCTTAACTCTCTTAAACGTTCAAATAATTCCTTATTTGCGGTACCATCTATAACATTTTTGCGAGACTTTTTCGGTTTTTCTTTTTTCAAAAATACTGCATTTGCTCTTAATTCTAAAAACGTAAGGGTTTTAAACCCTTCTGTTAATCCATTAAAAAAACTTAATTTGGTGGCTAATAAGTCTTCAATTATATCTAGTTGTTTATTAATATCTTTTTCTAAACCTTTATTATCTGTAGTATAATTAAATGCATTATAAGGCTCATTGATACTATTTGTGGTTTGTTCATTAAAATAATTTAGGGCTTTTAAAAAACGTTCTTGTACACTAATATTAAATTCTGGCTCAATTTCAGGTTTAGATAAACTATATAATTGTTTTTTAAATGAATTACCAACTTTTAAAAGATTGGCTATTGTATCTTTTATATTGTTAAAGGTTGATTCTAAATTGCCTTCGATACTAGTTCTATTTTGATAAAATAGATCTAAAACACGATTGACTGGTTGAAGAAAATTAAAAAAATTAAATAATTCTGCAATTAAATTCAATTGAAATTCTGATTTAGATTTTTGTAAAATATGCTCATCTGGTTGGTTTTCTGCAGCATTCTTATTGAAGGAAATCACATTACTATCACTAATAATTTGACTAGAGTCTATGCTACTTTTTAGTACCAAACCTTCTAAAGATTTACATCTACTTAAGGCCACATAGGTTTGCCCATGTGCAAAAGCGGCTTGTGCATCTATTATAGCTTTTTCAAAAGTTAGCCCTTGACTTTTATGAATAGTTATAGCCCAAGCCAATCGTAAAGGTATTTGTGTATATGAACCGATGCTATTTTCTGTAATTTCTTTAGTTTCTGGATGCACCGTATAATTTATATTTTCCCAAATTTCTGGTTTAACTACAATGTTGGCATCATCATTTGGACATTTTACAATAACTTCATCTTTATCCAGAAAAATTATCTTTCCAATTTTCCCATTGAAGTAACGTTTTTCAGGAGTTCTATCGTTTTTAATAAATAGCACTTGAGCGCCTACTTTTAAAACTAACTCTTCTTTATTGGGATAAGAAAACTCTGGGAATTTCCCCTCGATTATTGCCTTATAAGTTTGTGCTTTTGTTTTTAATTTATTTAGTGCTATTAAATTAGTTTTTGCTGCTTTATGGTTATGTGTTGTTAAATCTATATAACCATCATTTTCATTTGGAACAAAATCAGGTAAAAAGCGTTTGTTCAATTCATCAGCGGAGGCTTGTGAAAGCGTATTATTTCTAATTTCATTTAAAATTTCAATAAACTTTTGGTTGTCTTGTCGATACACATGTTTTAACTCAACGGTAATAGGGTTGCATTGTTGGTAGGAATGGCTGCTAAAAAAGAAGCCATTCTTATAAAACGGTTTTAACAATTGCCATTCATTTTCTTTAATTACTGGCGATAATTGCTGTAAGTCGCCAATCATTAATATTTGAACCCCTCCAAAAACTTTATTTCTATTTTTAAACCGCCTTAATGTTTTGTCAATTCCATCCAACAAATCCGCACGTACCATGCTTATTTCATCAATAACTAATAAATCCATCGATTTAATAATATTGATTTTAGTTTTATTAAATTTTCTATTAAAACTAGAGGTTTGGGTTTGTTCAGTATCTGGTAAAATGGGACCAAAAGGCATTTGAAAAAAGGAATGTATTGTCATTCCTTTGGCATTAATAGCGGCAACTCCAGTTGGAGCAACTACTACCATACGTTTTAAAGATTCCTTCTTTAATTTGTGTAAAAAAGTGGTTTTACCTGTGCCTGCTTTTCCTGTTAAAAATATATTTCTATCTGTATTATTAACAAAGTTCCATACTAATTCTAATTCTTTATTTGTTTTCATGTGGTACTACTATTTTTTTACGATCACATGTTGTTCGCAATTAGTAATTGTATTGGTGAACAAATTTTTTAGCCACATTCTATTATATAGCCAGGTAAGATTTAGCTATGTTTGAAGCAAAAAAAAAGATTTTTACTAATTCTATATTTCTAGATTTTTATCGTAAGGAATACTCTTTAAAATATGATTGATTGCATTTACCCTTGCAATTGTTTTTTTATTTGCTCTAATTATTTTCCAGCTAACGGTATTATTTGCAGTTTTTGCAAACATTTTGCTTTTATAGTCTGTATAAACATCCCATAATTCTTGTGCCTTTTCGTCAACTGCAGTCATTTTCCATTGTTTTAATGGATTGTTTCTAATATCTTCAAAACGTTTTGCTTGTTCTCTTTTAGAAATTGACATATAAATTTTTACCAAATGAATTCCAGATTCGGTAATCATACGTTCAAAATCATTTACCTGATTCATAAAAATTTCATAGTCAGCTTGTGTGCAAAACCCATTTACAGGTTCTACTACGGCTCTATTATACCAACTTCTATCGAAAAATATAATTTCACCACCTTTAGGAAATTGATTCACATAACGCTGAAAATACCATTGTGTTTTTTCATCTTGCGTAGGTCTAGGCAAGGCTAATTTTTTAATATGCCTTGGGTTCATTCGTTCTGTTGCACGCCTAATAGCTCCACCTTTACCAGCAGCATCTCGTCCTTCAAAAATTATAATAATTCGTTCATTTTCTTTAATAGCCCAAGTTTGTAATCTAATCAATTCAATTTGAAGCTTTTTTAATCGTTTTTCATACTTAACATATCTTACCGCTCTTTCAAGATTATAAGGTTCTCTTGATAATAATGCTGTAAGTCCTTTATTTGTATTAAGAATTTCTACGTTTTCTGGTGTTAATGTAAACTCATGCATAATTAATCTAATTGTTTTGATGAACGATGGTATCTCATAATAATATTAGGATCTGGAAACAAAGTTGTAAGTGCTTCATCTTTCCCTTCATAATTAAATTGAGATAACACATATCTAATACATTCCAAACGTGCCACTTTTTTATTGTTGGCTCTTACTATTATCCAAGGGCTATAGCTGGTATGTGTTTTACTAAACATTTGTTCTTTATAATGCGTATAATCATTCCAAAGTTCCTGTCCTTTTCTATCCACAGGGCTAAATTTCCATCTTTTTAATGGAGTTTCTATTCTTGCATTAAATCTGGACAACTGTTCGTCTTTTGAAATAGAAAACCAAAACTTTATCAACACTAAATTATCTTCATAAAGCATGTGTTCAAATTCCGGGACTTGTACCATAAAGTTTTCGTATTGAGACTCGCTACAAAAACCCATAACTGGCTCTACCACAGCTCTATTGTACCAACTTCTATCAAAAAAAACAATTTCACCTGAATTTGGAAGTTCTTTTATATAGCGTCTAAAATACCATTGCCCTCGCTCTACTTCTGTCGGTTTTGTGAGTGCAACTAAACGTGTAGATCTTGGGTTTAAATGCTCCGTAAACCTTCTAATATTACCTCCTTTACCTGCAGCATCTCTACCTTCAAATATTATTGCTACTCTTTTTTTATTTTTAGAAATCCATCGTTGTAATTTCACTAATTCTATTTGTAACTTTTTAAGCTCTTCTTCATAAAATAGTCTATTTTCAACTTTATCAATATTAATATTTTTCTCATTAATAATTTCTAGAATCTCTTTATTAGAAGAAGCTTTTTCAAAATCTTCTTTAGTTAAATTCGGAGTTTTTGCCATACTATTCTACCTTTTCTGTGTTTATACAATCAGCTGGATTGTTTGATATTTGCAATTTTGCATCAGAAGGAGAGAT
>CBDUKG010000026.1:0-27697 GCA_965367745.1 uncultured Flavobacteriaceae bacterium | reverse complement strand
TCCAGCACTTGTTAAAAAAGCAGCAAAAGCATCGTTATTAGGAGCGAATACAGTAAAAGTTTCATCACCGTTTAAAGTATCAACTAAGTCAGCTTTTTGTAAAGCAGCAAATAGGCTACTATAATTGTCTGAGTTTGCAGCTACAAAATCAGCAATAGTTTTAATTTCAGGAATTTTCACTACGTCATCATCGTCATCACAAGAAGTTAAACTTATAGATAACATTAACGTTAAGATTAAAGTAATAATGTAAGGTAATTTTTTCATGATTTTTAATTTTAGTTTTGACAAATATATAAATTAATTTATTATTGTTTAAGTAAAAAGAATAAAAGATGAACAAAATATAAAATAATGGATTTTTTATTATTTGAGTAAACATACAATAAAATGATATAAATAACTTATAATCAACAATATAAAATATTATATCATATTATTTTAAATATTTTTGTTTAATAAAATTATATAATAAATTAACAAAACTTTAATATTTACAATGAGAAATTAATTAAGACTTATTCAATTTATGAAACGAATTCTATAAGGTTAGGTACTTTTAGAGTAATATTTAAAACATTAAAAATAATGTTGTTAAATAAAAATTATTATATTTGCCAAATAATATAATAAATTAAAATTTTTAATAATGAGTAAAGGCACAGTAAAATTCTTCAATGAAACTAAAGGATTTGGATTCATAAAAGAAGACGACTCGAACAACGAACATTTTGTACATATTTCTGGTTTAATCGACGAAATCCGTGAAGGTGATGAAGTTGAATTCGATTTACAGGAAGGTAGAAAAGGAATGAACGCAGTAAATGTAAAAGTTATTTAATATAAATAATTCACCTTTTTTAATGTCTAGCCTATCATTTATTTGATAGGCTTTTTTTTGTCAATTCATTTCATTAAAACAGATTAATATTTAATATATATTGTCCTCAAGTAAAAATAAAATTAACTTTTTCCTTACTAAAAGTTATCAGTATCTTTGCAGTCTAAAATTTTAAAAATGAAACGCGTAATTGTTGGACTTTCTGGTGGTGTTGATAGTAGTGTTGCGGCATATCTCTTAAAAGAACAAGGTTATGAAGTTATTGGCTTGTTTATGAAAAACTGGCACGATGATTCTGTAACTATTTCAAACGAATGTCCGTGGTTAGAAGATAGTAACGATGCCATGCTAGTTGCAGATAAATTAGGAATTCCTTTTCAAGTAGTTGATTTAAGCGAGCAATACAAAGAACGTATTGTGGATTATATGTTTAAAGAATACGAAATGGGTCGTACACCAAACCCAGATGTATTGTGTAACAGAGAAATTAAATTTGATGTTTTTTTAAAAATAGCTCTAGATTTAGGTGCAGATTATGTCGCAACAGGGCATTATTGCAGAAAAGGAGAGGAAATAATTAACCAAGAAACTATTTATAAATTAATTGCCGGAAAAGACGGAAATAAAGATCAGTCTTATTTTTTATGTCAATTATCTCAAAAACAATTGTCAAAAGCATTATTTCCAATAGGAGAATTAACAAAGCCAGAAGTTAGAAAAATAGCTACTGAGCAAGATTTAATTACTGCAGATAAAAAAGATTCTCAAGGACTCTGTTTTATTGGGAAGGTGCGTTTACCGGAGTTTTTACAACAAAAATTACAACCAAAAGAAGGTGTAATAGTTCAAATTCCAGAAGATTCTCCAATTTACAATCGAGAAATTCCGCATTTTAATTCAAAAGCCGCAGAATTAGCTTTTTTTGCTACAAAGTATAAGTATGCAATAACTGATGGTAAAATTGTTGGAAAGCATCAGGGAGCTCATTATTTTACAAAAGGCCAACGCAAAGGATTGGCTGTTGGTGGTACAAAAGAGCCATTATTTGTTATTGATACAGATGTTGTAGAAAATGTTATTTATACAGGAGAAGGAAAAAATCATAAAGGTTTATACAGAAGCGTACTTTTTGTTTCAAATGAAGAATTGCACTGGATTCGAACCGATTTAGCCTTAGATAATGGAGAGCATTTAAAAGTTAAAGCAAGAATACGTTATAGACAAGCATTAGAAGAAGCTACTTTATATAAAGTAGAAACTGGACTGTTTGTTGAGTTTGCCAATAAACAATCTGCTATAACAGAAGGTCAATTTGTTGCTTGGTACATTAATGAAGAATTGCTAGGTTCAGGGGTAATTGCTTAGTTTAATAATTTATATTACATTATTTTATCATTAAAATTTTGTATTTTTAATATGTAATAATTTAGAAATTTTGAAAAATACTATTTTTACTTTTTTGTTTTTATTTTCAGTTTCATGTGCTTTTTCGCAAGTGGAAGATGCTTGGGTATATTTTAAAGACAAACCAAATGAGGCAGCGTATTACGCAACTCCATTAGATATGTTAAGTCAGCGTTCTTTAGAAAGGCGAGCACGTTATAATATTGCTTTAGATTTTAGAGATGTTCCTATAGAATCAACCTATATTTCAGCAATTAAAAACGCTGAAGGGATTACTGTTTTAGCAAAATCGAAATGGTTAAATGCATTACATATTCAAGGAACAAAAATTAATATAGATGCCTTATTAAATTTAGAAGTTGCAAGTTTTTTAATTGTAGATGCTATTGAATTTGCCAATAGAGCATTAAATAGTTCTAAGCCAGCTATAAGCTCAAAGGAACGACCTGAAATTAGGAAAAAACAATTAGAAACTACTACAGATTTTACGTACGGAAATGCCGAAAATCAGTTATTAATGTTAGGAGGTACAACATTACATCAAAATGATTTTACAGGCTCTGGAATGCAAATAGCAGTTTTAGATGCTGGTTTTCCAAATGTAAATACAATACCTGCGTTTAAACGAATTAGAGATAACGGACAAATTTTGGGTGGTTACGATTTTGTAGATAGAAGTCCTAATATTTTCGGAGGTGATTCGCATGGGACTTCAGTATTGTCTACAATTGCAGGTTATTTAGAAAATGGAGTTGATGGAGCCACAAGAAGTTTTGTGGGTACTGCACCAGATGCTAGTTTTTATTTATTTAGAACAGAAAACTCACCTGTTGAAGTTAAATTAGAAGAAAGTTTATGGGTAGAAGCAGCTGAAAGAGCGGATAGTTTAGGTGTTGATGTTATTAATACTTCCTTAGGATATTCAGTTTTTTTCGACAATCCAGCACATAATTATAATTACAGTGACATGGATGGGAAAACTACTTTTATATCTAGAGGAGCTGAAATTGCTTTTTCACGTGGAATGATATTGGTCAACTCTGCAGGAAATGAAGGTAATGATGCTGATTGGCCTTATATTAATGCACCTGCAGATGCACCATCAGTTTTAACAGTAGGAGCTGTAAATTCTTCAGGAAATATTGCTTCTTTTAGTTCATTTGGTCCAACTTCTGATAATAGAATTAAACCAGATGTTTGTGCGCAAGGACAAGCTACTTCATTAATTAATACCTCTGGAAGCGTTGTTACAGCTAATGGAACTTCGTTTTCATCACCTGTATTGGCGGGTGTTGTTGCTTGTTTATGGCAAGCTTTTCCGGATAAAACGAATGCTGAAATTACACAATTAATAAAACAATCGGCACATTTATTTTCATCACCTACAAATCAAGAAGGTTATGGTATTCCAAATTTTAAATCAATTTTTGAAGCTAATTTTGTTGATGATGATGATATTGATGGAGATGGAGTAGAAAACTCGGTTGATTTATGTCCAAATTCCCCAAAAGGTACTGTTGTAGATGAGACGGGTTGTTTTTACATGCCTTCAAATAATTTTAATATTGAAGTGATTAGCGAAACCTGTTTCAATAAAAATAATGGGAAAATTAATATTTCTGCTACTATACCTTATAATTATACTGTTACTATTAATGGAACAAATTATTCATTTACTAATGAAAATGCTTTAGCGCTAACAAATTTAGCAGTTGGAGGGTATGAAATTTGTATTTCTATTGAAAATCAAAGTTTTAATCAATGCTTTAATGTTAATGTGGCACAAGGCGAATCAGTTTCTGGGAAAGTAGCGGTTTCTTCAAAATCTGCTTTCATAGAATTAAATAAAGGAACACCTCCGTTTACAGTTTATTTAAATGGAATAGAAAAAATTAAAACAATGAATAAGGCTTTTGAATTACCTATCAAGCAGGGTGATTTAATTGAAGTAAAAACGAGTATATCTTGTGAAGGTGTTTTTTCAAAAGACATTAATCTTGAAAACTTGGTAAGCCTTTATCCTAATCCAATATCAACTGAGGTAAACTTTAATTTTCCAAATGATATAGCAGTTTTAAATGTTACTATTTACAATGTATTGGGTGGTGTTATTTTTGAAAGTAATATACTAAAATCAAATCCTAAAGCTGATATTTCTTCTCTAGCAAAAGGGTTGTACTTTTTACAAATTAAATATGATAAAGAAGTTAAGACATTTAAAATTCTTAAAAACTAAATGAAAAGTTCCATTACAGAGTTATTTCGTATAAAATATCCATTAATTCAGGCGGGTATGGTTTGGAATAGCGGTTGGAGATTGGCTTCAGCTGTTAGTAATGCTGGTGGTTTGGGATTAATTGGAGCGGGCTCTATGTATCCAGCTATTTTAAGAGAACACATTCAAAAATGTAAAAAAGCCACAAATAAACCATTTGGAGTTAATGTACCAATGTTATATCCAAATATTGAAGAAATTATGCAAATAATTGTTGAAGAAGGTGTTAAAATAGTATTTACTTCAGCAGGAAATCCTAAAACATGGACTCCTTTTTTAAAGGAAAACAGAATTATAGTAGTGCATGTTGTAAGTAGTGTGAAATTTGCATTAAAATCGGAACAAGCAGGTGTTGATGCTATTGTGGCGGAAGGGTTTGAAGCTGGTGGACATAATGGAAGAGAAGAGACTACAACCTTTACGTTAATTCCAATGGTGAAAGAAAAATTAACTATTCCTGTTATTGCAGCCGGAGGAATTGCATCTGGAAGAGGAATGCTGGCAGCAATGGTTTTAGGAGCTGATGCTGTTCAAATTGGCAGCAGATTTGTTGCAAGTAATGAATCTTCGGCACATATAAATTTTAAAAATGAAGTTGTAAAAACTCAAGACGGTGATACACAATTAACGTTGAAAGAATTGGCTCCAGTTAGATTGATAAAAAACAAATTTTTTAATGAGCTTCAAGAATTATATCAACATAATCCAACAGCTGAACAATTGAAAGATAAATTGGGTAGGGCAAGAGCTAAAAAAGGAATGTTTGAAGGTGATTTAGAAAATGGAGAATTAGAAATTGGTCAAATTGCTGGTTTAATTCACGAAATAAAACCTGCAGATGCAATTGTTAAGGAAATTATAGACGAATTTAATTTAGTTAAAAATAGTTTTTGCTAGAAAAATAGTTCAAGGAATAAATCACAAATAATTATGCTTATTGAATCCAGAGACAATCTGTAAAATCTGTAAGCATATGAAATAATAATCCGATAGCCAAAATTCTTGTTTTAGAAGGTATTAATAATAAAAAATATACACAAATAGCATAATAAGAATGCAGCGGATGGAAATTGATACTGCATCTTTCAGCTTCAAAAATAGGATTAGCAAACAAGTGGTCTAGATCAACTAACATTGTTAAAATAAAAATAAACCAAACCTTTTTCCAATTGTTTTTAAAAAATAAATATGCAATAATCCCTGGCACTATAAAGTGCATTGCGTAGTGTGTAATAAAACGAAGAATTTCCAAGGCTTACAAATTTAAATTTTGAGATTCTAAATAATTTAGGGCATTTGGACCTTCCATAAAAAGAAGGTCTAAAATACTAAGATTTGAAATAAAACCATTTTTTTGTTCAAATACTTGAATGTATCTTTCTAAATTATATCTTGGTTCTCCTTTTGCAATAGCCAATTTTCTAAAATCTTTTAAGTTGGTTTCTTTTAAAAATTCGTTGGTTTTAGAGGTGGTTAAATCTAATTGTAAGGCTTCCATAATAATTTGATGACTTAATATATTTAAATCCAATAAAAAAATGTGCTGTTTATTAAATATAGGAAGTAAATCATCAATATAAAATTCAAAAAAAGGAGAGGAGCTATAGGCTGTAATTAGTGTTTTTAAGTGCAATTTGTTCCAATCGTCTTTGTAATCAATTTTCACATCTCTTGTTCTTTGCTTTACACCTTTATTGTGTTGAATGGGTACATTAAGTAAATGTTTACCATTTGCCGTATAAATATAACACCTGTTCCTATAAGTTTGTTTTTGAAAATTATCTTCAACTTCAAAGCAGATAGTTTCACTTTTAGAAATAGCTACATATTGAATTATTGGTGAAAAATAAGTTGGTTGTAGTAAAATCATAGATTTGGTTGTCTAGTATCTGGTATTAGGTATTTGGTTTCAAGTATCTATTAATACTTCAAATAATAAACTTTAGACCTTGGACTTTTTGACTTTTAACTTATTTTATCCTTCTTCTCTTTTACGTTTTCTGTACGAACTGTAACCAAACCAAAGTACTAGTGCTCCTAAGAAATAATATAGATATGATATTGGT
Organism: uncultured Flavobacteriaceae bacterium; assembly: GCA_965367745.1. Taxonomy (GTDB): domain Bacteria; phylum Bacteroidota; class Bacteroidia; order Flavobacteriales; family Flavobacteriaceae; genus Lutibacter. The sequence goes on along the minus strand of CBDUKG010000026.1, from coordinate 21,111 downwards.
TTTCCTTCTCCATGAACTGTTGTAAAAACACGATCCCATCTAATTTTTTCGGCAATACCTTCTCCATTCGTATCCCAACTAAACCAAATAAATACAGGTTTTCCAACAACATGGTCAAAAGGTACATATCCCCAATAACGAGCATCTTCAGAATTATGACGGTTATCTCCCATCATCCAATAATAATCTTGTTTAAAGGTATATTCAGTTGCTAGTTTACCATTTATAAAAATTTCATCGCCATTTACCGTTAAATTATTGTTTTCATACACTTCAATAATTCTTTTGTAAAATGGTAATGATTCTGAATTTAAAGCAACTGTTTTTCCTGCTTCTGGAATATAAATTGGGCCATAATTATCGTCGGACCAAGGGTAGTGTTTATTATGTGGAAAAACTCTTGAATTGTACGTTCCACTTGGAGTTAATTCTTTGGTAACGCTTTTAATTAGTGGATTGTTTTTAAGTTTTGCAGCATTTTCATCTGTTAGATTAAGGTTGTAATATTCTCCAAAATTACGACCTTCTGTTACACCATATCTTTTTAAAGTTGTTCCGCTCAATTGTTGTCCGTTAGTGACAACTTTGTGCATATATTGTGTTTTTGCTCTATCTGGTAATATGGTTTTTTCTCCGTTTATATAAATATATCCTTGTCTAATTTCTAAAGAATCTCCAGGGATAGCAACACAACGTTTAACATAATTTGATTTTTTATCAATTGGTTTTTTAATATGAATATTTGAAGTATCAAAAAAGCGTTGTACCGTATCTACAGGCCAGCTAAAAACAACAATTTCATTTCGTTTAATATCTTGAAAACCAGGAATTCTAAAATATGGTAATTGTGGTTTTTGCAAATAAGATTTTGTGCCAACAAAAGGTAAAGAATCGTGTACCATTGGGGCAGCAACAGTTGTCATTGGAGCTCTAGCACCATAATGAAATTTACTTACAAACAGAAAATCTCCTATTAGTAATGATTTTTCCAATGAAGAAGTTGGTATTGTGTAGGGCTGCATAATGTAGGTATGCACTAAAGTTGCAGCAATAATTGCAAAAACAATAGAACTTACCCATTCACCAAGTTCGGTTCTAGATTTTAAACTTCGATCTTTAACATAAGCTACTTTTTCAATATAGTTTAAGTAATAAATGTAAAAACCTAATGTTACAACCGCAAGAATTGAATCTACGGTTTTGTATTTCCCAAAGCTTCTAACAGTCTCAACCCAAATTACCGGGAACATTAATAAGTTTATTATTGGAATAAATAATAAAATAACCCACCAAGTAGGTCTATTAATAATTTTCATTAAAACTATTGCATTGTATATTGGAATAATTGCTTCCCAAGGTTTTCTATCTGCTTTAATATATAATTTCCAAGTTCCTAAAAAGTGAATAACTTGTATAATTAGAAAAAAGAAAAACCATTCAATCATTGTCATAATAAACTATTTTTAATATTATTTTAATCCCAATACATCTTTCATAGTAAAAACTCCTGTTTTGCCATATAACCATTCTGCAGCAATAACTGCACCTAACGCAAAACCACTTCTATTATGTGCGGTGTGTTTAATCTCTATGGAATCTATTGCCGAATTATAAGCAACAGTATGTGTTCCTGGGACATCATCTATACGTTTTGCAATTATAGGTATTTGAGAATCACTATTTGTTACATTTAACTTCCAACTTTTTTTATTGGTGTGTTTTATAATTCCATCAGCTAATGTAATTGCCGTTCCGCTTGGAGCATCTAATTTTTTAGTATGATGAATTTCTTCCATAGAAATGTTATATTCTTCTAATTGGTGCATCATTTTTGCCAGTTGCTCATTTAATTCAAAGAAAATATTAACCCCTAAACTAAAGTTTGAAGCATAAATAAAACCACCATTTTTTTTATTACAAAGTTCAGTAACGGCTGGGTATTTTTCTAACCAACCTGTAGTTCCACTTATTACAGGAACATCATTATTTAAACAATTAGAAATATTATTAAAAGCTACTGAAGGAATACTAAAATCTATAGCAATATCCGCATTGGTAATATCGTAGTCTTTTGTATTTTCATCTACTTTTAAAATTACTTTATGACCTCTTTGTAAAGCAATCTTTTCAATTGTTTTACCCATACGTCCATAACCTAATAAAGCTATTTTCATTCTTAAAATTTAAAATTTAATGATGCTACAACTACAGATTTGTTGTTGGTAGCATCTTTAATAATTTGTGGAGAAAGTGTTAAATTATTATCAACATTATGTTGTAATAAATGAGCGTTTGTGCTTGCTTCAAGTACTTGCAAAACATAAAGCGCAACAGTTACTAATAAAGATAAGTCTCTATCTTTTTTATAAGATTTTTGTGCTCTAACAAGTGCATCGTCCGATAAAAATATATTTCCATCTAAGCCATCAAACTCGTTTGGTTTACCGTTTAATCTTAATTTATAAGCCGTACGTGCTCTATTATAGTTGTTGTTATTTAAATCGTAAAAATAAATACCAGTTCCAAGTGCTCCATAAACCACAGGTATTTTCCAATATTTTTTATTGTATGCCTGTCCTAAACCTGGAAGTATTGCCGAATAAAATGCGGCTCTAGCAGGAGATAACATATCAAATTCATTTGGAGAAGTATAGGTTGTATCTTTCGCTTTTATTATTAATTCTTCTTGAGAAAAAGAATTAAAAGTAAAAAATAAACTAACAACAAATAATATGTGAAACTTTTTATAAAACACTATTCCAATAATTTTTTTATACGGTTAAAATCTTCTTCGGAATGAAAAGGTATTAGAATTTTCCCTTTGTCAGTTCCAGATAATTTAACGTCAATTTTATGTCCAAAGTATTCGCTAAAGGTTTTTAATCCTTTAGAAACAAATTTTGGAGTTTCACTATTTTTAGCAGCTGTTTTTATAGGTTTTTCAATACCTTCTTTAAGCTGTTTTACTAGTTGTTCGGTTTGCCTTACAGATAATTTTTGAGCTAATATTTTTTCATAAATACTTAATTGTTCTTCAGTATTTTCAATATTTATTAGTGCTCTACCGTGTCCCATAGATAAAAATCCATCTCGCATACCAGTTTGAATAATGGGATCTAATTTTAATAAACGTAAATAATTAGTTATTGTAGAACGTTTTTTTCCAACGCGTTGACTCATTTCTTCTTGCGTTAAATCAATTTCATCGATTAAACGTTGGTAAGATAAGGCAACTTCAATAGGATCTAAATCTTTACGTTGAATGTTTTCAACCAATGCCATTTCTAGCATTTCTTGGTCGTTTGCCAATCTAATATAAGTTGGAATTGTCTTATTTCCTATTAATTTAGAAGCTCTATATCTACGTTCACCAGATACTAGTTGAAATTTGTTATTTTCTAATTTTCTTACTGTAATAGGTTGTATAACACCTAGTTCTTTAATTGAACTTGCTAATTCTCGTAATGCTTCTTCATTAAAATAACTTCGTGGTTGAAATGGATTTACTTCAATTGCTTCTAATTCAATTTCGATAATACTACCAACAACTTTGTCTGCATTTTTATCATTTGCAGAATTAATAGTAGCTGTATTCTCTTTTAATAAGGCAGATAATCCTCTTCCAAGTGCTTGTTTTTTTAGTGCTTTTGCCATATTTATTTAGCGTGTTGTTTTAAAATTTCGTTAGCTAAGTTAATATAATTTATGGCACCTTTACTTGTAGCATCGTACGCAATAATACTTTCACCATAGCTCGGAGCCTCACTTAACCTTACATTTCTTTGAATAATGGTTTTAAAAACCATATCCTGAAAGTGTTTTTTTACTTCATCAACTACTTGGTTAGAGAGTCTTAAACGAGAATCGTACATAGTTAATAATAAGCCTTCAATATCCAATTCTGCATTGTGTATTTTTTGAACACTTTTTATAGTATTTAATAATTTTCCTAAACCTTCTAATGCAAAATATTCACATTGAATTGGAATTATTACAGAATCTGCTGCAACTAAAGCATTTAAGGTAATTAACCCTAATGAAGGTGCGCAATCTATAAGTATATAATCATAGTCATTTTTAATTTCTTGTAATACTTGTTTCAGCATAAACTCTCGGTTGTCTTTATCAACCAATTCAATTTCAATAGCAACCAAATCTATATGTGCAGGAATAATATCTAAATTGGGAGAGTTTGTTGGAACAATAGCTTCTTTAGCAGTGGCGGCATGCTCTAATAACTGGTAAGTTCCAATTTCAACATCTTCAACAATAATACCAAGCCCAGAAGAAGCATTTGCCTGTGGATCAGCATCAATAAGCAATACTTTTTTCTCCAAAACACCCAAAGCTGCTGCTAAATTTACAGTAGTAGTAGTTTTACCAACACCGCCTTTTTGATTGGCAATTGCAATAATTTTTCCCATAAAAGAATATAGAGTTATTTTAAGATGTAAAAATACAATTTATTATGGTTTATAAAAGAGAATAATGTTAACAAAGAGATAAAAAAAGGGTATATGTCTTACTTTGATTCTGTTAATTTAGTAACAACTATTTATTATAGCGGGTTTAGTTTTGTTCCATTTCACTCAATATTTCTTTAACTCGTTCTAAATCTGAATCTGAAATTTGAAGTTCAACTTCGAAAGAAGGTAGGTAATTCATTATCTGAGTTGTAAATTCATTTTTTAAATAACAATTTATTCCTTCGGACTCTAATTTACTTTTGAGTACTAATAAATCCGACTCAATATGTGATTTTTTAATTGTAATTAAACTCATTGCTGAATTTTTTCTGATACCTGTGTTTTTAATTTACCTGTTATGGCCAAGACCAATCCTAAAGCAGACAAAAAGCCAAAAGCAAAATCAATTCCATCATTATCGTAGAATAGAAATAAAGATACTCCTGAGATTAATAATACGATTCCAAAAATTCTTACTTTATTCATAATTAATTTTTTTTGGGTAAGTAGTGAAAGTGCTTAAAATATAAGTTGTTATACTGCTATTTTACTTCAGCAAGAACAATATTGTCTGAGGTTGTTGTCTCAATTTTTGAAGCATCAGCAGTTAAACCACAACCTTTTTTCGAAGATCCACAAGAAATACAAAATAGCAATACAAAAGTAATTGCTATTAAAGAAGGTATAAATTTTTTCATTTTAAATAGGGGTTTTATTATTTTCAACGATGAAATATACAAAATATTTTACGAGCTAAGTTTATCTAATGTATAAATAATTAGTTCTTCTACTGGTTTATAAGGATCTTTACTAAAAGTTCCATTGGCTCTATTTGCAATAATTGCGTTCATAGAACAGGCATTGTGACCTAATAATCTAGATAAGCCATAAATTGCTGAAGTCTCCATTTCTAAATTAGTTATTTTAACACCTTTGTATTCAAAATTGTCAATTTTATTATTTAGTTCTGGGTCTTGAATGGCCAATCTTAAAACTCTACCCTGTGGACCGTAAAACCCACCAGCTGTGGCCGTTACTCCAGCAAATACCTTATCACTTAATAATTTTTTTTCTAAAACACTGCTGTTTTTAACTATATAAGGTCTTGCTTTTCTATCACTCCAATTAGTGTGTTTTATAAAAGCATTTTCAAAGTCAGCTTCTAGTACATGATCACAATCGTAAGAGAGTAACATACCATCAAAGCCTAAACCATATTTTGCTAAGACAAAGCTATCTACAGGAATGTCTTTTTGTAAAGAACCAGAAGTTCCAATTCTAACAATATTTAGTTGTGTATGTGCTTTTTTTATGGTTCTTGTTTCTAAATCTATATTTACTAAAGCATCTAACTCGTTTATTACAATATCTATATTATCGGGCCCAATACCTGTTGAAATTACAGACATTCTAATGCCTTTATAAACTCCTGTAATAGTTCTAAACTCTCTTTTTTGAGTTTCAAATTCTATAGAATCAAAGTATTTTGTAATTTTTGGTACTCTATTTTGGTCACCCACAAAAATTATAGTGTGTGCAATATTTTCTGGTTTTAAATTTAAGTGGTATACACTACCATCTGGATTTAAAATTAATTCTGAATCTGCTATTTTGTTCATAAGTTATCCGCCAACGCGTTTTATATTATATCCTTCTTTTTTAAGAAGTTGCATTATTTTATCTCTATAATTTCCTTGAATAATAATTTCATTTTCTTTTACACTTCCACCAACGCCACACTTTGTTTTAAGTAATTTTCCCAATGTTTTTAAATCGGCTTCAGAGCCTTCAAAACCAGTAATAACTGTTACGGTTTTCCCACCTCTTCCCTTATTAGAAAAGTGTGCTTCTAAAAATTGTTCTTTTGGTGCTAAAGTTTCTGTAGTAGTTTCTTTTTTATAGTCAAAATCATTGTTTGTAGAAAACACAAACCCACCTAAATCTTCGAGACTATTAATTTTCTTTTTACCCATTTTTATTCAAAAATTGTACTTGCAAAAATACTAAAACTAGTCTTATTTTTTAAGTTTATTCCAAATAAATAACAATGCGGCAAAAAGTTCAAATAATAAGCCAATAGCCATTACTAAACTTCCTTGTGGGTTTTTTGCAATTTTTAAAATTGCACCTGCAATTATTAAGAATACACCAAACGTGAAAAACGAAATTACTTTTTTTGATATCATTTTATCAAGCCTAATTCTCTTAAACGTTCATTTAAAAATTCTCCAGCAGTAATATTGTCATATACTTTTGGATGTGTTTCTGTTATACATTCTGGCAAACAATTTAAAGACATTTCGCTAATTGGGTGTGTAAAAAAAGGTATAGAATAACGAGATTTTCCCCATTCTTCTCTTGGTGGATTTACAACTCTATGAATTGTTGAACGTAGTTTGTTATTTGTAAGGCGTTCTAACATGTCTCCAACATTTATAACCAACTGCTCTGGTAATGCTGTTACAGGAATCCATTTACCTTGTTTATTTTGTACTTCTAAACCAGAAGCTGAAGCTCCCATTAACAATGTTATTAAATTAATATCGCCATGTGCAGCAGCTCTTACAGCTCCTTTTGGTTCTCCTTGAATAGGAGGATAATGGATTGGACGTAAAATGCTATTGCCATTTATTACATAATTATCAAAATAAAATTCATCTAAGCCAATATATAAAGCCAAAGCTCGCAATACATAGATCGCTGTTTTTTCAAGATTTTTATAGGCTTCCATTCCAACTTTATTAAAATTTGGAACTTCGTTAACCAACACGTTATTTGGATATTCAGCTTTTAATGTTTCGTTACCAACTACTTCTTGTCCAAAATGCCAAAACTCTTTTAAATCCCCTTCCTTTTTACCTTTGGCGCTCTCTTTTCCGAATGAAGTATAACCTCGTTGTCCGCCTATTCCTTCAATTTCATAAGATTCTTTTATTTCTGTTGGAAGTTCAAAAAAACGTTTTACTTCTTCGTATAAATTTGTAGATAATTCATCTGATAAAAAATGACCTTTTAATGCTACAAAACCTATTTCTTCGTAAGCTTCACCAATTTCTTTAATAAATTTTTGTTTTCTTGTAGGATCATCAGCTAAAAAGTCTGACAAATCTACGCTTGGTATATTGTTCATAAAAAAATGTTTACAGATAAAAGTAATAAAATTATTTGTACTTATTAAAAATGGGTAAGCTATAACTTACGGTATAATTAAAACCAACCCCTAAATCATTAGAAAAAACTCTATTAAACCCTGGTATATACAAGTTCTTGAAATTGTCAGGTTCTTTAGTAGTAATAATTTTTTTGACACTAAACTGCGCGCCTAAAAAAAGATTTTTAAAAGTTTCGACTTTCATACCAAATAAAAATTCTAACCAATGTGCATTTAAATCTGTGAAATTTGTTCCTGCATTAACCGAATCTGGAATAAAATAAGTTCCATTAACATTTGGAGTATAGCTATTTAATGTGTGTTCGAAAAAACTAAAAGCATAACGCGCACCTATATAAATTTGATTATTCATACCGATCCAATTATCGTAGGCATTGTAATTTACACCTAACTTTATGTAGGAACCTGTTGTAGTAAAGTTTAAATAATCTTCGGTTTTTAAAGTATCTTCAAATCCTAATTCAACAGCGGCAAAGTAATTGTTTGCAATACGCATATCGCCTGTTAATTCCAATCCTTTTGTGTCTTCTTGTAAAAATGAAATAATAGGTTTACTAATATCTACACCAACTCTAATGGCGTAACTAATTTTAGTTTTAACAGAGTCTTGTTCTTTTTCTTCTACTTGTTCTTTTTCCAGTTGTTGAGAATTCACTGAAAAATGAACTAGAATACTAATGATAAATATTAATATGTGCCGTTGTGTCATTGTCAATAATTGTAGTATTAATATTGTATGCTTTTATCCAGTTATTTGTTGTGCTATCAATAGTTAAATTTTCGAAATTAGTTTTGTAGCCACAAGATCTTGATACAAAAATATCATTTCTATCATAACTAAAATAAATAGTGTCTGCCAGATTCCCAGATGTAATCTGATAACTTGTTGCATATTGGTTTACATCAAGTGGAATTAATATGGAATCAAAAGATTGAGCTGTATAATTAGAAATTAAAGCTTTATTTAGTACTCTAATAGAATCAATTTTTATAGTTTTTACAAGGGTATCATTTTCAAAATCATAAAATTTGAGCATTAAATTTGGAGTAGTATTTTCCAAACAGATATCGTCTTTTTCACAACTAATTATTAATACAAAAGCTAAAACCAGTAATGTTATGTATCTTTTCATTTAATTAAATTTTTACCAAACTACTAATTATTTATGAAGTTTGGTATTGGTCATTTTTTTATTAAACACCCATTATGGGCTTTTTTCATAATTATTTTAATTCTAAAAGTACCACATTTTCTACATGATGCGTTTGCGGAAACATATCCACAGCTTGTGTTTTAATAATATTGTATTGTTCTTTCATTAAACTTAAATCACGTGCTTGTGTTGCCGAATTACAACTTACATACACAATACGTTTGGGTGAAATTTCCAAAATTTTTGCTACCACATTTTTATGCATTCCATCTCTTGGTGGATCTGTAATAATAACATCTGGTTGTCCGTGTTTCTTTATAAAACTATTATTAAAAACATCTTTCATATCACCTGCATAGAACTCAACGTTCTTAATGTTATTTAATTGTGCATTTAGTTTAGCATCTTCAATTGCTTCTGGAACAGATTCTACACCAATTACTTTTTTAGCATTTTTTGCAACAAATTGCGCTATCGTTCCCGTTCCTGTATAAAAATCATACACCACTTCATTGCCTGTTAAATTAGCAAAATCTCGTGTAATTTTATACAATTCGTAGGCCTGAATGGAATTTGTTTGATAAAATGACTTTGGTCCAATTTTAAATTGCAATCCTTCCATTGCTTCAAAAATGTGATCTCTTCCCTTAAATAAAATAATATCTTGATCGTACAAGGTATCATTTCCTTTACCATTAATTACATATTGAAGTGATGTAATTTGAGGAAATTCTTCAGCAAGGGCTTCTAATAAGCCTTCACGTTTTAGTTTGTCTTCTTTAAAAAATTGGATTACAACCATAATTTCTCCAGTTGAAGAAATTCGTAACATAATGGTACGTAATAAACCCGATTGTTCCCTAGGGTTGTAAAACTCTAAATTATTTTCTATTCCATAATTTTTAATAAAATTACGAATATCATTTGATGGATCTTCTTGTAAATGACATTTAGAAACATCTAAAATTTTATCCCACATTCCTGAAATATGAAACCCACACGCGTTTCTATTATCAATCTCTTCTTCAGAATTTATTTCTTCCAAGGTTAACCAACGGCTATTTGAAAACGAAAATTCCATTTTATTTCTATAAAAGTAGGTTTTTTCGCAACCTAAAATAGGAGTAATCTCAGGTAATTCTAAATGACCAATTCTAATCAGATTGTTTTTAACCTCATTTTCTTTGTAAGCAAGTTGATGTTCATAGCCCATATTTTGCCATTTACAACCGCCACAATGTTCAAAATGTTCGCAAACAGGTTCAGTTCTTTTATCGGAATATTTATGAAACTTTATTGCAGTGCCTTCAAAATATGCTTTTCTTTTTTTTCCAGTTCTTATGTCAACAACATCTCCGGGAACTGTGTTTGTTAAAAAAATAACACGTCCGTCTGGGGCTTTTGCAACAGTTTTTCCTCTTGCACCAGCATCTATTACTTCTATGTTTTCAAAAATAAGTTGTTTCTTTCTTCTTGCCATGTTGCAAATGTAATATTTTAACACAAAAAAAGCACCTCGAAAAGAGATGCTTTTAATTAAATTGTTTAGTGTATTATTTTACACTTCTCATATAAGCAGCAAGTGCAGCTAATTCGTCTCCAGATAAGTCTTTTACAAAACCATCTAAGTTTGCTTTCATAATAGCTACTTGACCAGGATCAGTATCAACAATTGCAGGAGATTCTCCTTTTAAGAATTTTACAAGATTACCATTTTGTTCATCATAAACTTTTACAATATCTTTTATAGAAGGCCCAATAACTTTCGCATCTGGCTGATGGCAAGTTGTACATGTTTTATCTGTAAATAATTGTTTCCCTAATGCAATATTATCAGTAGTATCAACAACATCTGCAGCAACTTCTTTAACTTCTTCTTTTACGGCTTCAACTTTTGTTTCAACCTCTTTTTTAACTTCTTCTTTCTTTTTATCACCACAACTTGTAAATATTGCAGCAACTAAACCTAACACTAAAATTGATTTTCTCATTTTTTTTTTAATTTAATTATAATTGAACAAATTTATCGAATTAATTTTAACATTATGTGATTTTTATGACATTTTTATTTTGTTTTAATACTTCTTTTTTGAAGTATTAATAATCCGTTAAATATTTTGTAATTTGCGAAAAAATTAGGATGATTTCTCTCCTTTAAATGAGGAATTGATTATTTTTTAATTTAGAATTTTAATGAAATGATGTCAGAAAAAATAACATCGCAACAAGCAATTGATTTAGAAAACAAATACGGAGCACATAATTACCATCCGCTTCCTGTAGTTTTAAGTAGAGGAGAAGGGGTATATGTTTGGGATGTAGAAGGAAAAAAGTATTACGATTTTTTATCTGCTTATTCAGCCGTTAATCAAGGGCACTGTCACCCAACAATTATTAATGCTTTAACAGAACAAGCTAGTAAATTAACATTAACATCACGCGCATTTTACAATGACGTGTTAGGTAATTACGAAAAATATGTAACTGATTATTTTGGCTTTGATAAGGTTTTACCAATGAATACAGGTGCAGAGGCTGTTGAAACCGCTATTAAATTATGTAGAAAATTCGCATATGAGAAAAAAGGGATTCCAGAAAATGAAGCGCAGATTATAGTATGTGAAAATAATTTTCACGGACGTACAACTACAATAATTTCTTTTTCTAATGATGAAGATGCACGTAAAAACTTTGGTCCGTTTACGGCTGGTTTTATAAAAATCGAGTACGATAATTTAGAAGCTTTAGAAAACACTTTAAAAACAACTAAAAATATTGCTGGTTTTTTAGTTGAGCCAATTCAGGGTGAAGCAGGTGTTTATGTACCTTCTGAAGGTTATTTAGCAAAAGCAAAAGTTTTATGTGAGAAATATGATGTCCTTTTTATTGCAGATGAAGTTCAAACTGGAGTTGCTAGAACAGGGCGTTTATTAGCAACTTGTGGTAATTGTACTTGTAAAAATAAAGATTGCTCAGGTACACCAGAAGTAAAACCAGACATTTTAATTTTAGGAAAAGCTTTAAGTGGCGGTGTGTATCCGGTTTCTGCTGTTTTTGCGAATGATGAAATAATGAATGTTATAAAACCAGGACAACATGGTTCTACATTTGGAGGAAATCCTTTAGCCTGTGGGGTTGCTATTGCTGCCTTAGAAGTTGTTAAAGATGAAAAACTAGCAGAAAATGCAAATATTTTAGGAGAACTTTTTAGAAGCGAAATACAAAAAATTGTTGATATAAGTAGTTTGGTAAATGGAGTGCGTGGAAAAGGGCTGTTAAATGCAATTTTAATTAACGATACTGAGGATAGCACTACTGCGTGGGATATTTGTATTAAATTAAGAGATAATGGTTTGTTAGCGAAACCAACACACGGAAATATAATTCGTTTTGCACCACCTTTGGTAATGAACAAAGAACAATTGTTAGAATGTGTTGCAATTATAAAAAAGACAATTTTAGAGTTTAAATAATTTTAAGAATAAAGATTAAAAAAAGCGGCAATTTTGCCGCTTTTTTTATAGTGTTTTAAGCATGTAAATAATGTAAAAGTTATTCCGAAATTTTATCAATAAGTGTTAATTCTTCGTCAGAAAAAACAGTATTTTCAATAGCTTTTAAGCTATCTAAAATTTGTTCAGTTTTACTGGCGCCAATTAAAACAGAGGTAATTCTTTCATCTTTTAAAATCCAAGAAATGGCCATTTGTGCCAAGCTTTGGTTTCTGTTTTTAGCAATTTCATTTAGCCCTTTAATTTTTACAAGTTGTCTGTTAATTTGATCTGTGTTTAAATAGCGTCCATCTTTTATTGCTCTAGAATCTTCAGGAAAACCATTTAAATATTTATCGGTAAGCATTCCTTGGGCTAAAGGAGAAAAAGCAATTGCGCCAACACCTTTTTTTTCAATAGTATCGAGCAAACCATCCTCAACCCAACGGTCGAACATATTGTATCTTGGTTGATGAATTAAACAAGGAGTTCCTAAATCGTTTAAAATTTTAGAAGCTTTTGCAGTATCTTCAGCACTATAACTTGAAATACCTATATATAGCGCTTTTCCTTGACGTACCATTAAATCTAAAGCACCCATAGTTTCTTCTAAAGGTGTTTCAGGATCAGGTCTGTGAGAATAAAAAATATCTACATAATCTAATCCCATACGCTTTAGACTTTGGTCTAAACTAGCCATTAAATACTTTTTTGAGCCCCATTCTCCATAAGGTCCAGGCCACATATCGTAACCAGCTTTAGATGAAATTATTAATTCATCTCTATATTTTTTAAAATCTTTTTTTAAGATTTTCCCGAAAGTTGTTTCAGCAGAACCGTAAGGCGGACCGTAATTATTTGCTAAATCAAAATGAGTTATTCCATTATCAAAAGCACATTTTAATAGGTTTCTAGCATTTTTAAAATCGTCATTTCTGCCAAAATTATGCCATAAACCAAGAGATAATTCAGGTAATAATAAGCCGCTATTACCAGTTCTTCTAAAATTCATTTTCTCATATCTTGAAGCATCTGCCTCATATTTAAATTTTTTACTCATAATTTAATTGATGCTAATTAATAAGTATTTATTGTAAATTTTTTATTCTGGAGCTTTATCTTTATGTTTAAAGCGTTTATGTGTCCAAAAATAAAATTCGGGTTTTGTTCTAATTTGCTTTTCAACTTTTTCTAAAAAAATGTCGGTTAATTGGTAATCTTTATATTTAGGAGCATTATTGGTAATTAAACTAAAAGTGGTTTCATAATGGCCACGCTTTACTTTTTTTACATCCATAAATACCATATTTAAATCATATCTTTTTGCAAGCATTTCTGCTCCAGTATGAATAGGAACTTTAACGCCTAAAAACTCACTCCAATAAAAAGTCTTTTTTATCTGTGGAGATTGATCGCTAAGTAAACCATACATAGCTTGTATGTTGTTTGCTTGATTGTATTTAATTTCAGAAATAATTTTAGAGGTTTGTACTAACGAAGTTCCAAATTTAGTTCTAGATTTTAGTATTTTATTATTAAAATACTTGTTATTTACTTTTGTAAAAGCAGCATAGCCTTTATATGATACAAAAGAATCTAAACTCATAATCCACTCCCAATTTGCGTAATGGGGACCAACTAAAACTACACTTTTTCCATCTTTATACAATTCTGTAAAAAAATCAATATTTGGGTATGTATACCTTTTATAAACTGCTTCTTTAGATACCGTAAACGATTTTATCATTTCAATAAAAACATCAACAAAATGATGGTAAAATTTTTTGCTAATTTTTACAAGCTCTTTGTCAGACTTTTCTGGAAAAGAAAGTTTTAAATTATTGAAAACTACTTTTTTTCTATAACCAATAACATAATAGACTAATAAATAAACACCATCAGAAATAAAATATAATATCCTAAATGGTAAAATAGATAGTAACCAAATTATTGGGTAAACTAGTATGTAAATAAGTAAATTCATATTAATTGATGCAAATATCGTATTTAATTTTTGTTTCTTGATAAACAATTAATTCAATATCATCAATTTTTTATACATTCGTGCAATCCTGTAAAAATTATTAAAATGAATATTGATAAAATACTGTTAATTCTTATAATTGTTAATGTAATAGCCTCAATAAAAGGTTTTAGTGATCGTTTGTTTTTTGATAAGTATAAATTTCAGATTGGAGCCATAAATAGAGGCGAAAAAATCAGGATGTTAACTTCAGGATTCTTGCATGTAGATTACTTGCATTTAATTTTGAATATGTATGTTTTGTACATTTTTGCACCAATAATAATATTAAAATTAGGAGTGATTAAATTCCTAATACTCTATTTTGGAAGTTTAATTGCGGGAAGTCTTTTAACACTAACATATCATAAAAACGAATTGTATTATAGTGCCGTTGGTGCTTCTGGAGCAGTTGCCGGAATAATTTATGGTTCTATTTTATTGAATCCAACAATGAGTTTAATGATTTTTCCATTGCCAATCCCTATTCCAGGTTATATTTTTGGAATTGGTTATATTCTTTATTCTGTTTATGGAATGAAAAAGAAATTGGGCAATATTGGACATACAGCACATTTAGGCGGGGCAATTGGTGGCTTTGCAATAACATTATTAGTGTATCCAGAAGTATTTTTAAATAGTACTTTTACCGTTGTAATATTAGGGGTGCCAATTGTGTTATTGTTGCTTTTTGGAAATCGTTTAAAATAAAAAAGCCAAACAAAAGTTTGGCTTTTTTTGAGCGAGAGACCGGGCTCGAACCGGCGACAGTCAGCTTGGAAGGCTGAAGCTCTACCAACTGAGCTACTCTCGCAATTGGTGAGGCAAATATACAATCCTTTTTAACTTTAGCAAACGTTTTTTTAAATAATTTAAAATATTTTTGAGTTGTAATATTTAAGTTTTTAAAAGCTACTTTTTTACTGATTATTTTAAACATTATTTGAATTAATTAAATTTCAATAAGTTTATTTTTAATACTAAATTAGCTTTTAAGATTATTCTTTTGAAGGCTGGTAATGAGGGCAATTCATAGGATAATTGAAGCAATACCAAATCAACGTTTTTTTTATACAATATAAAAATGATAGAAATTAAAAAAATTAGTGCACAAGAAACTTATGCTATTAGATTAGAAGTTTTAAGAAAAGATATAGATTTACCCTACAAGTTTAAAGGAGATTTAGATGCAGATACTTTTCACCTTGGTGCTTTTAAAGATGGCAAGTTAACAGCTGTTTCAAGTTTTATGAAAGTAAAAAACACCCATTTTAAAGGTTCTCAATATCAATTACGAGGTATGGCTACTTTAGCCCAATATCAAGGTTTTGGAATAGGAAAACAGTTAATTATAAAGGCTGAGGAAATTTTAAAACCGTTAAATATTGACTGTTTATGGTGCAATGCACGTATAATTGCAGTCGATTTTTATAAAAAACGAGGTTTTAAAACTTTTGGTGAGGTATTTGATATTTCTTTAATAGGAGGTCATTATATTATGTATAAATATTTAACTTAACTATGCTACGATATTTTTTATGTTGTTTTTTATTAATGCTAAATTTCAAAGTTTTATCTCAAAACCAATTTAGTCCAAAAGCATTAACTGGTAGAGGAGATTTAGCATTGGTAGGCTCCTCTTTTAAATTGCAAAAAGAAGCTTTTGATGCTTTTCAAGATATGAAAAAAGCGGCTTTAAAAGAAGGCATTACTATTAAAATTGTTTCTGGTTATAGAAGTTTTAATCGTCAAAAAAATATTTGGAATAGAAAATATAATTTATATATTTCACAGGGTTTAGTACCAAATGAAGCATTGCAAAAAATAATTGAATACTCTACGCTTCCTGGTTCTTCAAGGCATCATTGGGGAACAGATATTGATATTATAGATGCTTCAGTTGAAGCTCCAAAGAATTTATTAAATGAAATAAATTATGACGAGAATGGCCCATATTTTGAACTCAAAAAATGGATGGATATAAATTCAAAATCTTTTGGATTTTATTTGGTTTATACTAAAAATACAGACAGAAAAGGGTTTAAATATGAGCCTTGGCATTATACCTATAAGCCTTTATCTGGGCCTATGCTCAATGCATTTAAAAAAATAGATTTAATAGCATTTTATAATGATTTAAAATTAAATGGCAATCAATATTTAACAAGAGAATTTTTAGCTAAATATACTTCAGAAAATATTTTAGATATAAATGAAAGTCTATTAGAGGATTAACATTTCGAGGAGGTAACATTTTATTTAAAAAAAATAGATTAAATTTGAGTTTTAAATGAAATAAACAAGAAGTCATTAATTAAATTTGAGTCCTATCACCCTAATAAATGATAAAAAATAGTGCTTTTTTAATTCTATTCTTAATTACTTTTAAAAGCAGTGCTTCTATTTTTTTAAGTAACAATAAAGAGATTCCTGATAATCCTAATACTAAAAATGTAGATTCAATTCGGGTTGTAGAGCTTATTGAAAAGGCAAATTCACATTATTATGCAGAAAAAATAGATTCATCATATTACTTTTATACAAATGCTTTAGAATTGGCTAAGAGTATCGATTCTAAACCTCAAATAGCAGAATGTCTTTTTAACATTGCATTTTACCATCAAGAGACTTATAAATATAATAAAGCCATTGAATATTTTAATGAGGCACTTATATACTATGAAGCTTTAAATAAAATGAAAATGGTAGCCCAGATTAAAAATTTAATTGGGTATAATTATTCAATTTTAACTGAAGGAGACAAAGCAATTGATTATTATTTTAAATCTTTAATCCTTTGCCGCGAATTGAATGACAAAGTGGGTGTAGCCTATAATTATGTTGATATAGGAAATTTATATTATGAAAATGAAAATTATAATTTTGCGAAAAAATATTATAATGATGCCTTAGATATCTATATAAATTTAAAAGATACGCTTGGTATTTCAGCAACCTATACAAATATTGCAAACGCAATTACAGATTCAGACGCTACTTCAAATGCTGTTGAATATTATTTTAAATCTATTAAATTACAAGAGTTTATAGAAGATACTGAAGGTATTGCTTTAAATTATAATAATATTGGAGATTATTATATGAAATTAAAAAAGTATGACGATGCTAAAATTTATTTTAATAAAGCTCTAGAAAAAATAGCTGAATTAACTAATAAAGAAGATTTAAATGCTCTGATTTATTTAAACTTATCAGATCTAGAAAATAGTGTTGAGAATTTTGATAGCGCAATTTTTTACGGGAATAAAAGTCTTGATATATCTAATAAATTAGGTTTGTTAGATATTAAGAAAAATAATTTAAAAAACTTGTCTTTTGCATATGAAAAAAGGGGCAATAAATTAAAAGCTTTAGATATTTTAAAGGAATACACTGTAATAAATGACACTATTTTAAAAACCAATAAAAGGAAAAAAGTACTATTGTTTAATGCTTTAAATAAATTAGAAGAGTCTAATTTTAAGATTAATAAACTCTCATTAAAAAATGAAAATGAAAAGAAAATATTATATTTTTTAGTCATTGCAATATCAATTTTCGGGTTTTTTGTTGTGGTTTTAATTTATCAACAAACAGCAAAAAAGAAAGCCTATAATTTATTAGAATTTAAAAATTATCAAATACGTAGAATGAATGAAGAAATTAAACTTCAAACGGATAATTTAAAATTATTAAATAATACTAAAGATAAATTTTTCTCAATTATTGCACACGATTTAAAAAATCCATTTAATTCTATAAAAGGTTTTACAGAATTGTTGATAGAAAACATTGCAATTTATGATGAAGAAAAACAACTTAAATTTTTAAAAATTATTAAGGGTTCAACAACTAAGGCTTCAGATTTGTTAA
The DNA here is from genome assembly GCA_965367745.1 of uncultured Flavobacteriaceae bacterium. Taxonomy (GTDB): domain Bacteria; phylum Bacteroidota; class Bacteroidia; order Flavobacteriales; family Flavobacteriaceae; genus Lutibacter. The sequence goes on along the minus strand of CBDUKG010000026.1, from coordinate 2,932 downwards.
ATAACTTATTAATTTGGGCTAATTCACAATCAGGTACTATAAAATTTAATCCGGTTAAAATTGAATTGGTAAAACAAGTATCAAATGTTATTTCTTTGGTTGAAATTCAAGCGATTAATAAGGAAATAAATATTTACAACAATGTATATCATAACTTATTTGTTAACGCAGATGAAAATATGTTAAATACAATTCTTAGAAATTTATTATCTAACGCAATTAAATTTACAAAAGCTAAAGGTGAAATTCATATAAGCTCAAGAATTAAAGACAATTTTGTAATTGTTTCTATTAAAGATAATGGAGTCGGTATGACCGAAGATTGCATTAAAAATTTATTTAATATTGAAAATAAAAATTGTAGTATAGGTACAGCTAACGAGCAAGGTTCTGGTCTTGGTCTTATACTTTGCAAAGATTTTATTGAAAAAAATGGCGGTAAAATTTGGGTTGAAAGCAACTTAGATAAAGGAAGTGAATTTATATTTTCTTTACCAGTTTATCAAGAGTAGCTTTTTTTATGTTAACTTCTTTTGCCTTTTTTTTTCTATGGTATTTTCTACTATTTCAAAAACTTGCATTTTTAGATATTTATAGCTACTTATAAACTTGTTTATTTTTAAAGCTAGTTTAGTATGTGCTTCTAAAAAGTTTTTATTGCTGGTTTCATCTTGGTCAATTAAATCAGATAATTTAGTTTCATGATTTTTAACAAGTTTTTTAAGGTTTATGCAATCATTCTTCTTATCAAATATTTCTTTGGTAACTTCTTTAATTCGCTCATATAAACCAACATCTAAGCAATCAATATATTTTGCACCAAGTAAATGCTTTAAAAATTGAATTTCGTAAGTAATAAAATCAATTTCAGAGAGCCAAGTTTTAGAAGCTTCATGTAATTCTTCAGATGTTTTATTACTAAAACTCCTAAGTTTTTCTTTTTTTATTGTTGTCTTCATTTTACAAGTTTTTTTAAATTATGTTTTATAAAATTAAGAACTATTAAGTGTGTTAAAAATGATGTATATCATTTTAGTGTAATTGTGCTAAAATTTATTAGTTAAATTGGTATTAGAGCATAAATATAATTGTAAATAGTATTTTTTAATTTTTTATAGGTTTCTGTAAAAGTTAGTATTTCAACTTCGAGCTTGATAAATTCTTCAATAAATTGCGAATGTTTTTTTTGAAAATCCTCTTTGTTGTTTTTTATAATTTCCTGTTTTATAGGTGTTATTTTTTTTAAAATTAGCAACCTTTTAGATTCAAGATTATTTAAATTTTGAGTATATATTTGAATGTTTTCAAATAAGTTTCGAGTATTTGATTTAAATGGATAGGTGTTTATAATTTTTTTTAAAAAATCAATTTCAGTCTTAAAAAAAGTTAAATCAGAAACCCAAGACTCCACCTTAAATCCTAAATCTTGTACATTTTTCTTATAATTTATATTGTTATAATTTAAACTTGTTGTCATACTACTTTAATTAAGGTTCTCTAAATTACGTTTTGGAACTTTGTTGTAAAATGATATTAATCAAGTCTAGAAACCAATATGTCTGCTATTTGGTTAATTTTTTGCTATACATTTTTATGAAATTGAGCAAAATCATTTTAAAAACTTAATACTGTATATAGCTTTATAGAAAATAAAAACATAAACCGTCATGAAAAATTTACTAATTATATTTTTTTTTCTTCATATTACTACTTCAAGTATTGCCCAGATATTGAATGATGTTGATAAAATTTATCCTTTTCAAGAAGATTTAGCAGCAGTACAAAAAAACAACCAATGGGGTTTTATTAATAAACAAGGCGAGTTAGTCATAGATTATCGAAGTGATTTGGTAGTATCAAATAATTTAAATAACCCAGGTAATTTAAGTTCTTATCCAATATTTAAAAATAATAGATGCATAATTAAAAAATTAATAGATGAGATTTATTATTATGGTTATATAGATAAAACAGGTACAATAGTTATAGCACCGCAATTTTTAAACGCTACTAATTTTGAAAACGGATATGCACTAATTATTGATCCATCTAAAGAAATTATTGGTTTTAATAAGCTTTTAAACAAAGATGTAATTTCTTCAAATATTGAAGAGTTTGTAATTAATACTGTTGGAGAAAAAGTACTGTATTTAGAAAATCCTTTTAAGTATAATTCACAAAAAAGAAAATCTACAGTTCCTCCTGTTCTTCATTCAAAATTTATTGCACCAAATATAGTTGCAGTGCAAAAACATGATATGAAATGGGATGTTTATCAATTTTAACTTAAAAATAATAGTATGTCACTAAATTTCAATCAATTTGCAGCAGAAGGAAATTCTTTTATAAAAGAATACACCAAGGAATTAAACCTTAATAATGATACTGATAAAGCAGGCCGAATTTTAACTTCAATTTTACACGGATTGCGTGAAATTATTTCTTCCCAAGAATCTTTACAATTAATAGCACAATTTCCAATGTTTTTAAAAGCAATTTATGTAAATGGTTGGTCGAGTCATCAGAAACGAAAAATTAAAAATATGAATGAATTTATTGATTTAGTAAGAGATTTTAATGGCGTAACTGCTTTTCATGATTTTGAAAATGATGAACTTGCAGATAACTATATTCACACTACTTTTATTCTATTGCGTAAGTATATTTCTTTAGGTGAATTAGAAGATATAAGAAGTGAATTGCCAAAAGATTTAAAATCTATAGTGTATCATAATTTTATGTTTTAAAACGTTTAAAATGAATGCAATTGTAGAAACATATAAAGAAATAGATTTGAATGTTGATTCCGTTAAATTAAAAGGAAATTTGCGTTTGGCGGACAATAGTAAAGGAATTATTATTTTTTCTCATGGAAGTGGAAGTAGTAGGTTAAGTATTAGAAATAATTATGTTGCTGGTTTATTATTGAATA
>CBDUKG010000025.1:0-30289 GCA_965367745.1 uncultured Flavobacteriaceae bacterium | reverse complement strand
ATGTGAAAATACAACTTTTTGATTTAGTCTACAATAACACCTTCAATAAAGAGTTTTTTTCTTAGTTGTTTAATTCTTTCACTTGCGTATTTAGTTAATTTTGGGCTTTTACTTTCAAACCTCTCTAAAAATCGTTCATAATATCTCAACACCATTTTTTTATCTTCATAATAAGAATCTGCTACAAAAGCTAATTCAAAAAGGGCATCGACATTATTACTATTGTTTTTTACAGCTTCATCGAAATAATTGACAGCAGACTTATAATCAAATTCATTTTTCGCCATAATTCCCAATAACATATATTGTTTATCGTGGTCTGGTTTACTATACATAATAGATTGCATCGTTAAAAGTCTGGCAATTTTAAAATTTTCTCTTTGGTATTCAAGTGTTGCAAGCCTATATAATATTTTTGGATTTTTTCTATCCATTTTTAAAGCCTTTTTAAAATAGATTTCTGCGGAGTCAATTTTCTCTAAGTTAAAATAACTCATCCCATACATTTCGTAGGTATTTGTAGATTTAAAGTTTAGCTCTTCTAGCTTTTTTAAAGTAACAAGAGCTGCTTCAAATTCTTTTTCAAAATACTGATCATTTGCTTTTAATTGTAAAAAATTAATATTTGTTGAATCTATTTTTAATCCTTTTTCAATAAATATTCTAGAAGTATCTCGAACATTTATGGTTTTGAAAAATTTTGCTACTTCATAAATACTGTTTAAATGCAATGTGTCAATTGTAAATGCATCAATATAACTCTGTCCCATTTGCAATTTCTTTCTTTGTAAAGCCAACGCTTTACCAAGTTGATATGGATAATTTGGGTTTAAAGTATCTTGAATTTTTAAATATCTAAATAGTTGTTCAGCACTCTTAGGTTTCAATTCTCTTAAATACAACTTCCCTAAATTGTTAGCCACCAATAAATTAGATGAATCTTTTTTAAAAACGTTTTCGTATAATTCAATTGCTTTATTCTTATAACCAATGGTTGCATACACATTCGCTAATTTAATTTTAAGCTGACTTTTTTCTTCAATTGTTAATGCTTCTGAATAAGAAGCTATTGCCTTGTTATAATTCCCAATAGTTTGGTAAATATCTGCGGTTTTTTCCAGTACAAGTGCGTTCTGGTCTTTAGTATCTTCCAGAAATAATAGTGCTTTCTGATAATTTCCTTTTACCAATAAACTATCTACAACTGTAAAAACCGAAGACTGCGCTTCGGTTTTTAAAACTGCTACTAAAAACAGTAAGGAAATTAAAATCTTTTTCATATAATAATTTTATTAATTAACTTTAAAAACAATTGGTAAACTATATTTAACACCTACCTCTTTTCCTTTAAATTTTCCTGGTTTCATTTTTGGTAAACTTTGTATTACTCTAATAGCCTCATCTTCTAAAGTTGTGTGTGGTGCTCTTGATTTAACATCAACAATATTCCCTTCTTTATCAATTTTAAACATTACATAAACTTGTTTAACACCAGCTGATAAACCTAAACCGTTTGCTATATTTGTATTGAAATTTTTATTTACATGCTTGGTTATATTTTCTTTTATACATTGCTTTAATTCTTCATTTGTACCAACACAGCCAGGAAAAACTGGGACATCTTCAACAATTGCAAAAGGTAAATCATCTCCTTCTTGATACTCAGTATTCTGATAAGCAGTATTAGTTATTTCTTCATTTATTTTACCACCTCCAGTTACTTTAAAAGCAATTGGTAAGCTATATTTTACTCCAACCGCATTTCCATTAAATGTACCAGGCTCCATTTTTGGCAAACTTTGCACTACTCTTATGGCTTCATCTTCTAAAGATTTATGTGGAGCTCTTGCCATAGCTTCAACAATATTTCCTTCTTTATCTATTTTAAACATAGTAAATATTCGCTTAACCCCCGCTGTTAAACCTAAATCATTAGCCAAATCAGCATTGAAATTTTGAGCTACATGTTCTGTTATTTTTTCTTGTAAACAAGCTCTTAATTCTTCTTTTGTACCTTGGCAACCAGGAAAAACCGGAACATCTTCAATTACTGCAAAAGGCACATCAGCTCCTTCAACATATATCCATTTAGATTTTGAATTAGATTCAAGTCTTAAAGATTTTGGTCGAAACCAATTTACTCTTACATCATTTTCATCTAACAAAACTACATGGTCAAATAATAATTCATCATTGGAATTAAATTTTTCGGTTATCTCTTTTTCTTTTGCTGTGTATTCATTAAGTTCTAAATAACGCCCAATCATTAAACTATTTCCTACATAAGTTTTGCCAATCTCAAAATCGAAATATTTGCCATTTCTAAAATCTTGTACATTATTTAATGCCGATTCCATTGCAAAAAGTTCGTCGTTAGTTTCATCTACACAAGAAGTATAAATTAACATTCCAAGAAATAAAGGAATTAGCAATAAATATTTTAACTGTTTAATTTTTTGTGATTTTTCTTTTGCGATCATAACGATTCTCTTTTTAATTAATGAGTGTTTAAAAAATTGATTGATGAATGAAATATTTTCTACATTAAAAGTTTCAGCCAATAATGTGTTGAAATACGATTTTTTGTCGGATTCTTTTACAACTTCAGCATCTGAAATATACTCGTGTAAAAGTGTTATTCTTTTTTGGTACACATATACTAAAGGATTAAACCACATGAGTATTTTTAAGACTTCAAAAAATAATAAGTCTAATGTATGCAACTGTTTACAATGAATTGTTTCGTGTTTAATAATGTCTATTTTTTTATTCTCTAATAACTTTTTATGAATAAAAATGTAATTGAAAAATGAAAAAGCAGCTTTTTGCTCTCGTAATAAAACCAATTTAAAGCTCCCTTGATTTATTTTTTTATTGCGAATTATTAGATTAATAATTTTAAATAATCGTACCATAAATAGTGTTGAAAACACTAGAATTCCAACATAAAAAAGAAAAGGCAACACATTAAATGCATTTTCACTAGCAGCACCTTGAATAATAATTGCTTCTGGGTTTAAAAATACTGTTGGCAATTGCACCATATATTCTTGTGGAATACTTTGTTGGATACTTTTAAATTTTAACAGCGGAATTATAAAAGCTAAAATTGGTGTTGCCAATAAATAAATTCTATTCCACTTAAAAAATGTTTCTTTTTGTAAAAAGAAATCATAAACGGCTAAAAATAATGCTTGAAAAAGCAATACTTGAATTATATAATTTATCATTTTTCTGTCTTTTTGTCATTAATCTGCTGCAAAATTGATTCCAATTCGTTCATATCAACATCATTCTTTTTTACAAAAAATGACACCATACTTTTAAAAGAACCTTCAAAATAACCGTCAACTATTTTATGTAAACTCTTGTTACTATAGTCCGCTTTTTTAATTAAAGGAAAATAAATATACCCTCTTCCTTTAGCTTTATGCCCTACAAAATCTTTTGTTTCTAATATTCTAATTATCGTAGAAACAGTGTTATACGCAGGTTTTGGCTTTGGCAATTGCTCAATAATTTCTTTTACTGAAGCCTCTTCTAAATCCCACAAAACTTGCATTAATTGCTCTTCTGCTTTTGTTAATTGTTTCTCCATTCTTTAACTAAGTTTTTAGTTTTACACTACAAATATAACTAAATATTTAGTTTGAACTAATTTTTTAGTTAAAAATATTGCACGGTTATTGATTTAAAGATTTATGTTTAAATTTGATTTATAAATAAAAGTATGGATATAGCTCTATTAATTTTTGGAATTTTATTAATGATATTAGGAATTCTTGGTTCTTTTTTACCAGTATTACCTGGCCCAATAACAAGTTGGTTTGGTTTATTGGTATTGCATTTGAGTGATGCCGTCCCTATGAATTGGACGTTTTTAGGAATTACTTTTGCTATTGCTTTTGTTATTTGGCTAATCGATTATATTATACCGGCAATGGGAACTAAACGCTTTGGTGGCTCACGTTATGGAGTAATTGGAACTATGGTAGGTTTGGTTTTAGGAATTCTTTTCTTCCCTCCTTTCGGACTTATTATTGGTCCTTTTTTAGGTGCTTTTGTTGGTGAAATGATAAAAGATAGTAAAGATTCTAAAAAAGCATTAAAAGCTGCCTTTGGGTCCTTTATCGGATTTATTACCTCTACATTTTTAAAATTTATTGCAGCCGTAGTTTTTGCTGGGTTATTTTTCTCAATATTTTGGGATTATAAAAGTGTATTCTTTTAATTAAACCTTAATTACTTTCAACAGAATTAGCAACTATCCAGGCACTTGTCCAAGCATTTTGAAAATTAAACCCGCCTGTTACAGCATCAATATTTAGAACTTCACCTGCAAAAAACAGGTTTTTATGTAATTTACTTTCAAAACGTTTAAAGTTTATTTCTTTTAAATCTATACCTCCAGCCGTTACAAATTCATCTTTAAACGTACTTTTCCCGTGTACTTTAAAAACAGACTTTGTTAATTGATTTGCTAAATTTTCTAATTGTTTATTGTTTAATTGTGCCCATTGAGAATCCATTGGAATCTCCGCAGCAATAACAAATTTTTCCCATAAACGTTTAGGGACTTCTTCAAAAACAGAACGCAAAATCATTTGCTTTTTAGATTGTTTTTTCTTTTCAGATTTTAAATAATCTAAAACTTCTTCTTGTTTTCTAAACAACCAATTTACCTCAATTTCAAACTGATAGTCCTTTTTATTTAATTCCAATGCACCCCAAGCCGAGAGCTTTAAAATTCCTGGTCCGCTTAAACCCCAATGCGTAATTAACAACGGCCCGTGCTCAGCTAGTTTAGAGTTTAATACTTTTACTGACGCTTTTGGAACTGAAATCCCTGGAATATCTTGCAATCTATCATCCTTAATATTAAAAGTAAATAAAGAAGGAACTGGCTGTATAATTGTATGTCCCAAATCTTGTATCATATTCCACACTTTTGTATTACTTCCGCTAGCTACCAACACATAATCTGCAATAAAATCTTCTGAATTTGTTTTAACAATAAACTGTTCGTTTTCCTTTTTTATGGAATCTACTCTAGTGCTTGTTTTTAATTCAACACCCGCATTTGTGACACTTTCTAAAAAGCAATCTATAATAGTTTGTGAAGTATTGCTTTCTGGAAACATTCTGTTATCGTCTTCAATTTTTAATGGAATTCCTCTATTCTCGAACCATTCCATGGTATCTCCAGTCATAAATTGATGAAATGGTCCGCGTAATTCTTTTTTACCTCGTGGGTAAAACTCTACCAATTCGCTTGGCGTAAAACAGGCATGTGTTACATTACATCTTCCTCCTCCACTAACTTTTACTTTTTGCAGTACTTTTGCACTTCCTTCTAAAATTTGAACTTCTAAAGTTGGATTGAGTTCTGCCGCATTAATCGCTGCAAAAAATCCTGCCGCTCCTCCTCCTATTATTATTAGTTTTTTCTTCATTTATTATTATTCTTTCGTCATTTTGAACTTGATTCAAAATCACATTATGAGAACCTGAATCAAGTTCAGATTGACGATTTTTTATAAAATTAAATCTTGATACGGAATTACAGTTTCAAATCCTTTTTGTTTAAAATAACTTGGCGTATCATCATTTCCCGTGGCTAAAATAAAATCGCCTCCCCAGGCACCTAAGCTTTTTGTCTGTCCGAAATAATCTGAAAACAACTCTTTTTGAATTGGTTGTAACTGAATTATTCTTGAAACTAATTGTTCGTGTTCTAGCATTAATTTTTCGAAATCCTTTAAATTATCACCTGTCAAAAATAACTCCGACAATATTGAAATCTGCTGAACTTCAGAAGTTAACGTTCCTTTTAATGCTCTATATCTTTTAATTCCTGCTCTACTATTTTGCTTTTTATTCAAATACACAAAATACAATTGATTTTTAAAATTCGGATTAAAAGCTACTTTTTCAACTAATGGATTGATTCCATTTCTTGTGTATAAAATGGGTGTATTATTTTGTGCGCACGCAATATCGTAACCACTTCCTCCAAAAGTGTTCTCTAATAATTGGTAAGGATTTACGTTTGCCCAATTTGCTATATTATTAATCAACGTTGAAGAAGTTCCCAGTCCCCAATTTTTTGGAAACGTAAGATTGGTTTTAACCAAAAACCCATTTTTTAAACTTAAAAAAGCAGGATTTAGTTTCTGTGTTTCAATTAAAATAGTTCTTAAATTTTCGGCTAACGTATCATTTCCGCCATCTTTAGTTGCTTCGAAATCAGCTGAAACTAATCGTAATCTTGGTAGATCAAAAATAACCTCCAACCAACAGGCTCCTGTATTGGTAAAACTTTGCCAGATCAATTGTGATTCTTTAATTGGTTCAGCGGTTAAATCTTGTCCGCAAGTTGTTGGAACGGCTAAAGATTTTGCACCATCAAGCACAAAATACTCGCCTGCTAATAGTAATTTTCCATTGCTATAGAATTGTTTCATTAGTTATCTCCTACCAATTTATTATATGCTTCAACCACCGCATTGTGCGTAATGGTTGTGTTTTCAAAATAATTTATTAAATATTCCTTTTCTTCATCACTTGCGCCTAATTGTTTTATTATATTGGTTAAGTGCATTTTCATATGTCCTTTTTGAATTCCAGTTGTTGTTAGGGCACGTAAAGCTGCAAAATTTTGAGCCAAACCAGCAACTGCAATAATTTCCATTAATTCTTTTGCTGAAGGATTATCTAACATCTTTAATGATAATTTAGACAACGGATGCAGTTTTGTTAAACCTCCAACCGTGCCTAGTGCTAAAGGAATTTCAATCCAAAATTTAAAAATTCCGTTTTCTATAGTAGCATTTGTTAAGCTTTTATAACGTCCGCTTTTGGCAGCATACGCGTGTGCTCCTGCTTCAATTGCTCTAAAATCGTTTCCGGTAGCAATAACCACAGCATCAATTCCATTCATAATTCCTTTGTTGTGTGTTACAGCTCTGTGTGGCTCTGCATTTGCAATTTGAACAGCCTGCACAAACTTTTGAGCAAACAATTCTGAATTTTCTGCATACAATTCCTCAACTTTACAACTTACTTCAGCATGTACCAAACAATCTGGAACGTAGTTAGATAAAATACTCATTACAATTTGAATACCTTCTTTTTCAAACTCATTTGCAATAGCTTCTAAACACGAGTTTATAAAATTAGCACCCATACTATCAACTGTTTCAAAAGTAACATGCAATTGATAATAATTATCTAAATCTGCTGTTTTATCTCGTAATTCTATGTCTAAAATTCCACCACCGCGTTTTTGCATATTTTGAGTAATAGCTTCGGTAGCTTGTAATAAAGTAGCTTTCTTTTTTGTAAAATAGCTTTCAATTTCGGAGTTGGTTCCTTCGAACATAAAATGAACCTGTCCTATTTTTTTAGTTGAAACTACGTTTGCTTTAAATCCACCACGCGTACTCCAAAACTTTGCTACTAAAGAAGCCGCAGCAACAACAGAACTTTCTTCAATTGTCATTGGAATGGTATAATCTTTTCCATTTATCACAAAATTAGGTGCAATTCCAAAAGGCAAATAAAAATTAGAAATGGTGTTTTCAATAAAATCATCGTGCAAATCTTGAAGTACTGGATTAGAATTCCAATACTGCATTAAAATTTGCTTCACTTTAACATCATTCTTAAAAAAGTTTGAAACTAACCAATCAATTTTTTCAAGTTTAGTGAGTTTTGAAAACCCATTAACGGTTTTAGACATTTAATATGATTTTTATTATTTGCACAAAGATAATTTTTTAAAGATTAAAATTAACAATTTTACCAAATGCAAATTTTTATGACTTAATTCAGCTTCATTTTGCGAAATTTTTCTTAAACTTGACACTTATTTTAAGAAATAATAATTTGATGAAACGAGCATGTTAAAAAGATTATCATCAAAAAATGAAATTACTGAAAGCGAACTGCATGCCTGTGCTGAGCGGAGTCGAAGTATGACCTTTAAAAAACAATAATATAGATACATGAAAAAACTACTTATTCTCTTTATTGCAATAACCTCATTAGCTACAGCTCAAAAACAAGATATTACTTTAGATGAAATTTGGAATGGTACTTTTAGAACCGAAAGAATGAATTCATTAAACTCTATGAATGGCAATTTTTATTCGTTGTTAAATTTTGATAGAGCTACTAGAAGTTCTTCGGTAGATAAATACAGTTACGCCACTTTAGAAAAGGTTGAAACCATAGTTAATAGTAAAGATTTAAACGATTTATCTTATTTTGAAAGTTATAATTTTAATAACGATGAAACAAAATTATTATTAGGTGTTGATACCGAACCAATTTACAGGCGATCTAGCTTAGGTGTTTTTTATGTATACGATGTAGCTTCAAAAAAATTACAATTGATTGATGAAGACAAAATACAAGAACCTACTTTTTCGCCAGATAGCAAAAAAGTAGCCTATGCAAAAAATAATAATATTTATATTAAAAACTTAGAATCTGGAGCCGTTGTTCAAATTACTTCAGATGGAAAAAAGAATTTCATTATAAATGGTATCTGCGATTGGGTGTACGAAGAAGAATTTTCTTTTGTACGTGCTTTTGATTGGAGCGCAGATAGTAAAAATATCGCTTTTTTACGTTTTGACGAAACAGAAGTACCTGAATTTTCTATGCAACTTACTGGAACAGCATTGTATCCAACGCAGCAAGTTTTTAAATATCCAAAAGCAGGTGAAAAAAATGCGGTTGTAACGTTACATCTTTATAAGTTAGAAACTAAAAATACTTCAAAAATAAATTTAGGAGCTTACGAATATATTCCTAGAATTAAATGGACTAACAACGCAAATATATTAAGTGTTACGACTTTAAACCGTCATCAAAATAATTTAAACTTATATTTTGTAAATGCCACAAATAATACTTCAAAAGTAGTTTTGAACGAAACTGACAAAGCGTATATAGATGTTCACGATAATTTAACTTTTTTAGAAGATAATAGCTTTATTTGGACAAGTGAAAAAGATGGTTTTAATCATATTTATCATTATTCTGAAACAGGAAAACTTAAAAATCAAATAACCAACGGAAATTGGGAAGTGACTAATTTTTACGGAATTAATGAAAAATCTAAAACCGTTTATTACCAATCTGTTGAAGATGGTTCTATCAACAGAACGATTTATTCCATAAAATTAAATGGAAAAAACAAACAACGTTTAACAAATACTTCTGGAACAAATAGTGCTTCATTCAGTAAAAACTTAAATTACTTTATAAATACTTTTTCTGATGTAAATACACCAGCAGTTTACACGCTTCATAATTCAAAAGGAAAACAACTAAAAGAAGTTCTAAATAATAACAAACTTTTAGAAAAATTAGCTGATTACAACCTGTCTCAAAAAGAATTCTTCACTTTAAAAACTGAAAATGGAGCATTTAATGCTTGGATGTTAAAACCTTCAAATTTTGATGCAAACAAAAAATATCCGTTGTTTATGACACAGTATTCAGGTCCAGGTTCGCAATCTGTTAGTAATACTTGGAATGGCGCTAACGATTATTGGTATCAGCATTTAGCACAACAAGGCTATATAATTGTTTGTGTTGACGGAAGAGGAACTGGCTTTAAAGGTGCTGATTTTAAAAAATCTACCTATTTAAATTTAGTGAAATACGAAACCATTGATCAGATTGATGCTGCCAAAGAATTGGCTAAAAGACCTTATATTAATGCAAACGAAATTGGTATTTGGGGTTGGAGTTTTGGAGGACATATGAGTACAAACTGCCTGTTAAAAGGAAATGATGTTTTTAAAATGGCAATTGCTGTTGCTCCCGTTACAAGTTGGCGTTTTTACGATACCGTTTATACGGAACGCTTTATGCGTACCCCTCAAGAAAATCCTGCTGGTTACGATGAAAATTCACCAATAAATTATGCAGATAAGTTAAAAGGTAAATTTTTATTGGTACACGGAGGCGGAGATGACAATGTACATGTGCAGAATACCATGCGCTTAACCAATGCTTTAATTGAAGCAAATAAACCTTTTGACCATGCCATTTATCCAGACAGAACACACTCAATTTATAGAGGAAAAAATACAAGATTACATTTGTATAATAAAATGACTACTTTTATCCGAGAAAATTTAGGAAGTCAAAATTAAGAATAGAACTTTTAAAACAATAAATAACTTTACTAAACATAAATCTAATTTATAATTATGAATAAAAAAACTTCAATGCAAGGACATCCAAATGGATTAATGACCCTATTCTTTTCAGAAATGTGGGAAAGAGTTTGTTACTATGGTATGCGCGTGTTATTAACACTTTATTTAGTAAAATCTCTTATGAAAGGTGATGCCGATGCTGCAATAATTTATGGAGCATATACAGGTCTAGTTTATGCTGCCCCAATAATAGGTGGTAAATTGGCAGATAAATTTCTTGGATATAGAAATGCAGTTATGTTAGGAGCAATTCTAATGGCTATTGGAGAATTTGTAATTTTAGGAGGATCTGAACAATTTTTAATGATTGGTATGGGAGCCTTAATTGTTGGAAATGGTTATTTTAAAGCAAACATCTCTACAATTGTAGGTAAGTTATATAAAGATGATGACCCTAGACGAGATTCTGGTTTTACAATATTTTATATTGGAATTAATATTGGTGCGCTATTAGCAACTACTGTTATTGCTTATGTAGGTGAAACCTACGGATTTAAATACGGATTTGGATTGGCTGGTTTTGGTATGTTGTTAGGACTTTTAATTTTTTGGGGTGGAAGAAAAAACTATGCTGCTGCTGAAGGACTTGGGTTTACTGAAGAAGGTAATCAAAAAGTTTTTGGTGGATTAAAAAAAGCACATGTGGTTGGTATTTTATCACTATTACTTATTCCTGTTGCTTATTTCTTAATTATGCAAAATAGCTGGTTAGATTATATCTTAATTGGGTTATTTTTATTAATTACTTATGTTTTAATTAAGGCAGGTATAGATGCAGATTCAAAAGAAACAGTAAAAGTATGGAAAGATAGAATGATTGCTTTATTAATTTTTATGCTTATAAATATTACGTTTTGGGCTTGTTTTGAGCAAGCAGGAACATCTTTAACACTATTTGCTGATAGAAATGTAGACAGAAGTATTTTTGGTTGGGAAATGCCAGCTTCAATGACACAGTTCTTCAACCCTTTCTTTATTATTGTATTTGGATCTATTTTCTCAGTAATGTGGGTTAAGCTAGCTAATATTGGTAAAAACCCTAGTATTCCAATGAAATTTGCTTTTGGTATTTTACAATTAGCTTTAGGTTTTTTAGTTACAAATATTGGACTTCAATTTGTAAACGAAGCGTATCAAGTACCTTTATTAACTTTAGTTATTTTATACCTATTACATACAACAGGAGAATTATTTTTATCTCCAATTGGATTGTCAATGGTTACTAAATTATCTCCAAAAAAAATCTCGGGAACAGCAATGGGAGCTTGGTTTTTAAGTTTTGCTATTGCAAATTATGTTGGTGGTAAAATAGCTACTTTTACCGGTGGACATAGCGATACAGGAGAGGCATTAACTGCTGCACAAGGTTTAGAAAAATATATAACAGTGTTTTCAACATTAGGTTTTGTTTTAGTTGGTATATCAGTTTTAATTATGCTATTTAATAAACCACTGAAAAAATTAATGCACGGTGTAATTTAATCTTACTGAATTAAATGTTACAAAATAATTAAAATATTATAAAAGCTCAGGTAAAAATTTACCTGAGCTTTTCCATTTTAAAAATTAAATATAATGAGTACAGAAAAAAAATCGTTTTTTGGAGTTATGAAGTCTTATAATAAGAACTTCTGGGTTGCAAGTGTAATGGAACTATTTGAGCGTTGGGCTTGGTATGGTCTTTTTGCAGTATTAGCACTTTATCTAACAGGATCAACAGACGATGGAGGTTTAGGTTTTACCCACACCGAAAAAGGTCAAATAATGGGTATTGTTACTGCAATATTATATTTACTTCCTATGATTACTGGTGTAATAGCAGATAAAATTGGGTATAAATTATCATTAATAATTGCTTATGTTTTACTTAGTTCAGGGTATTACTTTATGGGTGAAGTATCTAGCTACACTTCTGTATTCTTAGTATTTCTTTGGGTTGCCGTAGGAGCTGCAATGTTTAAACCTGTGGCTTCGGCTATTATTACAAAAAATACTGACAAATCTAATTCAACTTTAGGGTTTGGTATTTTTTATATGATGGTAAATATTGGTGGTTTTATTGGACCTGCATTTTCATCAACTTTAAGAACACAATATGGTTGGAAAATCGTTTTTTTACAGGCAGCAATTGTTATTGCGTTAAACTTATTAATTTTAATATTCTTTTATAAAGAAGGAGAAAGAGTTAAAAAAGTAGAATCTATTAGCGAAGCCGTTTCAAGTTCATTGAAAAATATTTGGGAAGCGGTTAAAGATAGCCGTTTATCAGTATTACTTGTAATTATGGTTGGTTTTTGGACTATGTTCAATCAATTATTTTACACATTACCAACTTTTATTGAAGATTGGGTTAATACAAGAGCTTTACACGATTCTATTGCGCAAGTATCACCTTGGGTAGCAAGTGCTATGAGTGGTGGTGGTGATTCTGTAAATCCTGAAATGCTTATTAATTTAGATGCAGGTTCTATTATTTTATTTCAATTAGTTGTTTCTTATTTTGTTTTAAAAATTAGACACGTAAGTGCAATGATTACTGGATTTATTATAGCTTCAATTGGTATTGGTATTACTTTTTACACTGGAAATGGACTTTATACAATTTTAGGTATTATGATTTTTGCAATTGGTGAGATGATGACAAATCCAACATTTTCTTCATTTATAGCTTTAATTTCTCCAAAAGGAAAAGAAGCCTTATATATGGGAACATATTTTTTACCAATATTTTTAGGGAATTTTTTAACAACATTTGTTTCTGGTAATTTATACCAAGCATGGTCAGACAAATTAAGTTTATTGCAAACTGAAATGTCTAATAGAGGTTTACAAATGCCAGAAGTTTCTAAAGAATTTACAAAAAATGATTATTTTGCTTTAGCTTCTGAAAAATTGGAAATGACTCAAACCCAAATGACACAACTTATTTGGGACACTTACAATCCAAATAAAATTTGGTATGTAATTGTTGGAATTGGAATAGTTACTATTTTGGCTTTGACTATTTACGACAGAGTTGTTATTAGACCAAAAGAAGCAGCTCAAAAAGCAGCTTAAAAAATGCTTTTTTTGAAGTGATTATGAATACTAAATTATTTTAATAAAAATTTATGAGCAAAACGAACAATGAATATATAGACAAACAAATATTTGGACATCCAGCGGGACTTTTTATCCTATTCTTTACAGAAATGTGGGAACGTTTTAGCTATTATGGTATGCGAGCTTTACTTGTTATATACATGATTGCTAAGGTAAATGATGAAAACGGCCCTGGATTGGGATGGACAGAATTGGAAGCATATCAATTGTACGGATGGTATGTTATGTTGGTATATATTATGGCAATACCTGGAGGTATTTTGGCAGATAAAGTTTTAGGTCAAAAAAAGGCCGTAATGCTTGGAGCTATTATTTTAGTTTTAGGGCATGGTACTTTAGCCATTGAAGCTAGTTGGGCGTTTTTTACAGGATTAGGATTAATAATACTTGGAGTAGGGTTTTTAAAACCTAATATATCAACAATGGTTGGTGGTCTTTATAAAAAAGGAGATATCCGTCGAGATAAAGGATTTAGTATCTTTTATGTTGGAATTAATTTGGGATCATTATTAGCTACAACCTTTGTAGGTTTAATAGTCGCAAAATGGGGTTGGCATGCAGGTTTTGCGATGGCTGGAATTGCGATGCTTTTTGGTCTTATCGTTTATATTTATGGACAAAAATACTTGCCACATGTAGGAAATAAACCAACTAAAGAAGAGAAAGAAAAGGATCGTTCTTTTGTGAAATTATTTTTAAACATCGTTAATTTTCCAATACAATTAACAATACTTTGTGTATTATTAATACTTTCTATTTATGCTGGATTTACATTTGAAGGTGTTGATAATTGGGGGTATGGTGCGCTTTTTATTTTTCTTTCGTTAACCATAGGGTTATTAATGATGATTTATCAAAGTTTAGAAAATCAAATTGAGAAAGATCGATTTTTGGTTGTGTTACTTTCATTTTTAATTGTTATTATATTTTGGGGAGCGTTTGAGCAAGCTGGAGGATTAATGAATGTATATACAGAACAAAAAACGGATAGAATGTTATTTGGTTGGTTAATTCCAACTCCTATGTTTCAAGGATTAAATGCTGGATTTATTTTACTATTTGCAGTATGGATTGCAAATATATGGGCGAAACGAAAATTAAAAGGAAAAGAAGCTTCTTCATTGTTTAAAATGGCTACAGGAACCATAATCATGGGGTTAGGTTTTGTGTTTATGATTTTTGCTGTAAGAGATTACGAGGCTAATGGCTCATCTGCAATGTATTGGTTGGTTTTTGCATATCTATTCCACACCATCGGCGAACTTTCATCTTCACCGGTTTCTTTATCATTTGTAACAAAATTAGCACCCGTAAAATATGCTTCGTTAATGATGGGATTATACTTTGCAGCGACAGGGCTTGGAGGAAAAGTGGCAGGTGTACTAGGAGAAATTTCGAGTACATTTGGAGAGTATACTATATTTGCTGGAATTGCAATTTTCACAACAATTTTTGGGTTAATCGTTATTGCATTAAGAAAACCTTTAAATCGGTTAACACATAATGCCGAAGATGATGAAGGACAAGTACACAATTATGATGATAATGAAGGGTATGAATTAGGAGAAAGATAAAATATTATGACAGAAAAATCAACAGATCAATTTTTTAAATCCCAAGTTTTAGGGCATCCAACAGGATTATTTGTACTATTTTTTACTGAAATGTGGGAACGTTTTTCATTTTATGGAATGCGTGCCCTATTGGTATTATTTTTAGTAAGTGCATTAGGAATTGGAGGCTGGGATTGGCCTCGTGAAAATGCATTAGCATTGTACGGAACCTATTTAGCGTTGCTTTATTTAACACCTATTATTGGTGGTACTTTAGCCGATAAATACTTAGGAAACAGACTTGCAATTATTATTGGTGCTGTTATTATGACCTTGGGTCATGCGAGTATGGCAATAGAATCAAATCCGTTTTTCCTTTATTTAGGATTAGGTTTATTAGTTATTGGAACTGGTTTTTTTAAACCAAATATGACTTCTTTTATATCTATTCTTTACAAAGATTTTCCAGAAAAAAAGGATGGTGCATACACTATATTTTATATGGGGGTAAATGCCGGAGCTTTCTTAGGAATTATGTTGTGCGGTTATTTAGGCGAAATTTTAGGTTGGAGCTGGGGGTTTGGACTTGCAGGTATTTTTATGTTGTTGGGATTGTTACAATTTTTATTTGCGCAAAAGATTTTTGGTGAAGTTGGTAAAAAACCAAACACCATAAATAAAAAAATTGAAACAGATGACCATACAGAAATTGAAGACAAATTAAATCCGTTTACATTAGTAGATAAAATTTTAATAGCAATTATTGCTACTGCGGGTTTAACTTGGGTAATTAATGATCCGCTGTCTAAAATTGGAGAAGTCAACTTTTTAGAATTTGGAGGCACAGATTATTCGAGTCATACAATTTTAATAACGCTTATTTTATTTGTCTATTTATTAGGTTCCAGAATTATTAGATACAGTGCCATAACAAGAGATAAAATGTTTGCAGTAGTAATATTTGCATTCTTTATTATTTTCTTTTGGGCTTCTTTTGAACAAGCTGGGGGTTCTATGAGTATTTTTGCAAAAGATTACACGAGTAGAATTTTATCGGGTAATTCCGCATTAATATTTAATATTATTGATGTTATTATAACGGTAGTTCCTATTGGAATTATTACCTATGTGCTGTTTCTATTATTTAGGCAGACTTATAAAAAATATTTAATCTCAAATTTAATATTAGGGTTTAGTTTTATCTTAATTTGGGCTGTTGTTATTTGGAAAATCTATAATAATTTCAATACCTATTCTTATGAGATTTCTTATAAAACATATCAAGAAGCCATTACTAATAGCGCTGGAGAAACTATTTTAAAAGATTTTGCAATTACTGCTGAAACTAAAATTCCAGAAAATGCAGTTATAATTGAGAATACAACTGTAATTAGATCTGCAAACGATTTTGTTAAAAATGATAAAATTTCAATTATTGACCTTGATAAAAAAGGCGTTAATTATAAGTTTTTAACTGCGGAACAAGCCGATTTAATTACTACCAATATTGCAGCAACAATTGTAAAGAAAAAAGAAAATGAAATTCAAATTCCTGCAACTTGGTTTTTAATTTTAAACTCGTTATTTATTATTGCATTTGCTCCGTTATTTTCTAAATGGTGGGAAAGTAAATACAATCCAAAACCCGCAAATAAATATGCTATTGGTTTATTTTTCTTAGCTATTGGTTTTGGTTTCTTAGCATATGGTGCAGCTGGTATTCCTCAAGGAGCTAAAACAGCTTCCGTGAGTATCATTTGGCTAATAATGGCTTACTTATTTCATACATTGGGAGAATTATGTGTATCGCCAGTTGGTCTTTCTTATGTAAGTAAGTTAGTACCTCCAAGAATGATTGCTTTTATGTTTGGAGTATGGTATTTAGCTTTGGCAATAGGAAATAAAACATCGGGGAAATTAGGCTCAATGATTGACGATATTACAACTAGATATGATATCTCAACATTCTTCTTAATTTTTACTATTGTTCCAATTGTTATTGGTTTAATTGCAATTGCAATGAATCCAGTTTTAAAGAAATTAATGCACGGTGTAAAATAAATTTGTAAAAAGTTTGTAATTTTGGCAACGTTTTTGCGTCATAATTAAAATCGCAAACTAAAAAACTATTTGAATGAAGAAATTACTTATATTAACAATTGCTTTATGCAGCATTACTGTATCTGCTCAAAAAATAAATTGGATGAGCTTAGAAGAAGCCGTTGCTGCACAAAAAGAAACGCCTAAAAAAATATTTATAGATGCCTATACTGTATGGTGTGGTCCTTGTAAATTGTTAGATAAAAACACCTTTAGCAATAAAGATGTTGCTGCGTATGTAAATAAAAATTATTATGCCGTGAAATTTAACGCTGAAGGAAACGAAACCATAAACTTTAACGATCAAACATTTTCAAACCCAAATTTCGATCCAAATAAATCTGGAAGAAATAGCTCACATCAATTAGCGGGTTATTTTGGTGTTAGAGCATATCCAACTATTATATTTTTAGATGAAGAAACTAATTTAATAGCGCCATTACCTGGCTATAAAACACCTCAACAATTTGAGTTGTATTTAAAACTATTTAAAACGGATGACTATAAAAAAATAACAGCTCAAGGTGATTGGGAAAAATATCAGAATAATTTCACTTATGAATTTAAAGAATAAGTATTTTTATTCTTTTAGTATAAAAGCTCCTTTTTGCATAGTATTGTAAAAAGGAGTTTTATTTTTTATACAGGTCTTCTCCCAATGTTCAGTATAACTCTTATAATTTGAAGCATCAGCAATTATAACTTTTGGTTCGTGTATTTTTAACAAACGTTCCAAATTAATTTTTGGTGAATTGTGTAATATAATAATAGTAGGCTTAATACTCTTAAAATTGTACATTCCTAAACTATCTATTACTAAAATAGTTTCTTTATTAAAACGGTACAATGATTTTAAATCATTAACGTTTATGTTATCCCCTAGTCCTATACCTAAAACATACGCTTTTAAACTATATAAATTTTGAATAGAATCTTTTGAACTATAAATACTTAAATCCGTTCCAAATCTATTTGCTAAAACAGATGATCTGTTTTCATTAAAAACAATAAATTCGTTAGTTGCTTGTAGCCTTTTCTTTTCAAAAATAAGTACCGATTGTATGCAGATAAAAGTAATTAAAACAAACACTAGTCGATTGAATGTCTTCTTCTCAATCCATTTAAAACTTAAAAAAATAAAACCATAGAGTGCAATCATTAAAACTAGTGAAAGTCCAATGTCTTTTATAATAAAAAAATGTTGATTTGCAACCCATTCAACAAATGCATTCATTAGCCTAATTATGTTTATAAATATATCAGCTAAAAACTGTGGTAACAACTCTAAAACTGACAATGCAATTACTAAAATTCCAGTAATTAGTATAAATCCTAAAAAAGGAATAATTACTAAATTTGAAATAAAAAACAATCCTGGAAATTGATGAAAGTAAAAAATACTTAATGGCAAAACACCTAATTGTGCCGCTAAAGAAACCGAAAACAACTGCCACATTTTAAAAACAAAACTATTTTTAGGAGTCCATAAACTCACAATTTTTGGTTGTATCCAAACTATTGCAAAAACCGCTAAATAACTTAATTGAAAACCGACTTCAAACAAATAATAAGGATTAAAAAGCAATAAAAAGAACATTGAAATAACCAACGTATTGTAAATATTTGAAGGTTTGTTTAAGTGCATTCCAATTGCAATTGCTGTAAACATAGTAACTGCTCTAACAACTGATGGCGATAAACCTGCAATAATTGCATACACCCACAACAAACAAATAATTAATATGCTTGCAAGAACTTTTCCATGTTTTAAATAGTGTAATGGTTTAAATAAGAACATCAGAATTAATAAAATAATTCCAATATGCAATCCTGAAACTGCTAATATATGTATAGCGCCTGCATCGGAATAACTTTCAATTAAATCTTTTGAAATAGTTTGTCGTTGCCCTAATAACAAGGCGTTTACAACGGCCAATTCGTTATCTTTAAATCCATTATTTATTAGTGCAGTTGTAACCTTCTTTCTAAATTTAGAAGCTAGCCCTTTAATAGAATATACTGTAGCTGGCTTTTTTAGAAATTGATTATTATTTACGTACAACTGATGATAAATTTGCTGATTCTCTAAATATTTTTTGTAATTAAACGTATACGGATTTAAAGGTTTATTTATTTCATAAAATGAAGCATTTACAACTAAATTGTCGCCAACATTTAAAATAGTTTCAGTACTATCTTTTTCAACATTAATTAGCACATTCCCTATTGTTTTATGGTGCTCTAATTGAATGACTATAGCTTCATATTTAAAGTAATTGAAAGAAGATTTTAGTATTTTTTTAATGGAAACTGTTGCAACTGTATTTGAACCTGTTTTAAAACCATCTATACTAGAATAATGCTGTTGTTGATGCAATTGATTTTTAAAAGTAATTGCTGAAATTCCAATAAAAAAAGCAATTAAAAATACAAGACCTGTAAAAAGTAAATTTGACTTTAACTGTCTGTTTGTATAGATATATAAAACTAAAAGTAGTACTAAAAATAACGGGATAATTTTAACCAACAAACTAGGTTGAAAGTTATAAGAACTTCCAATTAAAATACCTAGTATTAAAAAGAAAGTTAATTGAACAGGTATAAACTTTAAAAACTTAATCATAGCTTGATAAAGTTACAAAAAAAAATAATTAATTGAGTTTAATCTCTTCTTTCTAATTCTTCTACTAATTTAGTTAATAGAGTACGTTATGTAACAAAAGTAACAAAATGACTTATGTCACTCTCAAAATTGCTGCTTTAGAGTAATTTTGAGCAGTTATAAAAGTATAATATTATGAAAAAATTAATTTTCACAAGTGTAGTAGTTCTTTTAAATATATTTGTATCGATAGGTCAGGATATAGCACCTTATATAAAAGTTACTGAAACTGCAGAAGGAATTGATCAAACTTCCGAAAAAGTAATCGCTACATTAAAAAGCAACAACTTTACAATTTTAGGAACCTACAATCCTTCAAACAAAAAAACGTTAAAAGTTATTGCTTTTACCAGAACGGATTTAAAAAATACAGTTATAAAAATTACAGACAGAGGCGCTTTAGCTGCAACTTTTAAAATTGGTTTGATTGAAGAAAATGGGAAAACAACCGTTTCTTATACAAATCCAGATTATATTTTAAGAGCTTATTTAGGCGCTAATTACAATACTTTTTCAGGCATCTTTAAAACATTTAGTTCCGATTTAAAATCTAGTTTAAATACTATTGGAAGTGATTTTACTCCTTTTGGCGGAACTGTTGCAGCCCATAAATTAGGTAAATATCATTATAAAATAATGATGCCTTACTTTTCAGATCCAGTTACTTTAAACGAATTTTCATCTTTTGAAGAAGGTTTAAAAACTATTACTGCTAATTTAACTGCTAAAAAAGGAAAAACAGTTGAAGTTTATAGGCTTGTTTATACTTCTGAAAAAGTAGCCGTTTTTGGAGTTGGATTGCAAAGTACCGAAGATGGTGAATCTCAATTTTTACCAAAAATAGGAGAAGCACATGTTGCTGCTTTACCTTATGAAATTATTTTACAAGGAACAAAAGCAACTATGTTGCACGGAAAATATAGAATTGCATTGCATTGGCCAGAATTAACTATGGGAACATTTATGAAAATTATGAGTACCCCTGGCGACATTGAAGATACATTAGAAGGACTATGTAAATAGAGTTAGTAATTATTGTTCACAATTATTTTTAAGGAAGTTGAGGTTTATGAAAACTATAATTTTTCAGACAGCCTCAATTTTTTTCACTATCAGTTTAGCAGTTTTTTGTGAAGCTCCTTTTCCTCCTAATTTCCGCTCTAAATCAAAATAATTTAAAAACATCTTAGTGCGAACGTCATCGTTCAAAATTTTATGAAGTTCTTCTTCTAATGTAATTTCATTAAAATCGTTTTGAATTAATTCTTTTACAACTTCTTTATTCATTATTAAATTTACCAACGAAATAAATTTTAAGTCTATCAACCTTTTTCCTATTTGATACGAAAGCCAGCTTGTTTTATAACACACAATTTCTGGCACTTTAAATAGCGCTGTTTCAAGTGTTGCTGTTCCAGAAGTTACAATTGCTGCATAGGAAAGAGATAATAAATCGTAGGTCTTATTGCTTACAAATCTTACATTTTCTTTACCAATAAATTGTTGATAAAATTGGTAATCTTGACTTGGTGCTCCCGCAATTACAAATTGATAGTCTGTAAATTTATCAGCCATTTTTAACATCACAGCTAGTAATTTCTTTATTTCCTGTTTTCTGCTTCCAGGTAACAAGGCAATAATGGGCTTTTCTCCCAATTCATTTTCTTTTCTAAAAACTGCTTCTCTAGCTTGTTTTCTATTTGCAATAGCATCTAATAAAGGATGCCCTACAAAAGTTACTTTATAATCATGTTTTTTATAAAAATCTTCTACAAAAGGAAGAATTACATACATTTCATCAATATCTCTTTTGATATCTTTAACTCTGCCGGGCCTACTTGCCCAAACTTGAGGAGAAATATAATATATGGTATGAAAACTTGCTGCTTTTGCCCATTTTGCAATACGAAGATTAAACCCAGAATTGTCGATAAAAATTATTTTATCCGGATTGAATTTTGAAATATCCTCTTTACAAAATTTAATAAACCCTAAAACAGTTGAAAGGTTGGTAATCACTTCAGCAAAACCCATAAAAGCTCTTTCTTTGTAATGCTTTACAAGTGTTCCACCCACTGCTTCCATTAAATCTCCACCCCAAAATCTAATTTCAGCCTGTTCATCTTCTAAAAACAATGCTTTCATTAAATTTGAGCCATGTAAATCTCCTGAGGCTTCTCCTGAAATTATGTAATACTTCATTGTTAATTACTTTGAAAAAAAAGTTAATAATAACACTAAAAACGCAATAAAGAAAGTTTCAAACAATACACCACGTGCTCTGTAAATTTGTTTTTTCTTAAGAAAAATAAAAAACACAAGAAAGTTAGCAATTGCACCTAAAGACAATACTTTTCCTTCTAAATTCCCTTCTTGAATCAACTCTAAACTTGTGTAGAAATCGCGAGAAGAAAAAAATTCGATAAAAATAAAAGTGCCAACAGCAGTTGCAATTAGACCAACCATAAAACCAATTAACATTTCTTTTATCATATAGCTAAGTTATAAATTCCAAGAATTTAATTTTTGTATAAAATGATGTGCCGTTAAATCGAACTGAACCGGTACAACAGAGATATAATTATTTGCCAATGCCCATTCATCGGTATCTTCACCTTTATCCATATTTACAAATTTACCCGTTAACCAATAGTAAACGCGACCTTGAGGATTTATACGTTTGTCAAACTCTTCCACCCAATTTGCACGTGCTTGTCGGCATATTTTAATTCCTTTAAATGTTTCACTTTTTGGAAAATTAACATTTAAAACAACTCCATCTGGCAACCCGTGTTCCAGTACATTTAAAACAACTTGTTTTATAAAAGGTTTTAAAACTTCAAAATTAGCATTCCAAGAATAATCTAATAATGAGAAACCAATTGCGGGAATTCCTTCGACACCAGCTTCTACGGCAGCACTCATAGTTCCCGAATAAATTACATTTATAGATGAATTTGAGCCATGATTAATCCCCGAAACACATAAATCTGGTCTTCTTTTTAAAATTTCACTAACTGCCAATTTTACACAATCTGCAGGAGTTCCCGACGATTTATACTCGGTTTGTGGTCCTTCATCAACAGTAATTTCATTACAGTATAACGTTTCATTTATAGTAACCGCGTGTCCCATACCACTTTGCGGACTGTCAGGCGCAACCACAACTACATCTCCAATTTCATTCATTACAGCAATTAAAGTGCGTATTCCAGGAGCTGTAATACCATCATCATTGGTTACTAAAATTAAAGGTCTTTTATTCATATTTTAAATTTAAAGAACAAAGCTACTATATTTTATCTGGTTTCAATAAATTTAACTTTAACATTTTATAAAGATAATTTGCTGTTTTTTTTAGGTATAATTGCCAGTCATGCTAAAATAGAACTTTATTAAATATTGCTAATTCAGCTTTATAAAATGCGTAAACTCTAAAAGCCACCAAATAAATTTGGTTTGAAATTAATAGCATTTAACCAAAACTTATTGGTTGAATTTATAAAAAAAAGTTAAATTGTCATCATTCTAAGATAATGGCACTATTTTAGTAGTTAGAATTCACATAAAATTGATTTATAAAAATATAATGATAAGAAAATTTAAATTTTTATTGCCAGTAGTTTTCATATTGGGTTTTTCAACAAGTTTTAAAAATGTTGAAAATACAGATCCAAAAGATAAAGTTTTAATAACTATACTTAATTATGTATTAACGCAATGGCATTACCATCCGCAAGATATAAACGATTCTTTTTCGAACAATTTATTTAATAATTTTATTGAAGATTTAGATCCTACTAAACGGTATTTTTTACAATCTGATATAGATGAATTTTCAAAATTTAAAAATGATCTTGATGATCAGATTAAAAAAGAAGATGTAAGCTTTTTTAATTTAGTATTTGAACGTTTTTCGCAACGTACAGAAGAATCCAAGTTATATTATAAAGAAATTTTAAGAAACAGTTTCGATTTTACTGTTGAAGATATTTTGAACGTAGATTATGAAGCAAAATTATATGCTACTTCTAAAAACGATTTACTACTTAATTGGGAAAAACAATTAAAATTCAGCACATTATCTAAACTTTACGATAAACTTAATGACGAAGAAGATAAACTAAAGAAAGACGCTTCTTATAAGAAAAAAACAATAGAAACGCTCGAAATTGAAGCCAGAAAATCTACAATGGAAAATATGGATGAGTATTTTATGCGTTTGGATGAATTAAATGAAACTGATTGGTTTTCAACATATATAAATTGTATTTCTAAAGAGTTCGATCCACATACAAACTATTACGACCCTGAAGCTAAAAAAGGCTTCGATCAAGATATTTCTGGAAAATTAGAAGGAATTGGAGCTAGACTTCAAAAGAAAAATGATTATACCAAAGTAAGTGAGCTAGTTTCTGGTGGACCGGCTTGGAAACAAGGTGAATTAGAAGCTGAAGATCTTATTTTAAAAGTTGCGCAAGGCGATGAAGAGCCAATTAGTATTGTTGGAATGCGTTTATCAGATGCGATACAATATATTAAAGGGAAAAAAGGAACTGAAGTAAAACTAACAGTTAAAAAAGTAGATGGTTCAACAAAAGTAATCTCAATTATTAGAGATATTGTGGAATTAGAAGAAACCTTTGTAAAATCTACTGTGGTAAAAAAAGATAACCGCACATTTGGGGTCATTCATTTACCTAAATTTTATATAGATTTCGACGAAAAAAATTACCGCAATTCAACAACAGATATGATTCAGGAAATTGAACGCCTTAAAAAAGAAAATGTTGAAGGTTTAGTGTTAGATTTAAGAAATAATGGTGGTGGCTCTCTGCAAACTGCTATTGAAATTTCTGGACTTTTTATTAACAAAGGACCAATAGTACAAGTAAAATCTAGAGATAAAATGGCTGAAGTTTTAAAAGATGTTGATCCAACAATACAATGGGACGGACCTTTGGTTGTTTTGGTAAATGAATTTTCTGCCTCTGCTTCAGAAATATTTGCGGCTGCGATGCAAGATTATAAAAGAGCAGTTATTATTGGTGGTAAACAAACTTATGGGAAAGGAACCGTACAACGTGTTTTAGACTTAAACAGGTACCATAATTTAAAAGAAGATATTGGAGCTCTAAAAATGACCATTCAAAAGTTTTATAGAATTAATGGTGGCTCAACCCAACTAGAAGGTGTACATTCAGATATTATGCTACCAGACAGGTTTTCATATATGGAAATTGGCGAAAGAGATTTAACAAATCCATTAAAATACGACAAAGTACCTGAAGCAAATTATACTTTATGGAATAAATATGAAAATTTCAATGTTGCAATTAACAATAGTAAAAAAAGAGTTGCCAGTAACAATAATTTTAAACTTATAGATGAAAATGCTAAATGGTTAAAAAAATCTCAAGATGATACACTTATTTATTTGAGTTTAGATGCCTATCAAAAAGACATTGAAAAGAATAAAGATGAATCTTCAAAATTTAAATCTATTAGAGATTTTACAACCAATTTAACATTTAATTCGCCATTGTATGAGCTTCCTATAATTGAAGCTGATAAAGATTTAGCAGATAAACGTACTGCTTGGCATAAAAACTTAAAAAAAGATATTTATGTGGATGAAGCTTTAAATATTTTAAATGAGCTAAAATTGAAACCGCAACATCATTTAGTTAAAAATTAATTTTTAAAAGTTGTAACTTTACGGTTGATTAAAGTTATATCTCTTGAAAACAACAAATTCGTTAACAGCATTAGCACTCCAGAGGTTTAAAAAAAACACTTCTGGAGTGCTTAGTTTTTGGTTTATAGTTGTTTGTGGTTTTATAGCTATTTTTGCGTACGTTTTAGCTCCAGATAATAGCAATAACGCTAACCAAATGCATTTAGAAATTCATTCTAAAAAACCTGGTTTTGAAGTTTTAATGCTCACAATTCCTTCTAAAACATCAAAAAATCAATCCTTTTTCAATAAAACGTTTTTTGGTAAAGAACAATCAGATATTAATATTCCAATTTCTAAGTACAGCAGTTCGGCTACAACTTTAACAATACATACTTTTACAGAAAACAATATTGAAAGTGATATTAAAACCTACCCTTTAGAAACTTTTCAAGGGAAAAATATTTCAGAATTTATTACTACTAAAAAATTCTATTTAGGTACAGATAAATATGGTAGAGATTTATTAAGTAGAATGTTAATTGGCACACGTATTTCATTTTTTATTGGCTTTATAGCTGTTTTTATTTCATTAATTATTGGTATATCAATTGGCGCAATTGCCGGTTATTTTGGTGGAAAAATAGATGCTTTAATTATGTGGCTCATTAATATTACTTGGTCTATACCAACCTTATTATTAGTTATTGCAATAACATTGGCTTTAGGAAAAGGATATTGGCAAGTTTTTATTGCAGTGGGTTTAACTATGTGGGTTGAAGTTGCTCGTGTGGTGCGCGGACAATTGCTAAGTGCTAAAGAAATGCAGTATGTTGAAGCTGCAAAAGCATTAGGATTTTCTAACTTTAGAATTATTTTTAAACATATTTTACCAAATATTATGGCACCCGTAATTGTAATTTCTGCAGCAAATTTTGCAGGTGCAATTTTAATAGAAAGCGGACTTAGTTTTCTAGGTATTGGTGCACAACCTCCTACTCCTTCTTGGGGATCGATGATAAAAGATCATTACAGCTACATTATTTTAGGAAAAGCCTATTTAGCCATAATTCCAGGATTGGCTATTATGAGTTTAGTTATGGCATTTATGCTTATTGGAAATGCCTTACGCGATGCCTTAGATGTAAAGAATTAAAACTCAGCAAATCCGTAACAAATGTTACACATTGGATTATTTTTTGTATTTTCATACTCAAAACTAACTAAAAAATCAAATAATCTAACCAAACCGATAGTTCATCGAATAGCCATTCTTTGAATAAATTATAATGATTATTTTGAATTTTATACAAGTTATATTTTCTTATTTATAAAATTGTTCAAAAAAATAGGTAACAATTTTAGGAAGAAATTTATATACATAAAAACAATCTAATTAATGAAACCTATAAATTATATTTTAGCCTTAATTTTTATTATTTCAAGTGGTTGTATGTATTCTCAGCAAAAGGAGCAGCAGGTAACTTTTAATGGAAATATTGGGCTTTTCTTTGATACGTATAATTATTCCGAAGAAAATTTTCCAACTTTTAGACCAAAATACCCAGAGAACGAATTAAGGCTTAATGCAAATGCTACACTTCAAATTGGAGAATACTTATCTATTCCATTTGGAATAAATATTAGTAACCAAAAAACACTGTACAATTTACCTTCATTACCCGAAGAAAATTTAATCGATTTTATCCAAAATCCTAAAAATGATATTAGCATAAATCCAGAATATAAATGGATAAAAAGTTATTTGGGTTCACAAACACCTAATTACTCATCATTATCAACAGGAGATACGCCAATTTTTGGAATTGGAATGGATTTAAATCCTGGGAAATTTATTTTTTCTGCAAATTATGGACTTTCACAAAGAGCTATAGAATCTGATGCTATGTTTAACATTGTTGGAGCCTATAAACAAAAAATTATAGCAACAAGAATTGGTTATGGTAAAATTGATGGCCCAAAATTTACTTTAAACTTTGTAAAAGTAAAAGACGATGTTAATTCTGTAATCAATACTCCATTATATGATGATCCTATTGAAGGAATTACTATTTCACCTTTAATAGAATTAAAAATTAAAGAAAAATTATTGTTTAAAACAGAAACCGCAGCTTCTATATTTACAAGTAATTTAAACAACACTTTTACCATAGATGATGCTATTATTGAATCTTTAAGTGATATTATTTCAGTAAATGCATCAAGTAATGCTGATATTTCTCACGTTTCATCAATTGATTGGATATCAAAAAAATTCACAATTGGAGGCGAAGTAAAATACATTGGTCCTGGATTTGTGCCTGTAGGTTATAGAAATATTGAAAAAGATATTTTAGACTATAAAGTAAGATCCAGCTTTAAATTATTTAAGGACAAAACATCTATTAACGGTATGTTTGGAATTAGAACAAACAATGTTCAGAACACCAACTTGCAAAGCACAAAGCGCGTAATTAGTACTATTAATGTCTTTTCTCAAATAAGTGAAGCTTTTTCAATCAATGCAAATTATTCAAATTTTGGATTTAACAACAACGAAATAAACAATATAATTAGAGTGGAGATGATAAATAATTCTTTTTCATTATCACCATCCTATATTTTTGAAACTTTAACAATAAATCATCAAATTAATGCAAACGGTAGCTTAACTATTTTTGATCAATTTGATGCAATTAGCAGTGCTTTTGTGGCAACAACGTCGAAAAATTTTAGCTTAAATTATAATTTAATGTTTAAAGAAATGCCTTTAAATATTAATTTTATTGGACTGTTTTTTAATAATGAAATGCCTACAAGCACTATAAAAATGAGTAACTACGGAACCACCGTTAGTTACAAGTTTTTCGACAAAAAATTAAGTCCTTCATTAGGGTTTAACCTTGCAAATATTACACGAGATAACTTCACTACCGACCATAGATTTAGTATGCGTTTAAAAGCAAAATATAAAATAACTAAGAAGCTGCAATTTAATGCTTCATATAGATTAAATAATTATAAGTACGGTTCAAGAAAACCAAACGCAATTACAAATGAGCATAGAATGCAATTTGCCTTATTACAAAATTTTTAAAATTGAAAATTATGAAAAACATATATATCTTTCTCGCAATAGCACTAAGTGCCTTCTCAACTCTTTTTGCTCAAGAAATTAAAGTTAGCTTAAATGTTGACCCAAATCCAAACCCTCAGATTTCTGAATGGGTTGATAGAACTGAGTTAGCAATACTTACCATTGTGAACAGCAATGAAAAATTTGAGGATTTTGAATACAAAATTCAAACTAAAATTTATAAAGATGGCGATTTAGTTGTTGAAACAAATACAAGTCAAATGCCCATAATGTATTTGCCTTTTGGTTCTGAAACTTTTTTAGCTGATGAAATTGTACCATACAATGCCTTAAAATTTTATGGAAACATAGAAAAAACGGTTCTTCAAACTGGTTTATTACCAGCTGGGATGTACTCATTTTGTGTATCATTGGTAGATTTAAAAGGAAATGTATTAACGCGACAAGAAAATATTTGTAAACCAATGATAATCACAGATTATCAATTACCTGAATTAATTTTCCCTATTGAAAACACTACTATTTTAGCACAAAACTTACCTTCTACCATATTTACATGGTCACCAATTGCACCTACTCCACCTGGTGATGAAGGCGTAAAATATATTATTGCAATTACTGAAGTTAAAGACAAACAAACTCCCGCACGTGCATTTGATGTAAATTATCCATTAGTTGAAGAAGAAATAATGGCAGGCACACAGTTTAACTGGCCAACAGATATTGATATGCCAGATGAAGACACACAATATGTTTGGAGTATAAAGCCTGTTACTTTTAACGATAATCCGTACAAATCAGGAAAAAATCCTTTTGTGAAAATTGGAACATTTACCGTCACCACTCAAAATAGAGGTCAAGAAAAAGGAGGTACAGAAGAAGATATAAATTGTCTGTTTGCGGACGAGTCTGATTTAAAAAACACACTAAGCCTTTCTCAACCTAACCCTGAAAATCCTTTTTTAATTAGAATTTCTAATATTGATACCGCAGCTAATTTATATTTAGAACAAATTACTGGAGGTTTAGATCCAAGCAACTATGAAGTGAAAACTATTTTAAATTGGGATTATTTTCATCAAGAAATTGAGGCACCAAGTAATATACCATATCAAGAACATTATTTTGAATATGCTAAACCGGGATTAGGAAAAATGATGGGTATTCCACATAAAACTTGTATCGCTTTTGAGTTGTATGATAAAGAAACTAAAACTCAACTTTGTTATGTAGATTTTTGTTTAGATATTCCAAAAGAAATTACATCTAAGATGTATGCTTATGAAGATCCCGTAGCTGAAATTGTAATATTAACACCTAATTGTGAAGATTTTGACGAGCAAGCCTTATCCGATATTCTAACTTTTCTACCACAAGCCGAAGAAAATCCAACTATTGTTCAGGTAGCTGCTTTTCAAGCTATGAATATGGCGTATATGGCTCAAGTTTTAGGCGGTATTGATTTAACGCAATACTTTGTTAAAACCAATATAGATTGGGGCTGTGTTCACTCTGTTAATTATAGTGATGGATTTGATGAAGTTATTGATCATAATTATGGCGGTATTATTCATGAAGGTTTTAGTCCAACTGAAATTTGTATAACCATAGAACTTATTAATAAAGAAACGAAAGAAATTATATGTACAAATATTGTTTGCAAGGATTTACCGCAATGGTTAATTGATACTTTAAACGGTGATGATCCAGTTGTTGAAGACCCTGTTGATGACACTAGTTGTGAATGTACAGATTTAGCACTTGAAGAACCAGAACTAAATATTTTTCAATCAGAACCAGAAGACAATCCGAGAAACCTAACATTAGCTGGTATAATTGCGTACCGCGATTATTTATTAG